>NZ_CP029190.1:1500000-1800000 GCF_008642295.1 Streptomyces venezuelae | reverse complement strand
GCACCCTCGCCGAACGCCACACCGAGACCGACGGCGCGGCCCCCTGGGCGCTGAGCCCGCTCGCCGGAGGGCCGGTGCCCCGGCCACGGTCGGCCCCCGCCAAGACGCCGGCCCCTCACCTGCCGCTGGCCGGCCTGACCGTACTGGAGGCGGGCCGCCGCATCCAGGCACCCCTGGCCGCGCACCTCCTCGGACTCCTGGGAGCCGAGGTCGTCCGGATCGAACCGCCGGGCGGCGACCCGCTGCGCGGCATGCCCCCCACCACCTCGGGCATCTCCGCCCGCTGGCTCGCCCTGAACCGGGGCAAGAAGGCGGTGGAGATCGACATCAAGGCGGAAGCCGACCGGGGCCGACTCCGTGACATGGCGTCCCAGGCCGATGTCTTCCTCCACAACTGGGCCCCCGGCAAGGCCGCCCAACTCGGTCTGGATGCCGAGGACCTCGCCCGCGTCAACCCCGGCCTGGTGTACGCGTACACCAGCGGCTGGGCCGACCGGATCGAGGACGCCCCCATGGGCACGGACTTCATGGTGCAGGCCCGCACCGGCGTCGGCGAGGCCGTGCGCCCCGAGGGAGAGGCACCCGCCCCCTCGCTGATGACCCTCCTGGACGTGCTCGGCGGGCTGCACGGCGCTGAGGCCGTTCTGGCGGGGCTGCTGCTGCGCGAGCGCACGGGCCGGGGCGTACGCGTGGACTCCTCCCTCCTCGGCGCCGCCGACACCCTCACCGCCCCCGCCCTGGCACGGATCACCCGGGGGGAGAACCCCCGCCGGTCGGCCGGGTTCCGTAGCCCCCTGCGTACGGCCGACGGCTGGATCGCCCCCGCCGACCGGCACGCCGCAGCCGCTCGCGGCCACGCCCTGGACGGACTTCCCACGGCCGAGGCCCTCGCCCTGCTCCACACGCACGGCATCGCGGCGACCCCGGTCACCACCGACCTCGACGCGCTGCACCACGACCCTCGGTTCGCCGGGGCGATCACCCGTGACGCCTATGGCGCGCCCGCCGTCCCCACCCCCTGGAGGCTCGTATGACCGTCGCCCTGCACGACCTGCTCCCCGCCGGACTGCGCCGCTCCTACGCCGTCGACGGCACCTGCCCCGACCTGGACCTCTACAGCCTCTTCCGGGCACGGCAGATCGCCGACCCGCACCGCACCGCCGTCATCGACGCCAAGGGCGAGCTCTGCTACACCGCGCTCGACCGCAAGGTGCGATGTCTGGCCGCCGGCCTCGCCGGACTCGGGATACGCCCGGGCGACGTGGTCGGCGTACAGCTGCCCAACCACCGCAACAGCGTGATCGCCGACCTCGCCCTGGCCGCGCTGGGGGCCGTGGCCCTGCCCTTCCCCGTCGGCCGGGGCGTCCTGGAGGCCGAGTGCCTGCTGCGCCGCGCCGAGGCCGTGGCCGTCATCGCCGCCGTCGAGCACAAGGAGTTCCGGCACGCGGCCGACCTGCACACCCTGTCGCGCTCGCTGCCCGCGCTGCGGCACGTGGTCGCGGTCGGCCCCGGAGCCGCGCCGGAAGGGACCGCGGCATGGTCGGAGCTGATGCGCTCGGACCCCGCCGCCTTCCGCGCCAGCCGTCCCGACCCGGACGGTGCGGCCCGCATCCTGGTCTCCTCCGGCTCCGAGGCCGAGCCGAAGATGGTCGCCTACTCCCACAACGCGCTGGCCGGCGGCCGAGGCAACTTCCTCGCCTCCCTCATCCCCGACGGCCGCCCGCCCCGCTGCCTGTTCCTGGTCCCCCTGGCCTCCGCCTTCGGCTCCAACGGCACCGCCGTCACCCTCGCCCGGCACGGCGGAACCCTGGTCCTGCTCGACCAGTTCACCGCCGACGCGGCGATCGCAGCCGTACGCGCGCACGAGCCGACGCACGTCCTCGGCGTGCCGACCATGATCCGCATGATGCTGGAGCGGCTCGGCACCGGTGACGAGCGGCTGCCCGCCCCCACGGCTCTCGTGCTGGGCGGCGCGCCGCTCGACGAGACCACCGCGGCCGCGGCCGCCAAGGCATTCGGCTGCCCGGTCGTCAACCTGTACGGCTCCGCCGACGGGGTCAACTGCCACACCGGGCTCGCCCACACGGTCCCGCCCACCGACGGCAGGGGCGTGGTCGCCGGACACCCCGACGCCCGTGTCGCGGAGATCCGCATCGCCGACCCGGAGACCCACGAACCTCTCGCCGACGGAGACATCGGGGAGATCATCTCGCGGGGCCCGATGACCCCGCTGTGCTACGTCGCCTCACCCGACCTCGACGCCCGCTACCGCACCGCCGACGGCTGGGTCCGCACCGGCGACCTCGGTTACCTCGACGGTGACGGCGTCCTGCACGTCGTCGGCCGGCTCAAGGACATCGTCATCCGCGGCGGCGCCAACATCAGCCCCGCCGAGGTCGAACGGGCGCTCACCTCGCACCCGCAGGTCAGCGACGTGGTGTGTGTCGGCGTGCCCGACCCGCTCATGGGGGAGCGGCTGGCCGCCTGCGTCGTAGCCCGGGGAACGGACGCACCGACGCTGGACTCCCTCACGGCCCACCTCGCCGAGCACGGTTTGGAGCGGCACAAGCATCCCGAACGCCTCCTCGTGGTCGCCGAGATGCCGTTGACCGCAGCGGGGAAGCCCGACCGCGCAGCGCTGCGCGAACGTCTCTCCGACGCCGTGGCCGAGGCCGGTTCCGACGCCCGGGCGACGCCCTTGGCGGAGGCAGGCTGAGGGCAGGGAGCGGTGGCCGGCGCCGTGGCCGGCCGCCGCTGCGGAGCGGGCGGGCACACGCCTGGTGTACCCGCCCGCCGCCTCACGCGGTCCGGTTCCGGCGCACGACACCCACGGCGACGTCGACCACCAGGAAGACGGCCAGGGTGATGCCCAGCAGCGGCAGCGCCCAGCCGAGCGCCGCCACCGCCGGGATCCCGAGCACCAGCACGGGCAGCGGCAGCAGGCGCCAGGTACCGCGGGCCGGGGCCTTGCCGAGGGCCGCCGAACGGTCCTCACGGGTGGGACGGCGCTGCCACCACATGCGGTAGCCCCAGAAGGTGATCAGGATCAGTCCGATCGCGATCAGGGCCAGCACGATCTGGTTGAGGACACCGAACAGCACACCCATGTGGCCCTGGACGCCCAGCTTGGTCAGTTTGGCCAGCACGGGGTAGTCGGCCCACCGGGTGTGGGACGTGACCTCGCCCTTGGCCGGGTCCACGGCGACGCGGTCGTAGTGCACCGGCCAGACGTTGTCGGACTGGGCCACGACCCAGGCGCTGGCCGTGTCGGCCGGCGGGGTCAGCGTCACCGTGCCGCCCAGCCCAGCCTGCCGGGCCGTCGCGAGGGCCTTGTCGAAGTCCGCGGGATCGGCCTGCGGGGCTTCCTCGGCGGCTCCGTGGCCACCGTGGCCCGCGTGCTCGTCGCCGCCCGCCTCGGCGGGCGGCTCGGCACCGGGCAGCAGGGTGTCCAGCTCCGGCGCGTGTCCCTTGGCCGCGTCCAGGACCTGCCCGAAGCGCTCGCCGGCGTAGTGCGACCAGGTCAGACCGGTCGCGCTCAGGAAGAACAGTCCGAGGGCCAGCCACACGCCGGTGGCAGCGTGCCAGGAGCGGGTCCGCCGCACGCCGCGAGCCGTACCGTCGGGCAGCAGCACCCCGCGCGCGGACTTGGCCCGCTGACCGCGGGCGCGCCCGATCCACAGCACCAGACCGCCCGCGACGATCACCCACATCCAGCTCGCCGCGATCTCCGAGTAGAGCCGGCCGGTCTCTCCCAGGTGCAGGTTGCGGTGCAGGTCGTCCAGCCAGGTCGTCACCGGCGTCGAGCCGAACCAGGTGGTCAGCTCACCCTTCACCTCGGCGGTGTACGGGTCGACGAACACGGTCCGCTGCTTCTCACCCAGCTCGGGCAGGGACAGTACGACCCGGGTGGTGTCCTCGGCGGAGGCCGGGGTGACGACCTCGGCCAGAGCGCCTTCCGGGTGGGCGCCGCGTGCCGCGGCGATCTGCTCGGACAGCGGGCGCGGCTGTTCGCCGACCTGCTCGACGGTCAGCTTGTCCCCGTAGAGGACCTGGTCGAGCTGGGGTGCGACGGTGTAGAGGAGGCCGGTGACGGCCGCGATGAGCAGGAACGGGGCGACGAACACCCCGGCGTAGAAGTGGAGCCGTACGAGCAGGGCGCGTACGCCCTGCCAGGAGCGGCCGGCCGGCTCCGGGTCGGCGGTTCTCTGCGGTGGTGTTCCGGTGGTGGACGTCATGGAAGTTCTCCTGTCGGGGGTGTGCGTGACCGCACCGGTGGCTGGTGGAGCCGCCGGTGGGTGGGGGAGGCCGCCGGGCGGGCGGCTGGACCGCCGATCACATGGGTGGATCAGGCGCACGTCATCCCGGGAGGACCGCGTCTGGGGCGGGAGCGGGCGAGCAGGACACCGAACCGCGGCGTCAGCGGAGGAGAGACATGGAGGGGCGGCAGGACGGCGGCGGCCGGAGTGCGGTGCGGGGCCGCGGGGGGACGGACCGGGGTGAGGAGGGCGGCCAGGTGGCGCAGCAGCCGTTCGCCGTGGACCACGCACAGGGCGGTGCCGATCGTGGCGAGTGCGTGCGCGGCGGTCATGGCCGGGCTCATCGTGTGCCCGGCCTGGGCCATGGCCGCCGGGTCCATCGTGGCCGCCGGGGCCATCCCGCCGTGCACGGCGAGTCCGTGCCCGGCCATCGAGTGGTGCCCGGTCGACCGGTGCGCGGCGGTGGAGTGGCCCGCCGCGAGGGTGTGGAAGGCGAGGTGCAGGGCGAACTGAGTGCCGCCCATCACCATGGTGGTCGTGGAGAAGCCGATCCGGCGGTTGCCGAAGAGCGTCGCGCACAGGACGGTCAGTACCGCGAAGATCCCCGCGAGAGCGGCGGGGGAGGGCAGGCTGCCGCCCGCCGCGACGTGCCCGACCGCTCCCAGCACCAGGCATGCGGCAGCACCGGGCAGACCCCACCGGGTCCGCCTCGGCCAGCTCCCCGGTTCGCGCACCGGCACAACCTATCCGCGTCTTACCCGGCTGCCCGGAACCCGGCTCAGGGCAGTCCGGGACTGCTCCAGGGCCCCCGGCGGCTCATGCCGCGTCAGCGAGGTTCATGGACAAAGGCGTTGTTGAGGGATGTGCTCCGGCGTCCGGCGCCGGGGAGAGCGACCGACGCCGCGGCCGTGAGGCGAATCACAGCGGTGCCCTCGGGGGCGAAAAGTGCATCCCGGGACGTTCCTCTTGGAACGTCCCGGGATGCGGCAGGTGTGGCGGTCTCTCAGGAGGCGCCTGCGGCCTTCTTCAGCTCGGCGGCGGCGTTGCGGTAGACCGCCAGCAGGTCGAGGTCGTCCCCCGGATAGTTGACGATCTTCACCTGCTTGGCACCCGAGTCGGGCAGCACGGTCCCGGTGGACATGTGGGCGTTGTCCAGAACCAGGGCGGGCTTCTTCGCGGACAGCTCGGCGAGCTGCGCCGGGGTCACGGCCTCGGGCCCGTAGGTGCCGACCGGGGTCGCGCCGGCCAGCTTCGCGGCCCACACGGTGAACACCTGGCTGACCACGGTGGGAGCCTTCCCGCCCGGCCATGCGGCCTGGACCTCCTTGTTCAGCTTGGTGTACTCGGTGTCGAAGCCGGTCTTCCAGGCGGTGGCGGCGTCCTTGGTTCCGAACATCCCGGCCAGCTTGTCGACCTCGGCCTTCACCTTGTCCGGGTCGTTGTCCAGGTTGACCTCGACCAGCTTCGCCTTCGACCCGGCCGCCTCCTTGATCTTGGCGGCGTACGGCTCGAAGGGCGCGTAGAGCACGAAATCGGCCTTGGCGACCGCGGCGAGGTCGGAGGGCTTGGGGTCGTAGTCCGGGGCGTGGTGCACGGACTGGGGCACGATGACCGTGATGTCCTCGGCTCCGGCGGCCTTGGCGAAGGCGCCCTCCCAGGTGGTGGTGACGACGACCGTCGGCTTCTCCGCTGCATCGGCGGACGCGGAGGCGGAGGCGCCGGCGGCCGGGGAGGAGGAGGCATCGGCCTTGCCGGTGCTGTCGCTGTCGCCGCAGCCGGTCAGCAGGACGATCCCGGCCGTGCTCAGTGCGAGGAGGGAAGGGATGCGGACGCGGGTGCGCGCCATGAGCGGGTTCTCCGTTCGAGTGATGCGGATATGAGGTGCACGGCGAGGACGACCGTCCCCGCCGTCAGTACGAGGACCGGCCCCGGGGGCCAGTCCAGCCACAGGGCCAGCAGGAACCCGGTCAGGTTCACCGCCACCCCGATCCCGATCGCCCACAGGGTGATCGACTTCAGTGAGCTGCCCAGCCGCCGTGCGGCGAGGGCGGGCAGCAGGGTCAGAGCGTCGACGAGCAGCGCCCCCGTGAGTTTGATCGCCCCTGCCACCGACACCGCTACCAGCACCAGCAGTACCGCCGTCAGCGCCCGCACAGGGACGCCCGAGCACTGGGCGAGCTCCCGGTCGTACAGCAGCAGCCCGATGTCCCGACGCCGCCACCAGAACAGGCCCGGCACGGCGACGGCGAGCACGCCCAGGACGACGAGGTCGCCCGTGCCGACGGATAGGATCGACCCCCACAGCAGGGCGAAGGCACCGGAGGCGTTGACCCCCGATACGGCCAGCAGCAGCAGCGCCGCCGCGATGGCCAGGCTCATCAGCAGCCCCATCGCCCCGGACAGACCGTCCGGGGTCCGGGCCAGCGGAGCGACTCCCGCCCCGGACAGCGCGCACACCACGAGGGCGCACAGCATCGGGTCCAGGCCCGTGATCAGACCGACCGCGATACCGAACAGCGCGACGTGCATCATCGCGAACCGCACCGGCATGATGTCGAGCCCGACGATCACCACTCCGATGACGGGCAGCCCGATCGCGGCCAGCAGCAGGCCGAGTCCGGCGCGCTGTACGGGCACGAGCTGGAGCAGGGCTCCCACGTCCGCGGTGGCCAGGGCCGTCGTAGCCGTCACCGGACCTCCCGCAGACGCCCGGCGGCCATCTCCAGCACCCGGTCGCAGCGCTCGGCCAGCGCCCGGTCGTGGGTCACCACCAGCAGCGTGACCGGCAGCGAGGTGAGCACGTCGGCTGCTTCCGCCTGGCCGGCGAAGTCGAGGGCGGCGGTCGGCTCGTCGGCCAGCAGGACCCCTGCCCCGGCGGCCACGCAGCCGATCGCCCGTGCCAGGTACATGCGCTGCAACTGGCCGCCCGACAGGGTGTGGAGGGGCCGCCCGGTCAACCGGCCCACCCCGAGGCGCTCCGCTGCTTCGGTCGCGTCCGAGGGTGCGGAGCTGCTGGCGAGCAGTTCCGCACCCAGCATCGGGAACCGTCCGGCCGCCGGCTTCTGCGGGATCCAGGCGCAGGCCCGGCGCCGCCAGGCCCACTGAGCCTGCGTGCCGGTACCGCGGCCGCCGACCTCGATCGAGCCGGTCACCTGACGGTGCAGGCCGAGCGCGGCACGCAACAAGGTGGTCTTCCCAGAGCCGTTCGTACCCGTCAGCGCCACCCGCTCTCCGGCGGCCACCTCCAGGTCCACTCCGGACACCGCCTCCACACGACCGTGGCGGCATGCCACCCCCCGCATCCGCAGGTCCAGCCCACCCATCCCGCACCCTTCAGTCATCCCAGCCGCCTGATTCCGTCCGCGCGCATTCCCGCCCGCACCGCAGGAGTCGGACGCTTCGCTGGATCGGTTCCCGGCCCTTCACAGCCGGGGTGCCGCTGCCGCTCCCGCGCGGCCTCTCTCAGGAAGTCGTACGGAAGGGCCGGAAAGTTTCCGGAACCTCTGCGGTGCGAGGGGCACCGGAAGCACACGAGCCTGAGCCCGTGCTTCGCGCACCGCCGCCGCAGGGGCTTGCCGTGCTCGCCCCACGGGCATGCCCTCTGTGCCCGTAAGCGGGCGGCGCCAGGCCACCGCACGGCGCACGCGCAGGAAGAGGAAGGCACAGCAGATGACCGACATCAGTTCCCTGACCCCCGTGGCGACGTTCTGCGGGAAGTGCAGCTGCGGCTGCCCGGAGCTCTTCATCGACGAGAGCGCCGCGCCCGAGCGTCGTGTGGTCATCACCGACGACTTCGGCCAGCGGGTGGAGATGAGCGCCGACCAGTTCGGCTCCCTCCTGGAGGAGGCCAAGACGGGCAGACTGGACAACGTCGCGGTCGCCTGAGACCGGACCGCGTCCTGCGTTCTTCCGAGGGTCGCGGCTGGCACGGCGCGGGGATGAGTCGTCAACGCCTGCGCAGGCCGGGGGAGGGCGGGCTCTGATGGTCTGCCGACCGCAACCCGCTCCGCGAACAGCGGGGGTCGTGGCGAACGCGCGGTCGGCAGACCGGGGCCGGGCCACGCTCGGGAGGCGCATTCCCCGTGGCCCGGTGCGGCCATCCTGGCACGCTGATCCCTCGGCAGAGGGATCCGTGCGGCGCTCTCTACACGTGAGGATCATCCCGCGTAGGGGCGGGAACCGGGGGCGTGCGCAACCCGACACCTACGCAATGCGCCACTTCAGGGTGCTCTCCGAGGGGGAAGGCCGATCACGGCCGCTGCCCGGCCACGATGCAGCGGGCTGCCCGCAGGCGGAGAGGTTGAGCAGGGTGCGGGTTGGGGAGGAAGGCGTCGGCGGATGCCGATCGGCGAGCGTGGCACGGACGTAACACGGGGATGTGATCACATGGCCGGAATCTCCACGGGGCCGGAAGCGATGACCTCCGGGCAATGGCCCTGGGATGTGCCTGTGGCGCGGCACGGGGCTCGTGGTGCGCGACGGCTGGGCGGCTCGGTCGTACCGCTCACCCTCCTCACCACGCTCCTGCTCGCCGCCGGCTACGGCTGGCTGGGGATGGTCGCGGACGGCCCCGCCGGCGCTCTGATCGGTGCAGGGGCCGGTCTGGCGGTGAGCGCCGGGATCTTCGTCTTGGTGCACCGTGCCGTGTCGGGCCCGGCCCGGCTTCGGCGGCGCCGGGCGGGCCGTCCCTGAGGTCCGCCGGACCCGGCGTTCCTCACTGGTACAGGATTGGGGTGGGCACCGGGCGGAACTCCGCCCGGTGCCCACCCCCGGCCGGTACGTAAGCGAGCCTCGACGTCTTGATCAGCCCGTGGGCGCGGGCGCCGCCGTGTCGGCCAGGCCGTATCCCGCCTCGGTGATGGTGGCGCGCAGCGTTGCGTCCTCCAGACCGGAGCCGCGTACGACGACCGAACCGTCCGCCAGCTCGACCTCCACACCGGTTACACCGGCTACGGCCGACAGTTCCTCGGTGACGCCAGCCACGCAGTGGCCACAGGTCATCCCGGTAACGGTGTATCGACGTTCTTCCATGTCGCTGCTCCTCGTGTTCGGACCGCTCGTGCGCTCTGACGGCAGAACGGCTTTGCTCGTGCGGGGCCGGCCTGCACGCACTGAACGCCCTGCCCGTGACAGGGGTCGTACCGCGCCCCCACCGCGTTCCCCGTGTCACCCGCGAGGGTGGTGTTCGGCGCGTATGTGCGGTTCGCGTTGCTCGGAGTGTGAGGGAACCGTTCGCTGTGCCTGGCCGACTGCTCCCGTGCCCCAGACGCTGCCGCCCGACGGCACGTGCCACGACCAGGAGGCGTACGCCGTGGACCAGACAGCAGCCCCGCCCCGCCGGAACCCCGGCCGATTCCTGCCGCTACGGGTCCTGTGCGGCTTCTTCATCCTCCTCGTGTTGGTATTCTGCGGCGCCTACGGGCTGGGGGCGGCAGTAGGACCCGTTGAACCGGGAAGCGTCGGTCCGGCGGAACCCGGCGGCGAGATGCGCGACCACCACGCCGGAGTCCACTGATGACGGACAGTCCCGCCCTCGGCCTCGTCACCGACCTCACGATCTGGGGCATGACGTGCGCCGCATGCGTGCGCCGGGTGGAACGCCGCCTTGCCAAGCTGGAGGGCGTCACCGCCCAGGTGAACCTGGCGACCGGGCGGGCCCGGGTGACCCACCCGCCCGAGACCACTCCCGACGCCCTCGCGGCAGCGGTCGAGGCCGCCGGATACACCGCCGTCCTGCTCCGCCCGGAACTCCCCGAAGAACAGCGCGGCGGCGCGGATCCCGAGGACGGCGGACAGGACCGGAACGAAGCCGGCGCCAAGGGCGCCGAATCCGCGCGCGAGCGGGAGCGGCTCCTGTACACCGCCCTGCTGTCCCTCCCCGTCCTGGTGCTGTCCATGGTTCCGGCGCTGCAGTTCCGTAACTGGCAGTGGCTGTGCTTCGCGCTCGCCGCGCCCGTCGCCGTGTGGGGCGCCTGGCCGTTCCACCTGCGGGCGCTGCGCGGCCTGCGGCACTCCGCCGCGACGATGGACACCCTGGTGTCGCTGGGCGTGACGGCCTCGTTCTCCTGGTCCGCCTATGCCCTCTTCTTCGGCGGCGCGGGAGAGCCGGGCATGCGGATGCCGTTCACGCTCGTGGCATCCGGAGGCCATGGCACCGCCCACGTCTACCTGGAGGCGGCGGTCGGGGTCACGCTCTTCGTCCTCCTCGGCAGGTTCCTGGAGACCCGCGCCCGGCACGGGACCGGGGAAGCGCTGCGTTCCCTCGCCTCACTGGCCGTCAAGGAGGTGACCATCCGCCGGGGCGCCCGCGAGGTCCCGATTCCCGTGGCAGAGCTCCGCACCGGTGACCTCTTCGTGGTCAGACCGGGCGAGCGGGTCGCCACCGACGGGCAGGTGGTCGAAGGCACCTCGGCCGTGGACATGTCCCTGGTGACAGGTGAGTCCGAACCGGTCGAACTCGCCCCGGGCCAGGAAGCGACGGGCGGCTCGGTGAACGCCGGCGGTCTGCTGGTCGTGCGCGCCACGGCGGTCGGAGCCGACACCCGGCTCGCCCGCATCACCCGCATGGTCACCGACGCCCAGGCGGGCAAGGCACGGGCCCAGCGCCTGGCCGACACCGTGGCCGGATTCTTCGTACCGATCGTCCTGGCCCTGTCGGCGGCAGTGCTCGGCTTTTGGCTCGGAGCCGGCGCCGAAACCCAGGCCGCGGTGACGGCCGCCGTGGCCGTCCTGGTCGTCGCCTGCCCCTGCGCGCTCGGGCTCGCCACCCCGACGGCGCTCATGGCGGCCACCGGCCGCGGGGCCCGGCTCGGTGTCCTGGTCAGCGGGCCGCACGCCCTCGAAGGACTCCAGCACGTCGACACCGTGGTCCTCGACAAGACCGGCACCCTGACCTCGGGCCACATGAGCGTCGGCTGGGTCACAGCGGTGCCCGGCGGCGTAGGAGAAGCGGAGGCCGTCCGACTGGCGGGCGCCGTCGAAGCCGCATCCGAGCACCCACTCGGCCGGGCGATCACCGCCCACGCACGCCGCACGAACGCTCCCGACGGCCTCCCACCCGTACGCGACTTCACCGCGCGGCCGGGACACGGAGTCACCGGCCGCGTCGACACACGCACCGTCGAAGTGGTCTCCGCAGACGCGTCCGGGCTGCCCCCAGTCCTGTCGGCAGCGCTGGAGCGGGCCGAGGGCAGTGCCCGCAGCGCGGTGGTCGTCCGTGTGGACGGCCGGGCCGAGGCGCTCATCGAGGTCGCCGATCTGCCGCGGCCCGGCAGCTACCGGGCCGTGGACCGGCTGCGGCGCCTCGGTGTCCGGCCCGTGCTCGCCACCGGTGACCGGGCCGCGGTCGCCCGCGCCGTCGCCGAGGAGATGGGCATTGCAGAAGTCCACTCCCGCTGCACGCCGGAAGAGAAGGCCGCGCTGGTGGCCCGGCTCCAAGAGGAAGGCCGGCGCGTCGCGGTGGTCGGCGACGGGATCAACGACGCCGCCGCCCTCGCCCGAGCCGACCTTGGCATCGCCATGGGAAGCGGCACGGACGCGGCCATCGGCGCCGCCGACGTCACGCTCGTCCGCGGGGACATCGAAGCCCTCGCCGACGCCGTCGGCCTGGCCCGCCGCACCCTGGGCACCATCCGGACCAACCTGGTCTGGGCATTCGGCTACAACGCCGTCACCCTCCCCCTGGCCATGGCCGGACTCCTCAACCCCATGCTGGCCGCACTCGCCATGTCCGCCAGCTCCGTGCTCGTGGTCGCCAACAGCCTGCGCCTGCGCACCTGGGAACCCCGCCGGGCGGCAGCGAGGAGCGGCCGCCCGCCACGCCCCGTCCCCTCCGGCAGGCCCACCGGGCGCCGCAACCGGTGACGGATACAGGGACATCCGGGAACCACCGGCTCCTTCGTCCCGACTCCTGCGACGAAGACCACCGGCGGTCGGCCGGACACACCGAAGGAGCACATCCCATGCCCTCCCCACGCCTCACCGCGACAGCGCTCGTCGCCGTCATGGCCCTGGCCACCGCCGCGTGCGGCGGCACCGCGGAACAGGACGGGAAGGAACGCTCACAGTCGCCCGCCTCCACCACGGCGACGGCCGGCTACCCGGTGACCCTGGAGAACTGCGGCACCAGGCAGACCTTCACCAAGGCTCCCGAGCGGGTCGTGGTCATGAACGGCGCCTCCGTCGCCGAGGTCTCCACCCTGCTCGCCCTCGGAGTCCAGGACCGGATCGTCGCCAACCAGCAGAGCTACGGCCTGTCCGAGGTGCCCGGCCGCGCCGACGCCATCAAGGCACTGCCGAACGGCGGCATCAAGCAGAACGACGCCTTCGACATCTCCCGCGAGTCCATGCTGGAACAGCGGCCGGACCTGGTCCTGTCCAACACCTCGTACGGGTTCAACGCCAAGAACGGCTTCGCCACCCGCGACCAGCTCAACACCGTGAACGCCCGCACCTACATCTCACCCCAGGGCTGCGACGAGGACCCCTCCCGCATGACCCTCCAGGACAGCTACGCCCTGCTGCGCGACATGGGCAAGGTCTTCGGCGCCGGCGACAGGGCCGAGAAGATCATCGCCGATTCCCAGAAGCGCATCGCCGACATCTCCGCCAAGGTCGAAGGCAAGCCGAAGCCCAAGACCATGGTCATCTTCTCGAACATGGCCATGGGCGCCAACGAGTTCAGCGCCGTCGCCGCCAAGGGCATCTACAACGACATCCTCGCCAAGGCAGGCGGCACCAACGCCTTCGAGTCCGCCTCCACCACCTCCTTCGCCGACCTGAGCAAGGAGAAGGTGGCCGCCACCGACGTCGAAGCCCTCGTCGTCATCGCCTACAACGACCCCAACGTCACCGCGTACGCGCAGAAGCTGCTCAAGGAGTTCCCCCAGTGGACCGCCTCGAAGAACAACACGTACGCGGTGCTGTCGGACTCGATGTACCTGGGCCCCAGCAACGACCTCGCCGTGGAGAAGCTCGCCAAGGTGCTGCACCCCGACGCCTTCTGAGGGCTCCGGGCCTCGCCGCGGCCTGCGCCGTCCTGACGGCCGCGCTCGCCGCGGCCATGATCGTGGCCATCAGCGCCGGCGCCGTCAGCGTCCCCCTCGGCCAGGTGTGGAGCATCGTCACCGCCCACCTCACCGGGTCCGAAAGCGGCGCCGACATCGCCACGGACCAGATCGTCTGGACCTTCCGCACCCCACGGGTCGTCCTCGCCGCCCTCGCGGGCGCGGGGCTGGCGGTGGCCGGCGGCGTCCTCCAGACCCTCGTCACCAACCCCCTCGCCGACCCGACCGTCCTGGGCTTCTCCTACGGCGCCTCGCTCGGCGCGGTCCTGGTGATCACCCTGGGCGGCATCGGACTCGGTGGTACGGGCGTGGCCGGTGCGGCGTTCCTCGGAGCGCTCCTTGCCGGCGCCGCAGTCTTCGCCCTCGGCCGCCGCAGGGGGCGGATCGCGCCCACCCGCCTCGTCCTCGCCGGAGTGGCCGTCGGCTACGTGCTGCTCTCCGCCACCAGCTTCGTCCAGCTGTGGGCGACCCCCACCGAGCTGCGCACGGTCATGTTCTGGATGCTCGGCAGCGTCGCGGGAGCCCAATGGAACCAGATCCCGGTCGTCGCAGCCGTCGTCCTCGCCTGCACGGCCCTACTCGTTCTGTTCGGCGGCCGGCTCAACGCACTGCTGGCGGGCGACGAGTCGGCCACCGCCCTCGGCGTCGACGTGAACCGGCTGCGCGCCCTGCTCCTGGTCGTCACCGCGCTCCTCACCGGATCCGTGATCGCCGTGGCTGGCGGAATCGGCTTCGTCGGCCTCATGATCCCCCACCTGGTCCGGCTCACCACAGGGGCCGACCACCGGCGGCTCCTGCCCCTCACCGCTCTCCTCGGAGCCCTGTACCTCGTCCTCGTCGACCTGCTCTCGCGCACCGTCATGCGCCCCAACGAACTCCCTCTCGGCATTCTCACCGCCCTCCTCGGTGCTCCCTTCTTTCTCTGGCTGCTGCGCCGCAACAAGACGATGGACACCGCATGAAGCTGACCGTCGACAACGTCTGGCTCGCCCTCGCCGGCACCCCCGTCCTGCGCGGCGCCGCACTCGACGCCCACCCCGGCGAGATCGTCGGCCTGGTCGGCCCCAACGGCAGCGGCAAGTCCACCCTGCTCCGCACCGTCTACCGCTCCCTGCGCCCCGACGCGGGAGCGGTGCTCGTCGACGAGGACGACGTGTGGGGCCTGGCCGCGCGGACGGCGGCCCGCCGCACGGCGGCCGTACTCCAGGACGCCGCCGGCGCCACCGGCGGCCTGTCGGTGGCCGAGGTCGTCGCCCTCGGTCGTACCCCGCACCAGGGCCTGCTCGGCCGGGAGGGGCCAGCCGACCGGCAGGCCGTTGACGACGCCATGGGCCGGTGTGGGATCCTCGCCTTCCGGCACCGGGACTTCGCCTCCCTCTCCGGAGGCGAGCGCCAGCGCGTGCTATTGGCCCGGGCCCTGGCACAGGACCCCCGCCTGCTGGTCCTGGACGAACTCACCAACCACCTCGACATCCGGGCCCGCTTCGAGCTCCTGGACCTGATCCGCTCCACGGGCGTCACCACCCTGGCCGTCCTGCACGACCTCGACCTCGCCGCCCGCCTCTGCGACCGCCTCGTCGTCCTCGAGGACGGGAAGGCGGTCGGCGCGGGCCCGGTGCTCGACGTCCTCACCCCGCGACTCCTCCGCGAGGTCTTCGGCGTCGAGGCCCGCGCCGAACGCCACGAGGACGGGGTGATCCGCATCGCCTACGCCGCCACGCCGCTCGTGCGACGGGACACCGAAGAGAGAAGGTAGGGAGAGCCTGCACAGCAGGCATGGGCCGCTCATCCGGTGAAGCCGACGGCAACAAGAGCCTCGTCGACTCGTCAAGTCTCCGCACGCAGCGCCCGTAGCGCACACCAGAGATGCCACATGGAAATCGCCGAACCGGCACTGACCTGCGGTCTCCCTTAACCTGTTTTGTCTGGACCATATTCTTGTGACCCATCATGTGGAGTGCGTGGCGATCCTGGAGCCGGTCCGCGAGGACGCCTGATCGGGCGCGTGCGATGAGCTGCCCCGCCGGGCTCACTCGGCGGTCGGTACCTCTGTGCCCGGGGTGACCAGCGAGCGGAGCTTTTCGCGGGTTTCCGGGTCGGTCGAGTAGATGATCGTTCCGATCATGCCCCGGGTCAGTAGCACCTTGTAGGTGTTGCGAACGAGGCGGTCGACATCCTCGTCGGGAGTGGCCTTGGTGAACGATGGGTCCTTGGACGCCGTGCGGTCCACCACCCAGCGGTCGGTCCTCCAGACGAGGTCCGGACCAATGATCACGCCGGACCAGTCGTACTCGAAGCCCTGCGCGGTGTACACGCAGCCGACCTGTCCGAAGCCCGCGGGATCGGTGGCCCAGAGCGGCGCCGGAGGCGCGCCGAGCAAGGAGCGGTCCCCGTACACATTCCAGGGCCTGGCCCAGTCGCCGATGACGACGTCCGGCGGCAACGAGGTCATCGCCGGAGTGATCTTCGTCGTCCACTTCCAGCAGTATCCTGCCGACATCCGAGCCTCGTAGCCCGTGGCCCGCTGAGCCGACAGGAAGTCCTCCAGCTCTTGCGGGCTATCGGCCGTCAGCAGGCCCACCTTGCCATCCGGCTCCCACTGGGTGGGTGCGTTCCCGTCGAGCCCGAGCAGGTCGACGACCCAACTCAGGTAGGCGTCGCTGCCGCCGCATCGGAACTGGTCGTCCAGTTCCACCACTGTGCACTCGAGCCCCTGCTCGGCTGCTGCCTCGCGAATCTCCTCAACCGTACCCATCTCGCCCGGACGTACCACTTGGTGCTGGTCCAGGAGGAACACCGGGACCCGGGCGGCGTCGATCAGTTCCGCCACCTGCGGGCGGCCGGTGCGCAGGGCGGCCTTGGTGTAGCGGTTGGCCGAGGTCTTGCGGAGGCGGTGGGCCTCGTCGCAGACGAGCACGTCCAGGTCGTTGGGCTCCGCCTCCATGAAACTGTTGAAGTAGCGGAAGAGCTTCTGGACCTCCGGCTTTCGGGCTCCTGCAACCTTGCGCATCGTCTTGGTGAACGACTGCGATCCGGTGGCATGAAGGGCGGGCACCCCGCGCCGATAGAGGTCGCCCAGCAGGGACAGGGCGATGACGCTCTTTCCGGAGCCGGGACCACCGGCCACCACGACCACCTGCTTGTGGTTGGACCTCCGTGCCTTGCGAACCGCGGACATCACCGTTTCGTAGGCGAGCCGCTGCTCGCCCAGAAGCACGAACTGCTCCCGGTTGCGTACCTCTTCGGCGGCAACGGCCATCAGCTGCTTCGACGGCCTTACCTTGCCCTGGAGCAGGGCGTCGGCTGCTTCGGCGCCGGGTTTCGGTGCCAGCATCGAGCGCAGGTAGTCGAGCAAGGCGCCGCGCTGCTCGCCGGTGAACATGCGGCCCCGGCGGTCTTCCATGACGTCCCGCAGGCCCGCCACCCCGAACTCGGTCGCGTTGTGCAGGTACGCGACCCCCGCGATCGACTCCGGTGCTTGCTCCAACGCGCCATTGAACGACACCAGGTAGTCGCAGTAGCCCCGCACCTGCTCGATCGGGTTGAGGACGGGGCCCGGGTACGCATCGATGCGGCACCGGAGCGGATCGCCGTCCTCGGGGTAGGCGTTGCTCCACTGCTTGAGTTCGACCACGATGTACGACGGTTCGCCGGTGGCCGGATGCACGCCGGCCAGTATCACGTCCGCGCGCTTGCTGGTCAGCGGCAGACCGTACTCCAGCAGCATCTCCACCTCGCCGAGTCCCGCTTCGACCAGCACGTTGGTGAGTGCCGGGATGCTGCGTGCCCAGGAGCGGACCTCTGACGGGTGGGGGCGGTGGCGGTGTTTGTGCAGAAAGTTCTCGCTCAGGAGTTCTGCCAGCCGTCCTTCGAGGTGGGTGCGGGTGGCCAAGGATGCCGCGGACTCACGGAACAGCAAGAAAATGCCCCCAGGCAGCACGAAGTAGCTCGTGCGGGTGGGGGCATGTCCTTCGGCCCACGGAAGTGGAGCGGAAGCCCGGCGGGCCGCTGAGATGGTCGCCTCAATCCTAGAACAGGATGTGGATCACGTCCCCAGAGCTGGGCGGCAGCTTCAGGGGTGGGGGCCGGCGTCGATTCCGTGACGTTCTGTGGGTGGGGCCCGTGCGGTTAGCCGGCCTGCGCCGGGGGGGTTTGGGTCGAGGAGGTCGTAGCGGTGGGCCAGGTAGCCGAGTTGGAAGCGGCTGGTGGCTCCCAGCCGGCGCATGATTGAGGAGACGTGGCGCTGGCAGGTGCGGACCGAGATGCCCAGGGCGCGGGCGGTGGCCCGGTCGTCGTCGCCCTGGACCAGGTGCCGGAGGACCGATCGCTGCGTCTGGTCGGTGACGTCCTGGACCACGGCCCGCTCACGGGGCTTGCTCATGCTCTCGCCCGTGGCCCAGAGCAGGTCGAACGTCTCGGCGACGAAGGCGACCAGGTCCGGACTGCGGACGACCAGGGCTTCGCCCGGCGCGTCCTGAAGGGGGAGGACGAGCAGGGCCCGGTCGAAGACAAGGTACGGGGACAGGCCGCCGGCGACGGTTCTGGACTCGGCGCCCAGCGCTGCCATCTCCGCCGTGTACCGCACGGTCGGTGGGTCGAAGCGGGCCGCGTGCTGGTACAGGGTACGTACCCGGACACTGCGGGTCAGCAGGTTCCGGTTGCGGTCGCGGGCTCGGGCGCGGCGTTGCTCGGCGGCCGGTCTGGGGCCGCTCGGCGTATGTGGAGGAGGTCCAGCTGGGCGCCTTGGACGCGGTCCTCCCAGCGCTTCAGCAGCCGGTCTGCGACCTGGAAGGGGTTGGCCGCTGCGAGGGAGTCGGCCCCGACCTGGCGGACCAGACCGGTGGCGAGGAGGGTTTCGAGGGCCTGGGCGGTGGTGTCGGGGCCGTGCCGGAGAGCAGCCGGCTCCGGTGGAGGGGGCCTTGTCCGGCGAACTCGCGGTAGATGTCCATCTCCTGTGCGATGAGGACCCTGGGGGAGTCGCGGTCGCGGTCGTCGGGTCCGTTCCGTGTCGACCGTGCTGAGATGGGTATCGGACAGCGCTTATGTGCGGGTGCCGGTGTCCCGTGGCGCGTTCGAACTCATGGCCGATGGAAGGGACTTCGGTGTGCGGTCGGGCGGTTCAGGGCCGGTCGGGGCCGTTTCCCGAGCCACCGAAAGTTGTCGCAAGTTCTTTCTGTCGTGTTTCCGACAGTCGGCAACACGACGCTCGGGTCCCATTGGCAGGCCGCCGTGTGTTCCGTGATCGTGACCCGGTCCAGGGCGCCACCGCCTACAACCTCGACGGGCGAGGCGGACCGGGTCACCGGCACTCATGGCGAGGGCGAGGGCGTCTGGACGTTGTACCTGCCGGCCGGCACCGCCGCCGTGACCGTCACCCGCGACGGCGAGCTCCTGGGCTGGGTGGCCACCCCCGAGCCGTCGTCCGCCACCCCCGTCGTCCTGGGCTGGGACGGCGAAGAGACCGACGCGGCACGCGTCAGGGCCTGACGAGAACGCGGGCGGCGGGGGAGCGCACCTGACAGCGCGCCCCGCCGCCCGCCCGCCGCCGCGGCGGGCCGGAGTGGCAGACTGGCCGGCGTTCCGTCCGAGGAGTCGTCGTGTCCGTGTTCAGCACCATCCGCCAGGCCGTCCGGCGCGGCTACCGCCGTGCCGTGGACCTCAGCCATCCGGCCCGCTCGCCGCTGGGCAGCGCGGTCGTGAACTGCGTGGTCTACCGGGAGGGAGTACGGCAGGACGGCTGTACGGAGGTCGAGGAGGCCCTGCGGCGGGTCCGCAAGACGGGCGACGGGTTCGTCTGGATCGGATTGCACGAGCCGGAGCAGGAGGAGTTCACCGGGCTCGCCGAGCTCTTCGGGCTGCACCCGCTGGCGATCGAGGACGCGGTGCACGCGCACCAGCGGCCCAAGGTGGAGCGGTACGGCGACACGCTGTTCGCGGTCTTCAAGACCGTACGCTACGTCGAGCACGCGGAACTGACCGCCACCAGCGAGGTGGTGGACACCGGTGAGCTCATGGCCTTCATCGGCACCGACTTCGTCATCACCATCAGGCACGGCGGGCACGGCTCGCTGGGCCCGCTCAGGGAGGCCCTGGAAGCCGCTCCGGAGCAGCTGGCCAAGGGCCCGGCGGCGGTGCTGCACGCCATAGCGGACCATGTGGTCGACGAGTACCTCGCCGTGACCGACGCCGTGCAGCACGACATCGAAGCCGTGGAGACCGCGGTCTTCAGCGAAGACAGCGGCCGGGGCGACGCGGGCCGGATCTACCAGCTCAAACGGGAGCTGCTGGAACTCAAGCGGGCCGTCGCGCCCCTGGACCGGCCGCTGCAGCAGCTCGGAACGCTGCCCATGCCGGTCGTCGAGCCCGACATCCGTACGTACTTCCGCGATGTGGCCGATCACCTGACCCGCGCCACCGAGCAGATCGCGTCCTACGACGCGCTGCTCGACTCGATCCTCCAGGCCCATCTCGCCCAGGTGACGGTGGCGCAGAACGAGGACATGCGCAAGATCACCGCCTGGGCGGCGATCATTGCCGTGCCGACCATGGTGTGCGGGGTGTACGGCATGAATTTCGAGCACATGCCGGAACTCCGCTGGACCTACGGCTACCCCTTCGTGCTCGGCGTCATCGCCGTCGCCTGCTTCGTCATCCACCGGGGCTTCCGCCGCAACGGCTGGCTCTGACCTGCCCTCTGACCCGCCCCCTGACCTGCCGCCTGACCTGGCCCCACGACCCGAGGTGCGCCGCGTGGGGCGCGGGTGAACCATGGGAAGCGTGGAATCCTTCGACGCCGTCGTCGTCGGGTCGGGTTTCGGCGGGTCCGTGACGGCTTTTCGTCTGGCCGAGGCCGGCCTGGGGGTATGTCTGCTGGAAAGAGGAAAGGCGTTTCCGCCCGGATCCTTTCCGCGCAGTCCCCACGAGGCCGCCAAGAACTTCTGGGCTCCGGCTTCCCGCCTGTACGGGATGTACGACATGTGGAGCTTCTCCAAGCTCGACGCCCTGGTGTCCAGCGGCCTGGGCGGCGGCTCGCTGATCTATGCGAACGTGCTGATCCGCAAGCCGGAAAAGTGGTTCGTACACGAGCCGTTCGACGGCGGTTACGAGAACTGGCCGGTCACGCGCGAGGAGCTCGACCGGCATTACGGCGACGTCGAGAAGATGATGGATGCGCAGCCGTATCCGTTCGGTGTGAAGCCCTACCAGGACACGCCCAAAACCATCGCCATGCAGCAGGCGGCCCGGCGACTGGGCCTCTCCTGGGAGCTTCCGCTGCTGGCCGTCACCTTCGGAGACCCCCCGGTGCCGGGCGTTCCCATCGAGGGCGGCGAGAACAATCTGCACCACAGCCCGCGCCAGACCTGCCGCCTGGTCGGCGAATGCGATGTGGGCTGCAATTTCGGCAGCAAGAACAGCCTGGACTTCACCTACCTCAGCGCCGCGGACCGGCTCGGAGCGGAGATCCGGACCTGCTGCGAGGTCCGCTCGTTCGAACCCGTCCCGCAGGGGTTCCAGATCACGTACATCGAGCACGGGGCCGCCTCGGACGGAGACCCGTTCCACCCTCCCGCCCGGCACACGGTCAGGGCGAAACGGCTGGTCCTCTCCGCCGGTGCGCTCGGCACCACCTATCTGCTGCTGAGGAACCGCAGCGCATTTCCCGCGCTCAGCCCGGCCCTGGGTACGCATTTCTCCGGGAACGGCGACTTTCTCGGGCTGGTGTTCAAGGCGCGCGAGAAACGCGACGGCCGGACGGTGCCGCGCATGCTGCAGCCGAGCTTCGGGCCGGTCATCACCAGCGCCATGGTCATGCCGCGCACGCATGACGGCGAGACCGGCCGGGGCTTCTACATCGAGGACGCCGGCTACCCGGAATTCCTCAACTGGCTGGTCGAGCACAATGTCCTCACCCTGTCCCACCGCGTCTCGCGGTTCCTGCTGCGCCGCGGGTGGTCGCAGCTGACCCACACCGCCCGGAGCCAGGTGGGACGACAGCTCGGTGACGCCATGGGCAAGGGGCTGTTCACCGCCACGTCCATGCCGCTGCTCGGCATGGGAAGGGATGTCCCCAACGGCCGGATGTTCCTCCGGGACGGACATCTGGACCTCGACTGGGACCTGGCCGCCTCCGACCGGTACTTCGACCAGATGAACGAGACCATGCAGCGGATCTCCCACAGCCTGGGCGGGCGCTACGCCTCGAACCCGCTGTGGTGGCTCAACCGGCTCATCACCGTGCATCCCGTGGGCGGCGCACCGATGGGGCACAACCCCCGAGAAGGCGTGGTGGATTCCTTCGGGCGGGTGTTCGGGTATCCGGGGCTGTCGATCGCCGACGGCTCGGTGATGCCCGGCCCGGTGGGCCCGAACCCCTCGCTCACCATCGCGGCGCTGGCCGACCGGTCGGCCGAATGCATGGTCGAGGATGACCGGAAGAGCCACCGGACGAACCGTACGAGGCCCTCATGACGCGCAGATCTCTCATCCTCGCCGGCGGCGGGCTGAAGGTGGCCTTCCAGGCGGGTGTCCTCCAGGTCCTGCTGGACGAGGCGGAGCTGGAGTTCGACCACGTCGACGGTGCCAGTGGGGGTGTGTTCAACCTCGCCATGTACTGCCAGGGGATGTCCGGGCACGAGATCGCGGACAACTGGCGCACCCTCGCCCCCCTGAAAGGGGTCTCCCCGAACTGGCGCGAGCTGCCGAAGGGGCCGTACGCCGCTTCCCTCTTCACGCTGGACGCCTACCGGCGGCATGTCTTCCCGGGCTGGGGGCTGGACTGGGAACGGATCCGGGCCACCGACCGGGAAGCCACCTTCAACCTCTACAACTTCAGCGCCAATGAACTGGAGGTGGTGACCGCCGACCGGATGGACGAGGACCGTCTCTGTGCCGGGGTGTCGCTGCCCATGTGGTTCCCGCCGGCCGTCCTCGACGGACAGACCTATATCGACCCGGTCTACCTGACCGACGGAAACGTCGAGGAGGCGATCCGGCGGGGCTGTGACGAGCTGTGGATCATCTGGACGGTCAGCCGGCGGCACCGCTGGCGGAACGGCTTCGTGGCCAACTACTTCCACATCATCGAAACCACGGCCAACGGCCAGTTGCAGCACTGGCTGCGCCGGATCGAGGCCAGCAATGCGGCCATCCGCAGCGGGGGCCCGGAAGTCGGGGAGTTCGGGCGCCCGATCGACGTACGGCTCCTCAGCGCCGAGGTCCCGCTGAACTACCTGATCAACTTCGGCAGGGACCGCTTCACCCAGGCCGTGGAACTCGGAGTCCGGCAGGCCCGCCTCTGGTGCACCGACCAGGGGATCCCCTGGAAGCCCGGCGCGCCGGCGGACCTCCCCGAGGACCCGACCCGCCTCCGGTTCACCGAACGCATGGCCGGCCGCGTGGCCTTCGGCGAGACCAGTGCCCTGGCGGGGGCCTCGTCGGAGGGCGGAACAGCCGCCGACCTGGCCGTGCAGCTGACCGTCGACATCCGGGGCGTGGACCGTTTCATCGTCGGTCCGGAGCACGAAGCCGCACTGCACGGCGAGATCGTCTGCCAGGAGCTGGGCGGGCACCTGCCGGTGCAACGGGGCACCTTCCGGCTGTTCGTGGAAGAGCCCGATCCGCAGCACCTGCGGATGCAGTACCGGCTGTTCTTCACCGACCGGGCCGGTCATCCGCTCACCCTCAGCGGGTACAAGGACGTCAGCGAGGACTCCCGGCAGGGCGTCTGGCAGGACACCACCGTCCTCTACACCCGCATCCTGCGCGGCCATGTCGACGCCCACGAAGAGTCCGGAGCGGAGGTGGTGGCCTCGGGAGCGGTCCACATCAGCCCGGCGGACTTCCTGAAGCAGCTCACCACCTTCCGGGTCGAAGCGGCGACGCTCCCCGGCAGGGTGACCGCCCTGCGGCGCTTCGGACAGTTCTTCTTCGGCAGGCTGTGGGACGTGTACGGGCAGAACGTCCTGCCCTGGTCCCCGCTCTGAGGCAGGCAGGAGCCATCGTGGACCTCCATGAGCTGCGCAAGCACGCGGCGGCGCTCCGGTTCACCCCGCAGGACCCGGTGCGCTGGCTGGCGCCGAAGGAGCTGGCCCGTACGGCGGTCAAGGTCGGGCTGGCCGCCGTGTTCGCCGACTACGCGGACAAGCGCGAGATCCAGGGCGCGCTCGAGGCCGGCCTGCTGCGGGCACCGCTGTCCGACCCGGGCGCCGAGGAGATCTGGATCGACTTCGCGGCCGACCTCGGCGACGGCTTCGAGGCGACCGGCTCGGTGGCATCCGCCCTGGCAGCGGACCGGCAGACCGTGACCCGGCAGACGGCGACCCGGCCGGACGAGGGGCCGGCCGAGGGGCCGGACGACGGATCGGACGAGGGACCGGGCCGTGGCTCCCTCTCGCTGCCCCGTGCCTCCCTCCTGGTCCTCGGCGGCGACCAGGTGTACCCGGTGGCGTCGACCACGGCGTACGAGGACCGGATGAAGGGCCCCTACCGCGCCGCGCTCCCGTCGGCGCCGGACCCGCCCCTCATGGTCGTGCTGCCGGGCAACCACGACTGGTACGACGGCCTCACCGCGTTCCTGCGGATATTCGCCCAGGGGCGGCGCATCGGGGGCTGGCAGACCGGGCAGACCCGGAGCTACTTCGCGGTGAAGCTGCCGCAGCGCTGGTGGCTCGTCGGGCTGGACAGCCAGCTCGACTCCTACTTCGACGATCCGCAGCGGCGCTACTTCGAGTCCTGCCTCACCCCGCGACTGCTGCCGGGTGACAGCGTGATCGTCTGTTCCGCCGAACCCACCTGGGTGAAGAGCGAGGAGGAGTCCAACGCCTTCAACTCCCTGCACTGGTTCGACCGGAACGTCATCCGGACCCGGTTCGACCGGGCCACCGGGAGGCGCGAGGACACGGGCGCCTCGATCCGGCTGTGGCTGACCGGCGACGCGCACCACTACGCCCGCTACGCGGAACGGCTGCCCGAGGACCCGCCCGGATCCGACGGCGCGCTGCCGCCGGATCCCCGGCGGCGCCAGATGGTGACCTGCGGCCTGGGCGGCGCGTTCCTGGCAGCCACGCACCGGCTGCCGAAGGTGCTGCCGCTGCCGCCGGCCGGCTCGCGGATGCGGGAGAAGGACGGTCCGCCGGTGCCGTTCGCCCTCGCACAGCAGACGTACCCCGATGAGAAGGAGTCCCGTTCGCTGGTACGCGGGATCGCCAAGCCCTGGTCGCGGTGCTGGCTGCCGCGCCGCAATCCGGGGTTCGCCGTACTGGCCGCGGTGCTGCACATGGTGCTCGTCCTGGTGGTGGGCTGCGGGTTCGCGCTGGCGACGGGCAGCCGCAATCCGGTCGACGCCGTGCGCACGGCCGACCCCGAGGACCTGACCGGGCTGCTGTGTGCGAGTGCGGCCCTGTTCGTCCTGCCCTTCGTGGCCGGGTGGGGGAGGGGGCTGCTGCCGGGCCGCCGGCTCAGACCGCCGTCCGGCAGGGGCACGGCCGTACTGTTCCAGCTGGCGGTCGCCGTCGCCGCACTGGCGGTCACCGTCGTCTCGGCCCGGCCGGTCCCGCCCTCCTGGAACGGGGTCTGGGTCCTGCTGATGCTGCTGGCCGTCGCAGCCGTGCTGGGAGCGCTCCTGGGCTCCCAGCTGTTCGCCCTGTGGGTGCTGTGGACGGACCGGGGCGTGGTCGCCGAGTGGCAGATGTCCGGTCAGTCGATCGACGACCACAAGGGGTTCCTCCGGATGCACATCGCACCGGACGGCACGCTCACCCTCTTCCCGCTGGCTCTTGACGCCACCTGCCGCGACTGGCATCTCGCCGAGGTCGCGAACGCCCGGACCGCATGGGTCCGGCCGGTGCCCGCAAGGCCCCCGGCCGTACGGCTGATCGAAGAGCCCGTGGTCATCGCCCGGACACCCCGCCCGTAGACCGGCCCGCCCCCAGCCCCACCCTCGCCCCCACCCCCACCCCCACCCCCACCCCACCCCCACCCCCGCCCCGGCCCCCGTTCGCGGGTTTGTCAGCCCCGTCGCGTAGGTTGGACGGTCAAGCGAACGGGGGCGTTGCCGTGGAGTTGAGCGAAGAGATAGCCCGGGTGCGGGCCGGGGCAGGAGACCCGGGGCGGCTGGTGGGTGAGTTCCGGCGGGCCGTGCTGGTGGTTCCGGTGGTCGACGGCGGGCTGATGTCCGGGTTCCAGGGCGGTGTGCGGTGGATCTACGCGTTCACCGACGAGGCGGCACTGGCCCGCTTCGCGGTCAAGCGGGGCATGCCGGCCACCGAGGAGCTGGAGTTCCTGGCGATCCTCGGGGCGCGGCTGGTGGACGGTGTCGTACCGGAGCTGGACGGGCCGACCGGGATCGCCGTCGATGTTGCGGACGAGGATGGGTCGATGCTGTTCCCGCCGGTGAGCGGGATCGTGCCGGATGCCGTCGCCGTCGACACCGAGGGGGACGGCCGGTGAGCGGCAACGAAGACCTGGGGATGGACGCATCCGCGGTCAAGAACATCACCGTGGGGCTGCGCGGCGCCATCGCCGAGCTGCGCGAGATCGGCACGGCCGGCGGCGCCTCGATGGGCGCCGGCTTCGAATCCCTGTCGATGACCGGGATGGAGGCCGGGCACCCGGGGGTGGCGGACCTGTTCGAGGACTTCTGCGAACGCTGGGAGTGGGGCGTCCGGGCGCTGATCCAGGACGCCAGCACGCTCGCCTCCAACCTGGGCATCGCGGCGGGCACGGTCTGGGAGGAGGACCAGTACATCCAGGGCGCGTTCAAGGTCGGGGTGAACTCCCTCTACGGCAACCCGCACGCGAACGAGGACGACATCGAGAAGAAGTCCTGGGACGACATCACCCGTCCCCCATGGGAGGTTTACAAGCCGGACTGGAGCGGCGAGTCCTTCGAGCAGATGCAGAAGGACGTCTCCGAGAACTGGTCCCAGACCGGTGAGACGCTCAAGAGCAACGGGCAGATCGGCTCCCTGAACGACCTGTTGCAGCAGACGGCCGCGAACGACGGGGGCAAGGGCTGATGGGCTGGCGGGACTTCACCCCCGACTTCATCGAGGACGCCGGCGAGGACCTGGTCGAGGGCATCGGGGACGGCGTCGAGTGGGTCGGCGACAAGACCGCCGATCTCGCCGAGGACGTCGGCTGGGACGACGGCGCGGACTGGATCCGCGAGAAGAGCCGGTCCCTGGCGAACACCATGGGGGCGGAGGTCGCCGAGCTGGAGCTCGACCAGACCGAGGACCCCAAGAAGATCATCTACGGCAGCGTGTCGAAGATCCGGTCGAACGCCAAGCACCTCGCGGACTTCCGGACCAACTTCGACAAGGTCGGGACGGGCATCAAGGGCCTCGACTCCGATGCCATCAAGGGCGTGACCGCCGACAGCTACGCGGAGCACGTGGCCAAGCAGCCGCCGAAGTGGTTCAAGGCCGCCGACGCGTTCGAGAAGGCGGAAGGGGCGCTGACCCGGTTCGCCGAGACGGTGGAGTGGGCGCAGAACCAGGCCCGGGACGCCGTCGAGGAGTACAAGAAGGCGAAGAAGGCGTCGGAGGACGCGCGTACGGCGTACAACGCGAAGGTCGACGAGTACAACAACGCGGTCAAGGCGGAGAAGGACGACCTGCCGCCGCGCCCCTCGGGCTTCAAGGACCCGGGCGAGGCGGGCATCAAGGCCGCCTACGACAAGGTGATCAGCGCCCGCGAGCAGCGCAACGAGGCCGCGGAGACCGCCAAGACGGCCCTGACCGCGGCCCGCGACGCCGCACCGCCCAAGCCCTCGTACGCACAGCAGGCCGGCGACGGCTTCCAGGCCATGGCGATCGACGCCAACCACCTGGTCGGCGGCGTCATCAAGGGCACGGCCGGCATCGTCAACTTCGTACGCACCGTCAACCCGCTCGACCCGTACAACCTGACCCACCCGGCCGAGTACCTCACCAACCTGAACAGCACCGTCACCGGCCTGGCGGTCGCGGCCAACGACCCGCTCGGCACCGCCAAGAACATGGTCGACGCCTTCCAGAAGGACCCGGCGGAGGGCCTCGGGAAGCTCATACCGGAGATCCTGGGCACCAAGGGCCTGGGCATGGCCAAGAAGGCGGCGACCGTCGGCAAGTTCGCCGACAACGGCAAGGGCCCGGCCCGTACCGCCGACCAGGGCACGGACGGCCCCAAGGGCGGCAAGCACGACCAGTGCGACGGCGAACGCAAGTGTGACGGCACCGACCCCGTCGACCTGGCCACCGGCCGGATGTTCCTGCCGCTGACGGACCTGGTGCTCCCCGGCACACTGCCGCTCGCCTTCACCCGGAGGGCGGAGTCGGGCTACACCGCGGGCCGCTGGTTCGGACCCACCTGGACCAGCACCGTCGACCAGCACCTGGAGACGGACGCCGAGGGCGTGGTGCTGGTCACCGAGGACGGGCTGATCCTGCCCTACCCGCACCCGGCGCCCGGCCTTCCCGTGTGCTCTGCGAAGGGCCCCCGCTGGGAGCTGTCCCGCACCCCCGAAGGCGGCTACCTCCTCACCGACCCGGACGCCGGCCGCGTCCGGCACTTCGAGCCGGACTGCCGGAACGGCCGGATCAGCCGGATCAGCCGGATCACCGATCGCAACGGCAACAGCATCGACTTCGAGTACGACGCCGAAGGGGCCCCGACCGCCATCCGCCACAGCGGCGGCTACCACCTCCTCCTGGACACCGCGGACGGCCGCATCACCCGGCTCTCGCTCGCGGGTGCCGGCCGGGTCCTCGAGTACGGGTACACCGACGGCCATCTCACCGAGGTCATCAACTCCTCGGGCCGGCCGCTCCGCTTCGCCTACGACGAGCGGGGTCGCATCACGTCCTGGACGGACACCAACGGCAGTACGTATGGCTACGCCTACGACGAGTTCGACCGCTGCGTCCGGGAGGGCGGGGAAGCGGGCCACTACGCCCTGGACTTCGAGTACGGGACCGACCCCGGGACCGGCCGGCAGGTCACGGTCACCAGGAACGCGGCGGGCCACACGCGCCGGTACCAGATGAACGAGGCCCGCCAGGTGGTGGCGGAGACCGGTGCCCTGGGAGCGGTCACCCACTCCCGCTACGACCGGCGCAACCGGCTGCTGTCGCGGACCGACCCGCTGGGCCGCACCACCGAGTTCCACCGGGACGCCGACGGCCGTCTCGTCCGGGTGGTCCGTCCGGATGGACGCGAACTGACGACCGAGTACGACGCCATGGGACGGCCGGTCCTCCAGACCCGGGCCGACCGGACGACCTGGCGGCTGGCGTACGACAGCCGGGGCAACCGCATCGCCCTCACCAACCCCGCGGGTGCCACCACCCGGTACGAGTACGACGACCACGGCCACCCGACGTCGGTCACCGACCACCTCGGCGGGACCACCCGCATCCGGACCAATCCGGCCGGCCTGCCCGTCGAGATCACCGACCCCCTGGGCGCCGTCACCCGCTATGAGCGGGACGCCTTCGGCAGGGCCGTCCGCATCACCGACGCCCTGGGCGGGGAGACGCTGCTCGAATGGACCCCGGAGGGCCGGCTCGCCCGGCGCGTCGAAGCGGACGGCACCGTCCAGGAGTGGACGTACGACGGCGAGGGCAATGCGCTCACCCACCGCGACCCGATGGGGGGACTGACCTCCTTCGAGTACGGGCATTTCGACGCGATGACCGCCCGGACCGGGCCGGACGGGGTGCGCTACGCCTTCGCCCGGGACGCCGAGCTCCGGCTGACGGAGATCAGCGGCCCGCTCGGCCGCTGGACCTGGGAGTACGACGCGGCAGGTTTGCCCGCGGCCGAAACCGATTACGACGGCCGCACCGTCCGCTTCGGGCACGACGCGGCCGGCCGGCTCACCGCCCGTACCGACTCCGCGGGCCGCACCACCCGATACGGCTACGACGCCCTGGACCGGCGGGTCGAGAAGGAGACCGAAGGCGCTGTCACGCGGTACGAGTACGACCTGTCCGACCGCCTCTCCGCGGTGACCGGACCGGACTCCCGGATCGAGTACGCGCGCGACCGCCACGGCCGGATCCGCGTCGAAACGGTCGACGGCCGGACCCTGCGGCGCGATTACGACGACCTCGGCCGGGTGCGGAGCCGCACCACCCCGGCCGGCGCCGTGAGCACCTGGACCTATGATGAGGCCGGCCGCCGTACGGAGCTGCTCTCCTCGGGCCGCCGGATCACCTTCGGCCGCGATGCGCTGGGCCGGGAGACCGGCCGGCGGATCGGCGAGTCCCTGGCCATGGAGAACACGCACGATGCCCTGGGACGGCTGGTCGACAGCCACGTCCGTACCTCGGAGGGCCGGACGCTCCAGCGCCGTGGCTACAGCTATCGCCCCGACGGCGGTCTGGTGGCGATCGACGACCTGCTCGCCGGCCGACGGGAGTTCGAACTCGACGCGGCCGGCCGGGTCACTGCGGCCCGTGCCGAGGACTGGACCGAGCAGTACACCTACAACGCGGCCGGCAACCAGGCGGCGGCCTCGTGGCCCGCCCGGCACCCGGGCGGCACGGAGGCAGTCGGCGAGCGCGTGTACGAGGGAACGCGACTGGTCCGGGCCGGCGCCGTCCGCTACGAGCACGACGAACTGGGACGGGTGACGCTCCGCCAGAAGAAGCGGCTCTCCCGCAGACCCGACACCTGGCACTACACCTGGGACGCCGAGGACCGCCTGGCGGCAGTGCGGACTCCGGACGGCGCGGTGTGGCAGTACACCTACGACCCGCTCGGGCGCCGCACGTCCAAGCGCCGACTGGGCGCGGACGGCGCCGTCCTGGAGGAGACCCGGTTCGCCTGGGACGGCACCACGCTGTGCGAGCAGTCCACGACGACCGCGGGAGCTCCCGGACGGGTGACGCTGACCTGGGACCACGACGGCCTGCAGCCCTTGGCCCAGTTCGAGCGGCGGTTCCTCGACGAGGAGGAGACCGATCAGCGGTTCTTCGCCATCGTCACCGACCTGATCGGCACTCCCCGGGAGCTGATCGGCGAGGAAGGCGAGGTCGCCTGGCGCGCCGGTGCCACCGTGTGGGGCAGTACGGCCTGGAACACCGACGCGACGGCCTACACGCCGCTGCGCTTCCCCGGACAGTACGCCGATCCGGAGACCGGACTCCACTACAACCACTTCCGGCACTACGACCCCGAGACCGCCCGCTACATCACGCCGGACCCGCTCGGCGTGGCGCCCACGCCCAACCCCTCGGCGTACGTCGTCAACCCCTTCGTATGGTCGGACTCGCTGGGGCTGGCGCCCGATGCGGGCGACTGCCCCAAGGTGGGCAAGACCAAAGAGGAGCAGAAGCAGCAGGCGTTGCGCGACGCGGGCATACCCGAGGGCACCGAGCCGTTCGACGTCGACGACTGGGTTTCCGCGCGCGGTCCGGAATGGGCGGGCAGCAAGCAGCTCCTCGACCCCGACGGCAAGCCCATCTACTACACCGAGGAGTGGTACGAGCACCCCAACGGCGACATCATCGTGTACCAGGACCACTGGTTCGGGCACCAGACACCCGGCGAGCCGGGCTACCAGCCGCCGCACCTGCACGTGCGTCCGTACGATGACACCCGTAACGGCCAGATCGAGGGTGCCGAGGAGCATTACTACTATGACCGTGAGTGACCTGGTCGCGAACAGGCGGCAGGTCCTTGATCCGCTGTACGACGAGCTGCCGCCGCTGTCCGGGGTCCGGCTGCGGTCGGTGCGGCTGGACGGCTGGGCGCCGGCCGTGACCCTTCGGATCGATCTGCCGCGGTTCGCGGACCGGTGGGAGGGCGGACCCGGCGACACTGTGCAGTGCCACCTGCAGTTCGGGCACGTCGAGGACTTCGCCATGGACGGCTGGGAGCCGCCCGTGCTGGTCGACATCACGTACGAGGAGCTTGCCGGGCACCGGCTCGCGGTGCGGGTCGAAGGGCCGGGGGTGCGGCTGGCCTTCACCTCGAACGCCTCGCTGCTGGCCGGCCACCTCAGCGTGTTCACGCAGGACTCCGACGGCGGGGACGGCGGCCCGCACGCCTTCGTGCGCAGGCTCGACGCCAAGCTGTACGACACTGTCCCGCCGGTCACCGCGAGGACCTTCTATGAACATCTCTGAGCTGTCCGACTCGAGCGAGTTGACCGAGCTGTACGGGGGCCGGCCGCCGGAGCTGGGCGACTGCCTGCTCTTCTCGGTGCACATCGACGAGCGGGACGCCTCGGTGACCCTCGGATTCGAGACCCGGGAGCTGCCGGCCCGGCCGAAGGCGGAGTGGGCCGGGACGGTCTACAACACCTTCTTCTTCTCGCTGGTGTTCCCCGGAGTGGCCGGCCTGCGTGTGCGGGGAGTCCTGGCCGAGGAGCACCGCGAAGTGTCCCTCGCGGCGGCGCCCGGGGGCCGCATCGCCGTCTCCGTGACCGGCCCGCACCGCTCGCTCGCATTCACCGCCGGGGGCTGTGGCGTCATCGGGGTGGGGGTCCGGCTCCAGGGCGGGCTGTGACGGAAGCGGAAGCGGACGAGGACGGGCCTGCCGGTCAGCGGTCGACCGGGAGGCCCGTCGGTTCCTTGATGCGCTTCATGATGATCTGGGAATTCACCTCGGTGACCCCCGAGAGCGCGGTGAGCTGCTCGATCCAGAGGCGTTCGTAGGCGCGGAGGTCCGCCACCGCGATGCGCAGGAGGCAGCCGGGGCTGCCGAAGAGGCGGTACGCCTCGATCACGTCGGGGATGTCCTGGAGCGCGGCCTCGAAGGCCTCCACCGCCTCCCGGTCCCGCCTGACCTCCACCGACACCAGCACCTCGAAGCCGCGGCCGACCGCCTCCGGGTCGATGACCGCCCGGTACCCCTGGATCACCCCGTCCTGTTCCAGTTGCCGCACCCGTCGCATGCAGGGCGACGGGGTGAGGCCCACCCGCTGGGCGAGCTCCTGATTGCTCAGCCGGCCGTCCCGTTGTAGCTCACGCAAGATTTCTCGGTCGATCGCATCCATGGAGCAATGATCCACCACTGTTTGTGAACTGCTGGCCGGAATTCGCAATCCGATTGCGCGTGGGAGTTCCTATCATTGCGGGATACGTATGCGTGTGCGAGTCGAAGGGTGGGCAGGGTCGTGGGACGGATCGTCGTCATCAGCACCGGCGGGACGATAGCGAGCCGCTGGCAGGGTTCCGGATTCGCCGCCGATGCGGACGGGCGCGAGGTCATGGCCACCGCGCCGGTCCCGGAGGGCGTGACCGTCGAGGTCGTCGACCTGTTCAGCGTGAACAGCCCCCGCCTGACCACGGCCCACCAGCTGACCCTGCTGCGTACCGTCCACGAGGTGCTGGCCGACCCGGACGTCGCGGGCGTGGTGGTCACGCACGGCACGGACACCCTGGAGGAATCCGCCTTCCTCGTCGACCTGCACCACCACGACGAGCGGACCGTGGTGTTCACCGGCGCGCAGCTGCCGATGGGCATCGAGGACGGGGACGGCCCCGGCAACCTCTACGACGCACTGCTGGTCGCCGCCCGCACCCGCGGCCTCGGGGTCCTGGTGTCCTTCGCCGGGCGGGTGCACGGTGCGCGCGGCACCATCAAGACGCAGACCCTGGCCGCCGACGCCTTCGCCGACCCCTCGGGGGAGTGGCTCGGGAAGATCGGCTTCGGGAAGGTGACGGTGCTGCGGGAGCCGCAGCGGCCGAAGCCGCTGCCGCTGCCCGCCATGCCGGACGCGCAGCCGCGGGTCGACATGGTCATGCACCACGCGGACGGCGACCCGGTGCTGCTGAACGCGGCGGTCGAGGCGGGCGCGCGGGGCGTGGTGCTGGTCGCCACCGGCGCGGGCAACGCCACGCCGGAGATCGTGGCGGCGGTCGAGGCGGCGGTGGCCCGTGGCGTGCTGGTCGCGCTGACCACGCGGGTGCAGGCCGGGCCGGTGACCGAGATCTACACGCACGGCGGAGCCGTCGACCTGGTCGCGGCGGGCGCGGTCCCGACCGGCACCCTGCGCGCCGGGCAGGCCCGGATCGCCGTCCTGGCGGCCCTGCTGGCGTCCCCGGACCGGGCCGAGCAGGCGCGGGTCCTGCGGGCTGTGCTGGAGGCCCCGGCCCCGTCGGCCGCGGTGCCGGCCGCCGTCTAGGACACCCCCGGGGCGGCCCTTGGGACCGCCCCCCGGGGCATCCTTGGGGCGCCCCCGTGGTTATCCACAGGCCCGGTGGGGCGTCGGCCCAACCGCCTACGATTCGAGCATCGTTCGGAGCTCATCGGGGGGCGGGTATGGAACCGGGGATGATCGGGATGCGGCTGGCGTCGGCGGCCGTCGCTCCGCTGTTGCGGAAGCTGTTCGTCACGGAGGGGCGCGGAGCCGGGGTCGTCGACAAACCGATCCGGATCTCCGGCTATGTCTCCCTCACGGGGGAGAAGCGCTCCCTCACCGCGGCCGACGTCCGCGAGCTCGCCGCCAAACTGGTGAGACAGGCCCTCCGGACCGGCGAACGCCCCATTCCGGCGGACGAGGAACAGGCGGTCGCCGACGCCCTGGCGACGACCCTGCACGCCCTCGGCGACCTCACCATCACCGATCTCGACGCGGTCCGCCTCGGCCACCGGGCGTTCGCCCGGGAACTGCGCCGTGCGGGCGGCGGGCCCGAGCGTGAACTGAGCGCGGACGCCACCTACTTCTACGAGCGCCTGCTCGACGCCGCCTGTCTGCACATCCTGCACTTCTTCACCCAGCGGTCCACGTTCGTGGCGCACACACTGGTCGAGCAGACGCGGGCGGTCGGCGATCTCACCGCCAAGGTCGACGAGCTGATCCGCCGGAATCCGCTGCCGGGCGGCGAGGACGCCGCGTTCGAGCAGGGGTACCTGCGGTACGTGGCGAAGAAGCACGGCAGGCTCACGATCTACGGCATCGACCTCAACCGGTCGCCGGCCCGGTGGCCGCTGGACGTCGCCTACCTGAGCCTGGAGGTGACGTCGCCGATCGCGGTGACACCGTTCACGTCGCCATGGCACCAGGAGCTGGCGCTGCCGCGGGAACTGTTCCCGGCGGAGGGAATCGACGCCGCGATGCAGTCGACGGCCTCGTCCTGGGAGGCAACGCTCACGGGCAGGGGGCTGGAGGTGCGGCACGTCGCTTCCGGTCCGCGCCTTGCGGACCAGGCGCTTGCCGACAGCCCCCGGGTCCTGCTCCGTGGGGAGGCCGGCTCGGGCAAGACGACGCTGGTCCAGTGGCTCGCGGTCACAGCCGCCGGACAGGAGTTTTCGCCCCGGACGGCCTACCTGCACGACCGCATCCCCTTCGTCCTGCCGCTGCGCAGACTCACCCGGCAGGGCGGGCGCCTCCCGATGCCGAAGGGCTTCCTGGAGGCGGTCGGCTGCAACCTGGCCGGGACCCAGCCGCCGGGCTGGGAGCACCGCGTGCTCGCGGCCGGGCGGGGCCTGGTGCTGGTCGACGGCATCGACGAGGTGCCCGAGCGGGAGCGCGAGCGGACCCGGGCATGGCTGAGCGAGCTGATGGACCAGTACGCCGGGGACAACCGCTGGCTGGTCACCTCCCGCCCGTCCGCCGTGGGGGAGGAATGGCTGGCGGAGGAGGATTTCAGCGAGCTCACCCTGTCCGCGATGGGCCCCGCCGAGGTGGCCACGTTCATCCGGCGCTGGCATGCCGCGGCCCGGCCGGACGCCGAGGACCCCGCCGAGCTCGACGCGTACGAACGGGGCCTGATCACCGCCGTGCGCACCAAACCCGACCTGGGCCGGCTGGCCACCAACCCGTTGATGTGCGGGCTGGTCTGCGCTCTGCACCGGGAGCGTCGCGGCTACCTGCCGCACGGCCGCAAGGAGCTCTACGAGGCCGCGCTCTCGATGCTGCTCAGCCGCCGCGACCGGGAGCGCGACATCGAGGTTCCGGACCTGGGCGAGGACGCCCAGCTGGACCTGCTCCAGCGGCTGGCGTACTGGCTGATCAAGAACGGCCGTACCGAGATGGCCCGTCCGAGGGCCGACGACATCATCGGGCGGGCGCTGCCCGCCGTTCCCGAGCTGGCCGCTCTGGGGGACGCCGGGGCCGTCTTCGAGCGCTTCCTGCTGCGGAGCGGGCTGCTCCGGGAACCCGCCCCGGACGCGGTCGAGTTCGTCCACAAGACCTTCCAGGACTTCCTCGGGGCCCGAGCGGCCGTGGAAGAGGGCGACTTCGGCCTGCTGATCAGCCGCGCCGGGGACGACCAATGGGAGGACGTCATCCGTATGGCGGTCGCCCTGGCCAAGCCGCGGGAGCGCGCGGAGATCCTCCGGGGCCTGCTCGCGGAGGGAGACCGGGCCTCCGATCAGCGGACCCGGTCCCGTGTCTATCTGCTGGCCGCTGCCTGCCTGGAACAGGCCACCGTCCTCGACCCCGGTGTGCGTGACCTGGTGGAGCAGCGAACGGCCGGGCTCATTCCGCCGGGAAGCGCGGAGGAGGCACGCGCGCTGGCGGAGGTCGGCCCCCTGATCCTGGGGCTGCTACCCGGCCCGGAGGGCCTCGACAACACATCGGCCTGGCATGTGGTCGTCGCGGCTTCGAATGTCGTCTCCGGCGCCGCGATTCCCTTCCTCGCCCAATTCGCCGAGCACCCCGACCTCGCCGTGCGTTCGCAGCTCATGTGGGCGTGGTCGCGTTTCGACAGCACCGAGTACGCCGATGAGGTGATCGCCCGCCTGAAGCCGGACGATCTCATGTACACCGTGCAGTCCGATGAGCAGCTGGATCAGCTGAACCGGCTCCGGCTGCGGCCCGGCCTCCTGGACTTCAGGGCCGGTGTGTCGATCGAAGCGCTGCGGACGTACCTCTCCACCCACAGCATCAGCACACTGACACTGTCCCACGATGCCGTGCACGACCTGGAATTCCTGGCAGGGCAGGATGAGCTGCACTCTCTGGTCATTCGCGACTGCCCGGCCCTGGTGAGCCTTGCGGGGATCGGCCGGATGCCGCTCCGCATGCTGGAGATCGGAGTGGCGAGCCCGCAGCTCGACCTGAGTCCGGTTTCCGGGCTGGGGCAGCTGGAATCCCTGGCCTTCTACAGTCCATCCGATATGGCGTGGGACTTCGGAATGCTCCCGGCCGGAGACACGCTCCACACGCTCCGACTGCGGGGCGGCCTGAAACCCGTGCACGGGCTCACCGGTCTGGCTGCCTATCCCCAGCTCAGGAGGCTTGCCCTGAGCCCCGAATTGAGTCCGGGGTCGGCCGAGGACTGGCGCGAGTTGGGCAGCCTGCCCCGGCTGACGAACCTCTTGCTGGATCCTTCGTCGTTCGAGGAGCTCCCGGAGCAGACCGTCTTGGCAGGGGTCACCGACCTGGTTCTCGTCGACGGTGGAAATGACGTGCTGCAAGCCGCAATTCACCGGCTGCCCGGGGCCTTTCCGCAGCTGGGGGTCCTGGACATCGTCGATCACTCGGTCACGGGCGGCCATCTGGACCTCGCCCCGCTGGCCGGGCTCGCCTTCCTGGGCGACGTCTTTGTCCCGCTGGGCCGTGATGGCGTCCGGGGGGCTCACGCCTTGCGTCCCGTGGTGAAGGTGCACCCGTCATGACCCGCCCCGGGACATGGGACAGGGACAGCGGCCGGGGCGGGGGCCGCAGGCTCTCAGGCCTCCGCCGCCCCCGCCGCCTCTCCGAACGTTGCCAGGATGCGGTCCGCCGCCGAGGTGGCGGTCAGCCGGCCGTCGCGGACCGCCGCTTCGAGCTCCGGGGCCACGCCCCGGACCCCAGGGTGCGAGCGGAGCCGCTCCAGCAGTTCCTCCCGCACCATCGACCAGGTCCATTCCACCTGCTGGGCCGCCCGCTTGGCGGTCAGGCGGCCGGTGCCGGACAGCAGTTCGCGGTGGGCCTCCAGGCGGGACCAGACCTCGTCCAGGCCGGTCGACTCCCGGGCGCTGCACGTGAGGACCGGCGGGGTCCAGCCCGCGTCCGCCGGGTGCATCAGGCGCAGGGCGCCGGAGAGTTCGCGGGCCGCCGACCGGGCCTCGCGCTCGTGCGGGCCGTCCGCCTTGTTGACAGCCAGGACGTCCGCCAGCTCCAGGACGCCCTTCTTGATGCCCTGCAGCTGGTCGCCCGTACGGGCCAGGGAGAGCAGGAGGAAGGAGTCGACCATGCCGGCGACCGTCGTTTCGGACTGGCCGACGCCGACCGTTTCCACCAGGATCACGTCGTAGCCCGCCGCCTCCATCACGATCATGGATTCGCGGGTGGCCTTCGCGACCCCGCCCAGGGTGCCCGCCGAGGGCGAGGGCCGGACGAATGCCGCAGGGTCCACGGCCAGGCGTTCCATCCGCGTCTTGTCGCCGAGGATGGAGCCGCCGGTACGCGTGGAGGACGGGTCCACGGCGAGGACGGCGACCCGGTGGCCGAGCGCCGTCAGCATCGTGCCGAACGCGTCGATGAAGGTGGACTTGCCCACGCCCGGGACGCCGCTGATCCCGATCCGGCGCGCCGCGCCGGAATGCGGGAGGAGCTGCGTCAACAGGCGTTGGGCCAGCGCCCGGTGGTCCGGGCGGGTGGACTCGACGAGGGTGATGGCGCGGGCCACCAGCGCCCGCTTCCCGTCGAGTACACCCTTCGCGTACGCGTCGATGTCGATTCTCGGGGGCATTCCCTCGGCCTAGAGGTCGTGACCGAGGTCCCCGGCCAGCCGGGTCACCAGGTCGTGCGCCGCGTCCGGGATGATCGTGCCCGGCGGGAAGACCGCCGTCGCACCCATCTCCAGCAGGGTGGGGATGTCCGCCGGCGGGATCACCCCGCCCACCACGATCATGATGTCCTCGCGGCCCTCCTCCGCCAGCTGCTCGCGCAGCGCCGGGACCAGGGTCAGGTGGCCGGCCGCCAGCGAGGAGACGCCCACCACGTGGACGTCCGCCTCGACGGCCTGGCGGGCCACCTCCGCCGGGGTCTGGAACAGCGGGCCGACGTCCACGTCGAAGCCGAGGTCGGCGAAGGCGGTCGCGATCACCTTCTGGCCGCGGTCGTGCCCGTCCTGGCCCATCTTGGCGACCAGGATGCGGGGACGCCGACCCTCGGCCTCCTCGAACCGGTCCACCAGGGTGCGGGTGCGCTCCACCGACGGGGACTCCCCTGCTTCGTTGCGGTACACACCGGAAATCGTACGGATCTGGCTCGCGTGCCGCCCGTACACCTTCTCCAGAGCGTCCGAGATCTCGCCCACCGTCGCCTTCGCCCGCGCCGCGTCCACGGCCAGGGCGAGCAGGTTGCCGTCGCCGCGGTCCGCCGCGTTCGTCAGCGCCCGCAGGGCGTCCTGGGTGACCGCCTCCTCGCGCTCCTCCCGGAGCCGCCGCAGCTTGGCGATCTGCTGAGAGCGCACCGAGGAGTTGTCGACCTTGAGGACCTCGATCTGCTCGTCCGAGTCCACCCGGTACTTGTTGACCCCGATCACCGGCTGCCGGCCGGAGTCGATGCGCGCCTGGGTGCGGGCCGCGGCCTCCTCCACCCGGAGCTTGGGGATACCCGCGTCGATGGCCTGCGCCATACCGCCGGCCGCCTCGACCTCCTCGATGTGCTGCCAGGCCCGGCGGGCCAGGTCGTACGTCAGCTTCTCGACGTACGCGCTGCCGCCCCACGGGTCGATGACCCGGCAGGTGCCCGACTCCTGCTGGAGCAGCAGCTGGGTGTTGCGGGCGATCCGGGCGGAGAAGTCCGTCGGCAGGGCCAGGGCCTCGTCGAGGGCGTTGGTGTGCAGCGACTGGGTGTGGCCCTGGGTGGCGGCCATCGCCTCGATACAGGTACGGGTGACGTTGTTGAACACGTCCTGTGCGGTGAGCGACCAGCCCGAGGTCTGCGAATGGGTGCGCAGGCTCAGCGACTTGCTGTTCTTCGGGTCGAACTGCTTGACCAGCTTCGCCCACAGCAGGCGGGCCGCGCGCAGCTTGGCGACCTCCATGAAGAAGTTCATGCCGATCGCCCAGAAGAACGACAGCCGCGGCGCGAACGCGTCCACGTCCAGCCCGGCCCCCTGCCCGGCCCGCAGGTACTCCACCCCGTCCGCGAGGGTGTACGCCAGCTCCAGATCGGCCGTGGCCCCCGCCTCCTGGATGTGGTACCCGGAGATCGAGATGGAGTTGTAGCGCGGCATGTTCTGCGAGGTGAAGGCGAAGATGTCGGAGATGATCCGCATCGACGGCTTCGGCGGGTAGATGTAGGTGTTGCGGACCATGAACTCTTTGAGGATGTCGTTCTGAATGGTCCCGGCGAGCTTGTCGGGCGAGACGCCCTGCTCCTCCGCCGCCACGATGTAGAGGGCCAGGACCGGCAGCACCGCGCCGTTCATGGTCATCGAGACGGACATCTTGTCCAGCGGAATGCCGTCGAACAGCTGCCGCATGTCGTAGATCGAGTCGATCGCCACGCCCGCCATGCCGACATCGCCGGTCACCCGCGGGTGGTCGCTGTCGTAGCCCCGGTGGGTCGGCAGGTCGAAGGCGACCGACAGGCCCTTCTGGCCGGCCGCGAGGTTGCGCCGGTAGAAGGCGTTGGACTCCTCGGCGGTGGAGAAGCCCGCGTACTGCCGGATCGTCCAGGGCTGGTTGACGTACATCGTCGGGTACGGGCCGCGCAGGTACGGGGCCACGCCCGGGTAGGTGCCCAGGAAGTCCAGGCCCTCCAGGTCCCGCCCGGTGTACAGCGGCTGCACGCCGATGCCCTCGGGGGTCTCCCACAGCAGGTCCGAGGCGGCGGTGCCGGTGGACTCCTTGACGGCCGCCCGCCACTGGTCCTCGGTGGCCCCGGACGCGCCGCCCGGGCTGCCGAGCGACAGCTCGGAGAAATCGGGGATGCTCATCGGGCAACTCCCATCCGGTCGAGTACGGAGGACAGCACGGCCACCGCGTCGCAGCCGGCGAAGACGTACTCGTCCACGGCCGCCTCGGCGGTGCCGGGCCGGCCGGCGAGGAACACGGTCGTCGCACCCGCCGCCCGCAGGGCCGACGACACGGCGGCGGCCTGCTCCTCGTACAGGGCATCGCTGGAGCAGAGCACGGCCATGCCGCCGTCCGCGCCGCTCGCGGCGAAGGCCGGACCGGCCGTCTCCGGGTCCACCGACACCGGATCGTGGACGGCCTCGATACCGCCCGCCTGGAACAGGTTCGCGGCGAAGGTGGCGCGTGCGGTGTGCGCGGCGGCCGGGCCGAGCGCGGCCAGGAAGATCCGCGGCCGGGCACCGGTGGCCGCGAGGTGAGCGTCCGAGCGGGCGCGCAGCGCCTCGTACGCCTCGTCGCGGCGGACCCGGGGGAGACCGCCGGAGGCCGCGGCGGGGGCCGGCTCGCGGGCCGGCAGCTTCTCGGAGAGCAGCGGGAACTCGCTGACCCCGGTGACGGGCTCGCGGCGGGTGGCCAGCCGCTTCGAGCGGGTGGCCCAGGTGGCGGCGAGCCGCTCGGCGACCAGGCCGGAGCGCAGGGCGGCGGCCTGACCGCCGGCCTTCTCGACGGTCTGGAAGAACTCCCAGGCGGCCTGGGCGAGTTCGTCGGTGAGCTGTTCCACGTACCAGGAGCCGCCGGCCGGGTCGATCACCCGGGCCAGGTGGGACTCCTCCAGCAGCACGGTGGAGGTGTTGCGGGCGATCCGGCGGGCGAACGCGTCCGGCAGGCCCAGCTCGTGGTCGAAGGGGAGCACGGTGACCGAGTCCGCACCGCCCACCCCGGCGGCCATGCAGGCCACGGTGGTGCGCAGCATGTTCACCCACGGGTCGCGACGGGTCATCATCACCGGCGAGGTCACCGCGTGCTGCCGCTGGGCGCCGGCCTCCGGGGCCCCCGAGGCCTCGGCGATCCGGGCCCACAGCCGGCGGGCGGCGCGCAGCTTGGCGATGGTCAGGAACTGGTCGGCGGTGGCCGCGTAGCGGAACTCCAGCTGCCCGAAGGCCGCTTCGGTGGAGAGGCCGCCCTCGGTGAGGGCGCGCAGGTAGGCCACACCGGTGGCCAGGGACAGGCCCAGTTCCTCGGCGGCCGAACCGCCCGCCTCGTGGTACGGCAGCGCATCCACGGTGAAGGTGCGCAGGCCGGGCCGCCCGGCGGCGTTCTGCCGGGCCAGCTCCAGGGCCGGAGCCGGGTCGAGGGCCTCGCCGGTGCGGGCCTCGTGGCCCAGCGGGTCGGCGCCCAGGCTGCCGTGCACCGCCTCCGCGGGCACCCCGCGTTCGGCGTACAGGCGCAGCAACTCGGCCGCGGCCTCGGCATATTCCGCGCCTGCGTCCAGGGCCACCGGAGCCAGGTCGAGATAGACCCCGTCGAGCGCCCGGGCGAGACCGGAGACCGGAATTCCGCCCTGACCCACGGTGATCCAGAGCGAGGTGACCCCGTTCTCCAGATCGGCGAGGACCGCCTCGTTGAGCCGGGCCGGATCGGTGTGGACCAGCCGCTGCCGTACGTCCCAGCCGGAAGCCACATTGCCGGCCGCCCGGCCCCCGCGGACGAAAGGCGCAAAACCGGGCAGTCCGGTCTCGGGCCGGGCCTCGGCGGGAGTGGGCGCGGCAGTGGCGGCCGTGGTGGCCGCGGGGACCGCGGTGTAGAGCGGGCGGGTGCGGAGCCCGTCCTCGAGCTGGGTGGACAACGCGTCTTCCGCGGCCGTGCCGGAGGCTTCCTTGCCCGACTTGCGCAGTACGCCTTCTACCAGGCGCTGCCACTGCTCATGTGTCGCGTCAGGGAACTCGGCGGCCAGGGAGAGCCCGTCATCAGGCAGGACCGTCATGGCTCGAATGCTAGGGGGGCCGCTCAGGCGAGACCATAAGCGCCGGATGTGATCTCGCCCTCTCAGCTGAAAGAGGACGGATCGGATGGAACGGCCCTTCCGGTTGACCCCGGCAGCTCGCTGACCAGCGGTCCGATCGGATTCGGCCACGGCGGCCCCCCGGCCGGATCGATGCGCGCCGACGCACATCGGCCCCTCCGTCCACTGCGTGGCGGTGGCATTGCGGGGCCGTGAAATCCCCAGGCGGGACCGACCGGTTGGTCAGCGCTCCCCGCGGACGTTCGTGCGACCCGTCGAATTCGCAGGTCAGCGTCGGTGTGGCGGGGTGGTGCGAGGGTCCTTGCGGGCAGCCGGGCGAGCGGCGTCCGCCGCTCCGGCCCGCTCCGGGCGCCCAGGGCGCCCCTTGACCCGTTCCGGGGGCGCTGACACGCTCCGGGCCATGTCCGCGACCGAATCCCTCGCCCCGCGGCTCCACACCCCCGGCCCGGTCCTCGTACCGGGCGGGTGTCCGGGCCGCTGCTGTCCGGCCCCCGTCTGCCGCTAGCGGCTCGCGCCGCCCACTCTCCCGGGCCCGCCCACTTCCCCCGGGCCGCCCGAGGGCCCGGCCCGGCCGTGCGCCCCCGCGTCTTCGACTGCACCACCCCGCCGAGCCGTCGGCGCGGGCTCCGAACACCCCCGGTGCCCGCGCCGGCTCCGTACCGCTCTGCTCCGCGCCCGCTCCGCTCGTCGCGCTCGTGCTTCCACCGTTGCGAAATGCGCCAATTCCTCCGCTTACCCACCCCTTTCCTGACGCTTCCTGCCCCTGTCCTCCCCTTGTTTCCCCCAGGAGTGCTCCCATGACCACGGCCACCCACACCGAGCTCACCGTCACCCGGATCGGCGGCCGGATCGGCGCCGAAATCGGCGACGTACGCCTCGGCGGCGACCTCGCCCCCGAGACCGTCACCGGCATCCGCGCCGCCCTGCTCGCCCACAAGGTCGTCTTCTTCCGCGGCCAGGACCACCTCGACGAGGCCGGCCACGAGGCCTTCGCCCGTCTCCTCGGGACCCCGGTCGCCCACCCCACCGTCCCCTCCGCCGACGGCCGTTACGCCCTCGGCATCGACTCCCACCACGGCGCCCGGGCCAACCAATGGCACACCGACGTCACCTTCGTCCCGGCCTACCCGGCCTTCTCCATCCTGCGCGCCGTCACCCTCCCGCCCTACGGCGGCAACACCCTCTGGGCCAACACCGCCACCGCCTACGCCCACCTTCCCGAGCCGCTCCGGGCCCTCGCCGACAGCCTGCGCGCCGTCCACTCCAACGAGTACGACTACGCCGCCCTCAAGCCCGAGGCCCTGCCCGAGGCACTCGCCCAGTACCGCGAGGTGTTCACCTCCACCACGTTCCTGACCGAGCACCCGGTGGTCCGCGTCCACCCCGAGACCGGCGAGCGCACCCTGCTCCTCGGCAACTTCGTCCAGCGCATCCAGGGGCTCACCGGCCGCGACTCCCGCACCCTGGTGGACCTCTTCCAGAGCCACATCGAAAGGCCGGAGAACACCGTCCGCCACCAGTGGCAGCCCGGAGACGTCGCCATCTGGGACAACCGCGCCACCCAGCACTACGGCGTCGACGACTCCGACGACCACGAGCGCACCCTGCGCCGGGTCACCGTCGACGGGGACGTCCCGGTCGGCCCGGACGGCCGCCCCTCCGTGCTGCTCAGCCCCGAGACCGTGCCCGCCCCCTCCTTCGGCATCCCCTCCGGCGCCTCCGCTGCCTCTCCCTCCGCCTGACCGACCGCGCCGCCCCGGAAAGAGAACCCGTGCCCCGCATCCTCGCCCTCACCGGCAGCCCCTCCGTCCACTCCCGCACCGCGGTCGTCACCGATCACGCGCTGCGCCGCCTCGCCCACGCCGGTCTCGACACCGCCCACCTGGCGGTACGCGAGCTCCCCGCGGCCGACCTGCTCGCCGCCCGCACCGGGCAGCCCGAACTGCGGAGCGCCCTGGCGGCCGTGGCCGAAGCCGACGGCCTGGTCATCGCCACACCCGTCTACAAGGCCTCGTACACGGGGATCCTCAAGGCCTTCCTCGATCTGCTCCCACAGGACGGCCTGGCCGGCAAGACCGTCCTGCCGCTCACCACCGGCGGCAGCCTCGCCCACGTCCTCACCATCGACTACGCCCTGCGCCCGGTCCTGGCCGCACTCGGCGCTCGGCACGTCACCGCCGGCCGGTTCCTCCTCGACTCCACGATCGAGCGCGGGGCCGGACAGCCGGACCGGCTGCGCCCCGAGGCCGAACTCGACCTCTACCAGGCCGTCGACGAATTCGCGTACGCCGTGAACGCCGCCACTGCCACTGCCACCGCCGCCACCGCCGCCGTCACCACCTGACCGACCTCCGCCCGCCACGCATCCGCGACAAGGAACCACGACCATGCCCGCAGCACTCACCCCGCCCACCACCTCCCGGCGCCAGTTCCTCACCCTGCTCGGCATCTCGGCGGCAGCGGTGAGCTGCGGCACGGCCACCGCCACGGGCGGCGGCGCCGGAGGCCAGGTCAAGACCCTCAAGTACCAGGGGGCCGTGGGCCAGGTCACCCTGCCCGAGCTCGCCGCCGATCTCGGGTACTTGAAGGACCTGAAGCTCGAATGGACCGGCAACACCATCAGCGGCCCCCAGGACATCCAGTCGGCCGCCACCGGCCAGATCCACTTCGGCGGCGCGTTCAACGGCGCGATCGTCAAGCTCGCCTCCGCCAAGGCCCCCATCAAGGCGGTGATCTCCTACTACGGCAGCGACCGGCAGGCCTACAGCGGCTACTACGTCCTGGAGGACAGCCCCATCCGGTCCGCCCGGGACCTGATCGGCAAGAAGGTCGGCATGAACACCCTGGGCGCGCACGCCCAGGCCCTGCTGGAGATCTACCTCGCCCGCAACGGCCTGTCGAAGTCCGAGGCCGCCAAGGTCGAATCCCTCGTCGTGCCGCCCGTCAACACCGAACAGGCCCTCCGCCAGGGCCAGATCCAGGTCGGCGTGCTCGGCGGCGTACTGCGCGACAAGGCCCTCGCGGCCGGCGGCATCCGGCCGCTGTTCACCGACTTCGAGCTGCTGGGCGCCTTCAGCGCAGGTTCGTACGTCATGACCCAGCGCTTCCTGAAGGACAACCCGGACACCGCCCGGACCTTCGTCACAGGCGTGGCCCAGGCCATCGAGTGGTCCCGCACCACCCCGCAGGACCAGGTGATCGCCCGGATGACGGAGATCGTCACACAGCGCGGGCGGAACGAGGACACCGCGGTGCTGAAGTACTGGCGCTCCTACGGCGTCGCCGAGACCGGCGGGCGCATCGAGGACAAGGCGTTCCAGCTCTGGCTCGACTGGCTGGGCGACCGCGGCGAGGTGAAGAAGGGGCAGCTGACCGCCTCCGGCCTCTACACGAACGAGTTCAACGCACACACACCCGGAAAGGGGTGAGGAGCGGCCATGGCCCACATCGTCTTCGACGGAGTACGCAAGACCTTCGGGGAGTTCACCGCCCTCGACGGGATCGACCTGGAGATCGCCGACGGCGAGTTCACGGTGGTCGTCGGTCCGAGCGGCTGCGGCAAGTCCACCCTGCTGGACCTGCTGGGCGGGCTGGCCCGCCCCAGCGGCGGACGGATCCTCCTCAACGGCCGCCCGGTCACCGGGCCGGGCCTGGACCGCGGCATCGTCTTCCAGCAGTACGCACTGCTGCCCTGGCGCACGGCGCAGGGCAACGTCGAGTTCGGGCTGGAGGCCACCGGCGTGCCGCGGCGGCAGCGCGCGGCCCGCGCCCGGGAGTTCCTCGACCTGGTCGGCCTGACCGGGTTCGAGGGGCGGCACCCGCACGAGCTGTCCGGCGGCATGCGCCAGCGGGTCGCGATCGCCCGCTCGCTCGCGTACGACCCGGACGTGCTGCTGATGGACGAGCCGTTCGCGGCGCTGGACGCCCAGACCAGGGAATCGCTCCAGGACGAGCTGCGGCGGATCTGGCAGAGCACCGGCAAGACGATCGTCTTCATCACCCACGGCATCGAGGAGGCCGTCTACCTCGGGCAGCGGGTGGCGGTGATGACCTCACGCCCGGGCCGCATCAAGGAGGTGGTCCCGGTGTCGTTCGGCGACCGGTCCGCACTGCTGGGCGAGGACCTGCGTTCCAGCCCGGAATTCGCCCGCTACCGCCATGAGGTCTGGACGCTCCTCCACGACGAGGTGGCCCGGGCCCGGCAACAGGAGAAGGAGGCCGTCGCATGACCACCGGAACCGACCTCACCGCCCTCGCCGCGGCCGGCATCGCACCGGAGCACCGGCAGACCCCGGCGGCCCCGGCAGACGCCACGGCCGCGCCCACGCCCAGCGCCGCGCCCACGCCCAAGGCCGTTCCGGCGACCGTACGGACGCGACCCGCACCCGGCCGCGTCGCCGCCCGGGCCGCCGGGCGCGTCCTGCGGGCCGTCGCCGTGCGGTCCGCCGCCATCCTGGCCCTGCTCACCCTGTGGGAGATCGCCCCGCGCACCGGCCTCGCCGATCCCACCTTCCTCCCGCCGGTCAGCGAGGTGGCGGTCGCCTGGTGGGACCTGCTGCTCGACGGACAGCTCGCCGAGCACGTCCGTGCCAGTCTGATCCGCTCCCTCGGCGGCTTCGGCATCGCCGTCGCCCTCGCCGTCCCGCTCGGCCTGCTGATCGGCTGGTACCGCCCGGTCGCCGATCTGCTCGGCCCGCTGCTGGAGGTGTTCCGCAACACCGCTGCCCTCGCCCTGCTGCCGGTCTTCGTCCTGCTCCTCGGTATCGGCGAGACCTCGAAGGTGTCGATCGTCGTCTATGCCTGCGTCTGGCCCGTCCTGCTGAACACCATCAGCGCGGTCCGCAACGCCGACCCCACCCTGGTCCGCCTCGCCCGCTCGATGGACCTGTCCACGCCCCGGCTGTTCCAGAAGGTGATCCTGCCGTCCTCGGTGCCGGCCGTCTTCACCGGCGTCCGGCTGGCCGGAGCGGTCTCCATCCTCGTGCTGGTGGCTGCCGAGATGATCGGCGCCAAAGCAGGCCTCGGCTATCTGATCAACGCCTCGCAGTTCAACTTCGCCATCCCGCAGATGTACGCCGGAATCATCACCATCTCCGCCATCGGCGTCGGCTTCAACCAGCTGCTCGTCACCATCGAACGCCGCCTGAGCCTCTGGCGCGTCCCCGCTTTCGCCTAGGGAACCGGAACCGACATGACCACCCAGAACCAGCAGAGCCAGCAGAACCAGCAGACGACGCCCCGCACCCTGCACCTCAATGCGTTCCTGATGAACGCCGGCCACCACGACGCCGCCTGGCGCCACCCGGACAGCAGCCCCGAGCGGGTCACCGACCTCGCCTACTTTCAGGAACTGGCCCGGATCGCCGAGCGCGGCACGCTCGACTCCATCTTCTTCGCCGACGGCCTCGCCCTCTGGGGCAAGGCCCGCCACAACGCCCTCGGCGGATTCGAGCCGCTCACCCTGCTCGCCGCGATCGCCGCCGTCACCGAGCACGTCGGCCTGATCGCCACCGCCTCCACCACCTTCAACGAGCCCTACCACCTCGCCCGGAAGTTCGCCTCCCTCGACCACCTCAGCGGCGGCCGGGCCGGCTGGAACATCGTCACCTCCGGCACCGTCGACGAGGCCCGCAACTTCAACCGCGAGGAGCACCTGGAGCACCGGATCCGCTACGAGCGGGCCCATGAGTTCCTGGACGTCGCCACCAAGCTCTGGGACAGCTGGGAGGACGACGCCATCGTCCTCGACAAGGAACGCGGCATCTACGCCGACACCGGCCGGCTGCACCCGGCCGCACACCGCGGCGAGCACTTCGCGGTGGCCGGCCCGCTCAACGTTCCCCGCTCCCCGCAGGGCCACCCTCTGCTCGTCCAGGCCGGATCCTCCGAGGACGGCAAGGAGTTCGCCGCCCGCCACGCGGAGGCCGTCTTCACCGCCCAGCAGACCCTCACCGACGCCCAGACCTTCTACAAGGACCTCAAATCCCGGCTGCCCCGGTACGGGCGCACCGAACGGGATCTGCTGGTGCTCCCCGGCATCGCCCCCGTCCTCGGTTCCACCGAGGCCGAGGCGAAGGCCCTGGAACGGCAGCTCACCGACCTCCAGGTGCCGGAATACGGCCTCGCCCAGCTCTCCGGCATGCTCGGCACCGACCTGACCGGCCTGCCACTGGACGGCCCGCTGCCCGATCTCCCGGAAGAGCGGGACATCAATGGCAACAAGAGCCGGTTCACGCTGGTCGCCGAGCTGGCCCGGCGGGACGGGCTCACCCTGCGCGAGCTGATCGCGCGGCTCGGGGCCGGCCGTGGCCACCGGGTGGTCGCGGGCACCCCTGAGCAGATCGCTGACCAGCTCGAGGAGTGGTTCACCCGGGGCGCCGCCGACGGCTTCAACATCATGGCGCCGGTCCTGCCCACCGGGCTCGCCGACTTCGTCGACCAGGTGGTGCCGATCCTCCGGCGGCGCGGACTGTTCCGCACCGAGTACACCGGCCGCACCCTGCGCGAGCACTACGGTCTCCCGCGGCCGGCCAACCGCCACGCGCGGGCGGCGGTGTGACCGGCCGGGGCGGCCGGGGCCCGGGGGTCGGGGCTCACACGGTGAGGACGATCTTCCCGCGGGTGCGGCCGGAGGCGCTGAGCTCCCAGGCCTTGGCAGCTTCCTCGAGCGGCAGCGCGTGCGCGACGCTGACGGTCAGCTTTCCGGCATCGGCGAGTTCGGCCAGGAAGGTCAGCCCGGCGGTGTCGGGCCGCACCCACAGCTGGTGGGCGCCCTTGGCGGCGGCCTGGTAATCGGCGATGGAGACCACCCGGTCCCGCTGCCGGACCAGCGACTGGAGGATCTCCACACCGTCCCCGAAGAAGTCGAGGCCTGCATCGATGCCCTCGGGGGCCAGCTCGCGGATCCGGTCCGCGAGCCCCTCGCCGTACAGCACCGGCTCGGCGCCGAGCGAGCGCAGGTAGTCGTGGTTGTGGGCACCGGCCGTGCCGATCACACGCAGCCCGAGGGCGACGGCGATCTGCACGCCCAGGGAGCCGGTCCCGCCGGCCGCCGAGTGGATCACCACGGTCTCGCCGGCCGTCAGCCCCGCCCGGGTGAGCGACTGGTACGCGGTGAGGCCGGCCAGGGGTATGCCCGCCGCCTGTTCGAAGCTCAGCGAGCGCGGCTTGCGGGCGAGGGTGCGGACGGGGGCGGCGACCAGCTCGGCGTAGGTGCCGAGCTCCACCCACTCCTTGCGGACGTAGCCGAACACCTCGTCGCCGACGGCGTAGTCGAAGGTGTCCTCGCCGACCGCCTCGACGACACCGGCCACGTCCCAGCCCGGGATCACGGGGTAGCGGACTTCCAGGATGGGGTCGAGGTAGCCGGAGGCCAGCTTCCAGTCCACCGGGTTGACCCCGGCGGCCTTCACCCGGATCAGTACCTCGTCGGGTCCGACCTTGGGCCGTGCGGCATCAACGAGCTGGAGGGAAGCGGGAGTTCCGTATGCGTCGTACGTGATTGCCTTCATGATCACGGACAACAGGACGCCCGCCGCGGCTATTCCGGGGCAGCCCGTCATGCCCGTCATTGCCCGTCATCGCGCGTCATCGCGCGTCATTGGCCGGGATCAGGCGGGCAGGGTGTTGCGGTGCGAGCGCCGGCGGGCCGCGCTGAGCAGGGCCTGGATCTGGGCGCCGGACTGTTCGACGTCGTCCAGCGGCGACGGGAAGGGCAGCCTGAGGTCGCGGTGGCCGTGCCGGGTCTCCAGGCGCAAGGTGATCCCGTACCGGTCCATGGCGAGCGGCAGCGCGCGCAGGACGGAGCCGGCCGGCTGCTGCGGGATCAGCCGGAGCAGCAGGGTGACCAGTTCGGGGTGGTCGTCGAGGAGGTGGGTGAGCATGCCCGCCTCGTACGGGGCGAGCGGGTCGGGGTAGGCCTCGTCCAGCTCGTCGAGGCCGATGTACGAGCGGCCCTCGGCGGTCTCCAGGACGGCCTGGGCGTACTCGACGCAGGTGCTCTCCGACAGGTCCGGGGCGCCGCCCTCGGCCGGGAACGGGGTGAGCAGGTGGCCCAGGATGGTGACCCGGGCGCGTACCCGGTCGCGGACCGGCGCGGGGGAGACGTCGGTGAACTCCAGCCGGATCGCGGGGCGGTCGTCCCGGGCCAGGGCGTGGGCCGGGGCGGGGTGGAGATGGAACCGGCCGAGCACATCGGAGCCGTCCATCTGGCGGACCTCGGTCCGCAGTCCGTCGGTGACCACGGTCATGGAGTGGGCGGCGGCGAGGATGGACCGGACCCGCTCGGCGTCGGTGGGCCGTGCGGGGGCGGCGGTGCTGGTCGCCGGGGTGCCTGGGGCGCCGGACATGCGCATGCGGATCTCTCCATCATCCCGAGGAGGCATGGTTAGGTATGCCTAACCTAACCTATCCTCGTCCGGGTGGGTAGCAGCCCCGCTGAGCACCGTGCGGGCCAGCGCGCCGAGGGCGTGGACGATCCGCTCCGGGCCGAGCCCCAGCGTGTGCCGCTGGTGCTGGTAGGCCTCCGGGGCCAGCGGGCTGAGGGCGATGTCCGCGCAGGCGTCCGGATCCGCCACCCCGGCCTCCGCCAGCAGGGCGCGGACGTGCCCGCGCCAGTGCCGGTACCCGTCGGTGCCGAACCGGGCCGGCCCCGCCCCGGCCCCCAGCGCCAGCGGGAGGTGACGTTCCAGCAGCTCCACGGCCGCCGCATAGAAGGCGGCGAGCCGCTCGGCGGCCGGCGCCCCCGGCCCCAGCGGCGGCGGACCGTACGCCAGCCGCCCCTGGAGGAGTCGCTCGTGCTCGTCGAGGAGCGCGGCGGCGACCGACCGCGGATCGGGGAACCGGCGGTACAGGGTGGCCCGCCCCACCCCGGCCGCCTTGGCTATCTGGTCCATCGTGACCGTTCGCGGATCCTGCTCGGCGAACAGCTGGTCGGCTGCGGCCAGGATCTGCTCGTGATTGCGTACCGCGTCGATCCGCCGGGGCCGAGGGAGGGGCAGTGGACGAAACTCATCGCGACTGCTCATGGCCGCGACCCTACGTCGTTCGTGTCGGTGTTGGGCTGAACGGGTGAAACGCGAGAGGATGGCGGGATGCACATGAAGCGTGGGGCCGAGGTGGGCCGGTGAGCAGGTACGACGTCACCGACGAACAGTGGGAGGGGCTCGCACAGGTTGTGCCCCTGCGCAGTCGCAACGAGTGGCCGTCGAGGGTGGACCACCGCACCATCCCCACGGCCCATCAGACGGCCGCGGCCGAGCAACGGCGGTTCGTCGTGCTCAGGGTCCAGATCTTCGCGGATGCCCGCGAGGTCGCCGAGTACCTGGTCGCGCAGATCCCGGTGCTGCTGGACCTGACCGGGGCCGACAGCGAGGTGGCCAAGCGGATCCTGGACTTCAGCAGCGGCGTGGTCTTCGGGCTGGGCAGCGGGATGCACCGGGTCGACCGCAATGTCTTCCTGCTGGCCCCGGTCGGCACCGAAGTGGAGGGCATCGCGGCGGCGGCCGTCCCTCGATCGTAGGAAGGTCCGGAGGGCGGAACGGTTCGGCGGCGGCCCACTCCTGCGGGCCGGCCGTACCGTCCGCCGCATGGACGCCACCACCGCCACCTCCGGCCCTGCCGGCCCCGTCACCACCGGTCCCGCCGGTTCCGTCACCACCGGCCCCGCCGCCGCGCGCGCCCGGGTCCCGGACCCCCGCACCTACGCCTGGCCCACCGGCCCCGGCTCCGGCTCCTCTGCGTCTGCTCCGGGCGGCCCGGCCGCGGAAGGGCCGGTGGCGGGCGGGCCGCAGTTACGGGCCGGGGTGAGCGAGTTGAGGCTGTCCGCCTTCGGGAGGCACCGGGGGATGGGGGTCGCCCTCGGGCCGGTCACTCTGCTGGCCGGGCCCAGCGGCAGCGGCAAGTCCCAGGTGCTGGCCGCGTACGCAGCCCTGGCCGGGCTCGGCGGCGGGGCCGGGCTGGCCGAGGTGTTTCCCGAGCCGGCCGCCTGCGTGCCCGACGGGTCCCTGCCGGACGCCGCCGGAAGGCGCGGCTTCCGTATCGGCTGTACGGTCGACGGCCCGGTCGGGCCGGTCCGCCTGGACCTCGCCGTACAGGCCCAACCGGGCCTGCGGATCGCCGGCGAACGGCTCAGCGCGGGCGGCCGGACCCTGCTCGCCACCGGCCTGCGCGATCCCGCCCGGCGGGCGGTCGAGGCCGTCTGGCTGAGCGGGGACGCCGGCGGGGTCACCCGTGCCCCGCTGCCCGACGACCGGCTCGGCACCGCACTGCTGGCCCTGCGGGTGGCCGGGCGCACCGAGGCCGAGCGCCGGGTGCTGGCGGCTGCCGAACAAGTGGTGGTCGCCCTGCGCTCGGTGTACGCCTGCGATCCGCGCCCGGACCGGATGCGGGCCCCCGCCGCACCCGGCGGCGGCCGGCTGGCCGGGGACTGCGGCAACCTCGCCGACGTACTGCACCGGACCCGCCGCGAGTGCGGCACCCGGCACGCCCTCCTGGTGCACGCGGCCCGGGCCGGCTGCGCCGGTCCCGTGCAGGACCTGGCCGCCCGGGTGCTGGCGGACGGCCGGGTGGCCGCCGAACTGGTCCGCGGTACCGGCCCGGCCACCGCCCTCGGCCGGCTCGGCGACGGGGAGCTCCGCTTCCTCGCGCTCGCCCTGGTGCTGCTGACCGGCCCCGGGGTGCTCGCGGTGGAGCCGGCCGCCGAGCTGCCCTCGGCCCGGCAGACGCTGACCGTGCTCGCCGACGGCTTCGACCGCGCCCTGGACGCCCGGCAGCGGGCCGAGCTGGTGCGGCTGGCCCGGCTCTCCGGCGGGCGGGGGCATCTGAGGCTGGTGGCCGCGGTGGGCGAGGAGGCGGTGGGCGCGCGCGGGCTGCCGGAGGTGTCGGTGGTAGACCTGGTGCCGTGAGCGGAGACGTGGGACGGGATGCGGGTGCGGACGTGGGACCGGGTGCGGACGTGGGACCGGATGTGGGCGGGGAAGGGGCGGGTGGCGAGCGGCTCGGGCAACTGCAGCGGCGGCTGGCCGAGTTCGCGGCGGCGCGTGGCTGGGAGCCGTACCACACGCCGAAGAACCTGGCGGTGGCGCTGAGCGTGGAGGCCGCCGAACTGGTGGAGATCTTCCAGTGGCTGACCCCGGAACAGTCGGCGCGGGTGATGGAGGAGCCGGACACCGCGCACCGGGTGGCCGATGAAGTGGCCGATGTCCTGGCGTACCTGCTGCAGTTCTGTGAGGTGCTCGGGGTGGATGTGCTGGATGCGCTCGCCGCGAAGATCGAGAGGAACGAGCTCCGCTTCCCGCGGCCCGGCACTCCGGGGCCGGATCGTCACTCTTCGGAGTGATGGAGATATCCACACCCTTGATTCTGTCCACATTTTCCGAATACCCCTGGCTTTACTGGCTCGTTGCCTTCACTCTGGGTAGTGATGAGTACGGGGTGTCGTGCGGACGGGGGACGGCATATGGATGCGGTGCGGCTGATCGCGGCCGGCCGGCATGCGCTGGCACAGAGCGGGGCGGCGATGGACATCGTCGGCGAGGCCTGGCAGGCCCAGGCACTGGCCCAGGGGATCGGCAGCTGGCTGTCTGTCACCGGGCCGCGAGAGCTGAGAGCGGAGGCACGAGGGCTGGGCGAGGCGGGGAGCAGAGGCTGCGGGGTGCTCGACCGGGCGCAGCTGCGCGGGGAGGACAGAGTGCCCGACCATCCGCCACGCGCGGCCCAGTTGACGGAGGTCTCGGATGTGCGGCAGGCCCTGCTGGGCTTGCAGGCGCTGCTGGGCGAGGTCGGCATAGCGCTGGTCGGGGTGGCCTGCGCCACCGATGACGATGCCCTGTACTGGCCGTGCATAGAGGCCATCGATGCGGCCGACGAGTCCAGCGACCGGGTCCGGGCGATCCTGCGCCGGCTGTCGGTCCGCGAGCGGGGCTCCGCCTCCGGGGTCGCGTAGCGGCGGCCGGGTCCCGCCGGGTCCCGCCGCGCGCCGCGGCGGCGGGACCGGGGCGGTCAGCCGGGGAACGGGAAGGGGGAGGGGCTCCCGTTCTCGGGAGTGCGCTCCGCGGAGGACTGGAGGTCGGCGTCGAGCTGGGAGAGGTCGGCGTTGAGGGCGGCCATCAGCTCTTCCATCTGCTGGAGGAGTCCCCCCGGTGCGCCGCTCTGCGCGGGTACCGGAGGCTCCTGTCCAATGTGCTCGGGCACGGACTCCTGGGACATGGCGGCGGCCTCCTCGGCCCGGGCCCTTCCGAGGCGGAAGGGTGCGGTGGACGCACCGGCGAAGAGAAGCCGCCGGCGCGCGGGCCGGGCGGTCCGGCTCCGTCCGAGCCAACGATCTCCGTCGGCGCCGGTCACTGGCATGGACGGGGCCGGGGCACGAGGTTGACGGAGATTCACCCGGCAGGGGTGGGAAAGGCAGGATGGGATGCATGGATCTTCGCATTTTCACCGAACCCCAGCAGGGCGCCGACTACGACACCCTGTTGACCGTGGCCCGGGCCACCGAGGACCTGGGCTTCGACGCCTTCTTCCGCTCGGACCACTATCTGAAGATGGGCTCCGCCGACGGTCTGCCGGGCCCCACCGACGCCTGGATCACCCTTGCGGGGCTGGCCCGCGAGACCAAGCGGATCCGGCTCGGCACCCTGATGACGGCCGGCACCTTCCGGCTGCCCGGCGTGCTGGCCATCCAGGTGGCGCAGGTGGACCGGATGTCCGGCGGCCGGATCGAGCTGGGGCTGGGCGCAGGCTGGTTCGAGCAGGAGCACAAGGCGTACGGGATCCCGTTCCCCGCGGAGCGGATCGCCCGGCTGGAGGAGCAGCTGGCCATCGTCACCGGCCTGTGGGCCACCGAGATCGGCAAGACCTTCGACTACGCCGGCGCCCACTACCGGATCGAGGACTCGCCGGCGCTGCCCAAGCCCGCGCAGGCCAAGGTGCCGGTCCTGATCGGAGGGCACGGGGCCAAGCGGACCCCGGCGCTGGCGGCGCGGTACGCGGACGAGTTCAACATGCCCTTCGCCTCCGTCGCCGACAGCGAGCGGCAGTTCGGCCGGGTCCGGGCCGCCGCGGAGCAGGCGGGCCGCCGCCCCGACGAGCTCGTGTACTCCAACGCGCTGGTCGTGTGCGTCGGCCGGAACGACGCCGAGGTGGCCCGCCGGGCCGCCGCCATCGGCCGGGAGGTCGAGGAGCTCAAGGCCAACGGACTGGCCGGGTCCCCCGCCGAGGTGGTGGAGAAGATCGGCACCTACGGGGCGATCGGATCCTCCCGGATCTACCTCCAGATGCTCGACCTCGACGATCTGGACCACCTGGAGCTGATCTCCTCCCAGATCCTGCCCCAGCTCGGCTGACCGCCCGATGAGCCGAGCATCCGGCCCGCTCGCCGCGGCCCTGGCCCGTCGTACCGTCCTGCTCGACGGTGGGCTCAGCAACCAGCTCGAAAACCAGGGCTGCGATCTGTCCGGCGGCCGGTGGACCGGCCGGGTGCTCGAGGAGGCTCCGGAGGAGGTGCTGGCGGCCCACACCGCCTATGTCCGCTCCGGGGCCGAGGTGCTGATCACCGCGAGCTACCAGGTCCCCGCCGAACCCGGGCTGCTGCACCGCAGCGTCGCCCTGGCCGCGCGGGCCGCCGGGGCCGCGGCCCACGAGGTGTGGGTGGCCGCCTCGGTCGGACCGTACGGGGCGCTGCTCGCGGACGGCTCCGAGTACCGCGGGCGGTACGGGCTGAGCCGGCCGGCGCTGGCCGCCTGGCACCGCCCCCGGATCGAGGCCCTGCTGGCCGCCGGCCCCGACGTCCTCGCGCTGGAGACCGTCCCGGACACCGACGAGGCCGAGGCCCTGCTGTCGGTCCTGGCCGGCACCGGGGCCCGGGCCTGGCTGTCGTACACGGTGGAGGGCGGCCGGACCCGGGCCGGCCAGCCCCTCGACGAGGCCTTCGCGCTGGCCGCCGAGGCTCCGGAGGTGATCGCGGCCGGGGTCAACTGCTGTGATCCCGCCGAGGTGCTCCCCGCGGTCGCGCGGGCCTCGGCCACCACCGGCAAGCCCGTGGTGGCCTACCCCAACGACGGCTCCGTCTGGGACGCCGGAGCCGGGCTCTGGCACCCGCCGGACACCCCGGCGCCCTGGCCCGTCGCCGCCTGGCAGGACGCCGGCGCCCGCCTGATCGGCGGCTGCTGCCGGGTCGGCCCCGCCCCTATCGCGGGCCTGGCCCGCAGCCTGCGGCCAGGCAGTCAGGGGGTGGGCTAAATCCAGTGTCCAGGCCGGGCTCGCCGACCCATACTGAAGCGCATGTTCCTGACGATCACCACGACCGGTACCGCCGAGAATCCCGCCACTGACCTGGGCTTTCTGCTGCACAAGCACCCGGGCAAGGCCCAGGGGTTCGCCACCTCCCACGGCACGGCCCACGTCCTCTACCCCGAGGCCACGGCCGAGCGCTGCACGGCCGCGCTGCTGCTGGAGATCGACCCCGTGGCGCTGGTCCGGCAAGGTCAGGGCAAGGGCCGCGGCGGAGCACCCGATGCCGCGCTGGCCCAGTACGTCAACGACCGGCCGTACGCCGCCTCCTCGCTGCTCGCCGTCGCGCTCGGCAGCGTCTTCCGCAGCGCCCTCAAGGGGCAGTGCACCGCCCGGCCCGAACTGCCCGAGCGCGCGCTGCCGCTGCGGGTGGAGATCCCGGTGCTGCCGGCCCGCGGCGGACCCGAGCTGGTGCAGCGGCTGTTCGGCCCGCTCGGCTGGGCCTCCGTAGCGGCCGACCCGGTCCGGCTGGACGAGCGGTTCCCGGAATGGGGGGACTCGCGGTACGTCCGCCTGGTCCTCGAAGGCGAGCTCAGGCTCGCCGACGTACTCCGGCAGCTCTATGTCCTGCTGCCGGTGCTGGACGACGCCAAGCACTACTGGGTGGCCCCCGACGAGATCGACAAGCTGCTGCGCGCCGGAGAGGGCTGGCTGGCCGGACACCCCGAGCACCAGCTCATCACCGCCCGCTACCTGGCCCGCCGCTGGAGCCTGACCAGGGAGGCCATGGCCCGGCTGGAACTGACCCGGCTCGCCGAGGCCGACGGCAGCGAGGTGGAGGAGATCGACAACGCGGTGGACGAGACGCAGGACACCGAAGAGCGGCCGGTGCCACTGGCCGTGCAGCGGCGCGAGGCCGTTCTCGCCGCCCTGCACACCGCGGGCGCACAGCGCGTACTGGACCTCGGCTGCGGGCAGGGGCAGCTGGTGCAGGCACTCCTGAAGGACACCGCGTTCACCGAGATCGTCGGCGTGGACGTGTCCATGCGGGCTCTGTCCATCGCCTCCCGGCGGCTCCGGCTGGACCGGTTGGGCGAGCGGCAGGCCGCCCGGGTGACCCTGCTCCAGGGTTCCCTCGCCTACACCGACAAGCGGCTGGCCGGCTATGACGCCGCCGTGCTCAGCGAGGTCATCGAGCACCTGGACCTCCCGCGGCTGCCCGCCCTGGAGTACGCGGTCTTCGGCGCGGCCCGCCCCCGCACGGTCCTCGTCACCACCCCCAACGTCGAATACAACGTCCGCTGGGAATCGCTGCCGGCCGGCCGGGTCCGGCACCACGACCACCGCTTCGAGTGGACCCGCGAGGAGTTCCGCGGCTGGGCGGCCACGGTGGCCGCCCGGTACGGGTACGAGGCCGAGTTCCGGCCCGTCGGTCCCGACGACCCGGAGGTCGGCCCGCCCACCCAGATGGCCGTCTTCACCCTGAACAGCCCCACCGAGACCGCCACCGAGACCGCCACCGAGACCGCCACCGAGACCCCGAAGGAGGGCCGGGCCGCATGAACACCGCCGAAACCGAGCACAGCACGGGGAAGCGCAGCCTGCCCGTCACCGACCTGTCCCTGGTCGTCCTGATCGGGGCCACCGGCTCGGGCAAGTCCACCTTCGCCCGCAGGCACTTCAAGCCGACCGAGATCCTCTCCTCCGACTACTGCCGGGGCCTGGTCGCCGACGACGAGAACGACCAGAGCGCCAGCAAGGACGCTTTCGACGTCCTCCACTACATCGCCGGCAAGCGGCTGGCCGCCGGCCGGCTCACCGTCGTCGACGCCACCAGCGTCCAGCAGGAGGCCCGCCGCCAACTGGTCCAGCTGGCCCGCGCCCACGACGTGCTGCCCATCGCGATCGTCCTCGACCTGCCCGAAGAGGTGTGCGCCGCGCGCAACGCGACCCGCCCCGACCGGGCCGGACTGCCCCGCCAGGTCATCCAGCGGCACCGCCGCGACCTGCGCCGCTCGCTGCGCGGCCTGGAGCGCGAGGGCTTCCGCAAGGTGCACGTACTGCGCAGCGTCGAGGAGGTCGACGCCGCCGAGGTCGTACGCGAAAAGCGCTTCAACGACCTCACCCACCTCACCGGCCCCTTCGACATCATCGGCGACATCCACGGCTGCTCCTCCGAGCTGGAGACCCTGCTCGCCAAGCTCGGATACCGCGACGGCGTCCACCCGGACGGCCGTACCGCCGTGTTCGTCGGCGACCTCGTCGACCGCGGCCCGGACAGCCCCGGCGTGCTGCGCCGCGTGATGGGCATGGTCAAGTCCGGCAACGCCCTGTGCGTGCCGGGGAACCACGAGAACAAGCTCGGCCGGTACCTCAAGGGCCGCAAGGTGCAGCAGACCCACGGCCTCGCCGAGACCGTCGAGCAGCTCGCCCGCGAGGACGAGGAGTTCGTCGCCGAGGTCCGCGCGTTCATCGACGGACTGGTCAGCCACTACCTCCTCGACGGCGGAAAGCTGGTGGTCGCCCACGCCGGTCTGCCGGAGAAGTACCACGGCCGCACCTCCGGCCGGGTCCGCTCGCACGCCCTCTACGGGGACACCACCGGCGAGACCGACGAGTTCGGCCTGCCGGTGCGCTACCCGTGGGCCGAGGACTACCGCGGCAAGGCGGTCGTGGTCTACGGGCACACCCCGGTCCCGGACACCTCGTGGATCAACAACACCATCTGCCTGGACACCGGAGCCGTCTTCGGCGGGAAGATGACCGCGCTGCGCTGGCCGGAGCGCGAACTGGTCGACGTACCGGCCGAGAAGGTCTGGTACGAGCCGGCCAGGCCACTGGCCGGCGAGGCGCCGGGCGGGCACGAGGGCCGTCCGCTGGACCTCGCCGATGTCCACGGGAAGCGGATCGTGGAGACCCGGCACCTGGGCAACGTCACCGTGCGCGAGGAGAACGCGGCGGCGGCCCTGGAGGTCATGAGCCGGTTCGCGGTCGACCCGCGGCTGGTCCCGTACCTGCCGCCGACCATGGCGCCGACCGCCACCTCGAAGGAGGAGGGCTACCTGGAGCACCCGGCCGAGGCCTTTGCGCAGTACCGCAAGGACGGCATCGGCCGGGTGGTGTGCGAGGAGAAGCACATGGGCTCCCGCGCCACCGTCCTGCTCTGCAAGGACGCCGGCACCGCGCTCCGGCGCTTCGGTGCCGAAGGCGTGGCCGGGTCCGTCTACACCCGGACCGGGCGGCCCTTCTTCGACGACCCGGCCGTCACCGAGGAGGTCCTCACCCGGCTGCGCGATGCGGTCGCCGGCGCCGGCCTGTGGGAGGAGCTCGGCACCGACTGGCTGCTGCTCGACGGGGAGCTGCTGCCGTGGTCGCTGAAGTCCACCGGTCTGCTGCGCCACCAGTACGCGGCGGTGGGCGCCGCCGCCGGCGCGGTGTTCCCCGAGGCCCTGGCCGCCCTCGAGGCAGCCGCCGCCCGCGGGGTCGACACCGGCGAGCTGCTGGCCCGTCAGCGCGGCCGGGCCGAGGACGCCGCCGCGTTCACCGACGCGTACCGGCGCTACTGCTGGACCACCGACGGCCTGGACGGGGTCCGGTTCGCGCCGTTCCAGCTGCTGGCGGCCGAGGGCCGGAGCCTGGCCGCGGTCCCGCACGACGAGCAGCTGGCCTGGCTGGACCGGCTGGTCGAGGCGGACGAGAAGAGCGGCACCGGGCTGCTGCGCCGCACCGGGAGGGTGCTGGTCGACACAGGCGACCCGGAATCGGTGCGGGCCGGCACCGAATGGTGGCTGGAGCTGACGGCGGCGGGCGGCGAGGGCATGGTGGTCAAGCCGCTCCAGGCCTGTGCGCGCGGGGCGGACGGACGGCTGGTCCAGCCGGGCGTGAAGGTCCGCGGACGCGAGTACCTGCGGATCATCTACGGCCCGGAGTACACCCGTCCGGAGAACCTGGAGCGGCTGCGGCAGCGCCACCTCGGGCACAAGCGGTCGCTGGCCCTGCGCGAGTACGCGCTGGGGCTGGAGGCCCTGGACCGGCTGGCGGCGGGGGAGCCGCTGTGGCGGATCCACGAGGCGGTGTTCGCGGTGCTGGCGCTGGAGTCGGAGCCGGTGGATCCGCGGCTCTAGTGCTGTGACCGGCTGCGGGGCGGTGACCACCGGCGCGCGGGATCGTTCTTCCAGGGCAGCGGTGTGTATGCCACGGATGTGCCACGGATGTGTCACGTACGGAAGGACGGAACGTCAGATATGAAGATGACCGCGCGCGGAAGCATTGCGGCGCTCATGACCTGTATGGCTGCGGCCGGAGCGGCGGCTCCGGCCGCAGCCGGCGGGGTCCCGGTGGGGGTGCCGCTGGATGCGGTCGAGGGCGCGCTGGGGGTGGACACCCCGCGCGTGGGCACCGGGGTGCCGCTGCCGGTGGTGGGCGCGATCGAGCCGCCCGTGCACCACCAGGGCGACATGCTGCCCACCCCGCTCCTGCCGGTGATCCCGATCGGCACCGAGCTGGGCGACACCCTGATCAGCTCCCCGGTGCCGAACCTGCTCGGCAGCAAGGAGACGGACGGCGAGGGCTCGCTCGACGCCCCCGCCACCACCCTGCAGGCGCGCAGCCCCGGTGCCGTCCTCGGATCTCCGCTGACCATGCCGGACGCCGCCAACTCCGGGCTGCCGAACGTGGTGGCCCCGAAGCTCGGCGTGATCGGTCCGGAGCTGACCGGCGCACCGAAGGCACTCCTCGGCCTGCGCTGAGGCAACAGGACGTCAAAACGCCGCCCGGTCTGCGAACGTGTACGGCATGGGATTCCATGTCGACTCCGAGACCGGGCGGCTGCGCCGCGTCATATTGCACCGGCCCGACCTGGAGCTGAAGCGGCTCACCCCGAGCAACAAGGACGCGTTGCTCTTCGACGACGTGCTGTGGGTCAGACGGGCCCGGCAGGAGCACGACGGATTCGCCGACGTACTGCGCGACCGGGGAGTGGAGGTCCACCTGTTCGGCGATCTGCTGGCCGAGGCGCTGGACGTCACCGAGGCCCGCCGGCTGGTGCTGGACCGGGTCTTCGACGAGAAGGAGTACGGGCCGCTCGCCACCGACCACCTGCGGGCCGTGTTCGACGAGTTGCCCTCCGCGGAACTGGCCGAGGCGCTGGTGGGCGGGATGACCAAGCGGGAGTTCCTGGAGCGGCACGCCGAGCCGGTGTCGGTCCGCTTCCACGCCCTGGACCTGGACGGCTTCCTGCTGGGCCCGCTGCCCAACCACCTGTTCACCCGGGACACCTCCGCCTGGATCTACGACGGGGTCTCCATCAACGCCATGCGCTGGCCGGCCCGGCAGCGGGAGACCGTGCACTTCGAGGCCATCTACAAGCACCATCCGCTGTTCACCGCCTCCGGGGCCTTCCACTACTGGTCCCAGGGCCAGGCGGACTACCCGTCCACCATCGAGGGCGGGGACGTCCTGGTCATCGGCAACGGCGCGGTGCTGATCGGGATGAGCGAGCGGACCACCCCGCAGGCGGTGGAGATGCTGGCCCGCGGACTGTTCGCGGCCGGCTCGGCGCGCACCATCGTGGCGCTGGACATGCCGAAGAGCCGGGCCTTCATGCACCTCGACACGGTGATGACGATGGTCGACGCGGACACCTTCACCCAGTACGCGGGGCTGGGCATGCTGCGCTCCTACACGATCGAGCCGGGCAGCGCGGACCGGGAGCTGAAGGTCACCGACCATCCGCCGGAGCACATGCACCGGGCCATCGCGGCGGCCCTCGGGCTGGATTCCATCCGGGTGCTGACGGCCACCCAGGACGTGCACTCGGCGGAGCGGGAGCAGTGGGACGACGGGTGCAATGTGCTCGCCGTGGAGCCGGGGGTGGTGATCGCGTACGAGCGGAACGTCACCACCAACACCCATCTGCGCAAGGAGGGGATCGAAGTGATCGAGATCCCGGGCAGCGAGCTGGGGAGGGGCCGGGGCGGGCCGCGCTGCATGAGCTGCCCGGTGGAACGCGATCCGGTCTGAGCCCGGCGCGGGCTGCTGTGGGGGCGCAGTGGGGGCCGCAGTGTGAGACTGCACACCAGTACTGAATACTGATGCAGGGGATCGTATAGACTTCCATCATCCCCTGTCCGTGTGATCCAGGAGCGCCCCCATGGCCATCGACCTCGCCGGCCGCAGTTTCCTCAAGGAGCTCGACTTCACCGCCGCCGAGTTCCGCGGTCTGATCGCGCTGGCCGCGGAACTCAAGGCGGCCAAGCGGGCGGGTGCCGAGGAGCGCCGGCTCCAGGGGCGCAACATCGCGCTGATCTTCGAGAAGACCTCCACGCGCACCCGCTGCGCGTTCGAGGTGGCCGCCGCCGACCAGGGCGCCCACACCACCTATCTGGACCCCTCCGGTTCCCAGATCGGGCACAAGGAGTCGGTCAGGGACACCGCCCGGGTGCTCGGCCGGATGTTCGATGCCATCCAGTACCGGGGTGACAGCCAGGAAGCCGTCGAGGCCCTCTCCGCCTCGGCGGGCGTCCCGGTCTACAACGGGCTGACCGACGACTGGCACCCCACCCAGATGCTGGCCGACGTGCTCACCATGACCGAGCACACGGCGAAGCCGCTGGAGCGGATCTCCTTCGCCTACCTCGGCGACGCCCGGTTCAACATGGGCAACTCCTACCTGGTGACCGGGGCGCTGCTCGGCATGGACGTACGGATCGTGGCGCCGAAGACCTACTGGCCGGCCGAGCAGGTGGTGGCCCGGGCCCGGGCCGTCGCCGAAACCTCGGGCGCCCGGATCACCCTCACCGAGAACGTGGCGGAGGGGGTCGCGCAGGCCGATTTCGTCGCCACCGACGTGTGGGTCTCCATGGGGGAGCCCAAGGAGGTCTGGGACGAGCGGATCAGGGCGCTGGCCGGCTACGCCGTCACCATGGACGTGCTGCGCGCCACCGGCAATCCCGAGGTGAAGTTCCTGCACTGCCTGCCGGCCTTCCACGACCTGGACACCAAGGTCGGGCGGGAGATCTACGACCGGCACGGGCTGGACTCCCTGGAGGTCACCGACGAGGTCTTCGAGTCGGCGCACTCGGTGGTCTTCGACGAGGCCGAGAACCGGCTGCACACCATCAAGGCCGTGCTGGTCGCCACCCTGGACCGCCCCCGCGCATAGTCATACGCCGCTCATGCGTCGCCGATACGCCGCCTATGCGCCGGGGCGCGCGGGCAGGGTGAACCACACCGCCTTGCCCCGCGCGGTCGGCCGGTGGCCGCAGGCGGAGCTGAGTGCGCGGATCAGCAGCAGGCCGCGGCCGTGCTCCTGCCAGGGGTCGGGGCAGCCGTCGCCCGGCTGCGCCACCAGATCGCCGGGCGGCCGGGGGTCGCCGTCGTGCACCTCGACCTGACACCCGTTCGGCAGCAGTTCCACCACCAGCTCGACGGGCCCGCCGGTGTGCTCCACCGCATTGGCGACCAGCTCCGCGGTGAGCAGTTCCGCAGTGCCGCTGTCGGCCGGCGCGTCGATGTCGGCGAGTGCGGTGCGCACCAGGGCGCGGGCCATCGGAACAGCCGCGGTGGTGTGCGGCAGAGCGATCCGCCAGGAGGCGTCGGGCAAGGCGGGACCGTCCGTTCCGTGGTCGGGGCCGGCGCGTGAAGAAGCCGTGGAGAAATCCTACTTTCAACGAAGCAGTGCGAGCGTCGCTGCGTAGACCCGTGTGTCGCGTTTCTGTGACGGCAGTCACCAAACAGTGTTACCGTCGGAGACGTGAGCCCCTTCACTGGTTCCGCAGCCGGCACCGAACGGTGGCGCCACCTCCGGGTCACCCGGCAGGACGGCGTGGCCACCGTCACCCTCGACCGCCCCGAAAAGCTGAACGCGCTTACCTTCGGCGCCTACGCCGACCTGCGCGATCTGCTCGCCGAACTCTCCCGCGAACGCTCCGTCCGGGCCCTGGTCCTCGGTGGCGAGGGCCGCGGCTTCTGCTCCGGCGGAGACGTGGACGAGATCATCGGTGCCACCCTCGCCATGGACACCGCCCAACTCCTCGACTTCAACCGGATGACCGGCCAGGTGGTCCGGGCCGTCCGCGAATGCCCCTTCCCCGTCATCGCAGCCGTCCACGGGGTGGCGGCCGGCGCCGGAGCCGTCCTGGCCCTCGCCGCCGACTTCCGCATCGCCGACCCCACCGCCCGGTTCGCCTTCCTCTTCACCCGGGTCGGCCTCTCCGGCGGCGACATGGGCGCCGCATACCTGCTGCCCCGCGTCGTGGGCCTCGGCCACGCCACCCGGCTGCTGATGCTCGGCGAACCCGTCCACGCCGCCGAGGCCGAGCGGATCGGGCTGCTCAGCGAGGTCACCGAGGAAGGCAAGGCCGCCACCCGCGCCGCCGAACTCGCCGCCCACCTTGCGGCCGGCCCGGCCCTCGCCTACGCGCAGACCAAGGCCCTGCTCACCGCCGAACTCGACATGCCCCTGGCCGCCTCGGTGGAACTCGATGCCGCCACCCAGGCCCTGCTGATGAACGGCCAGGACTACGCCGAGTTCCATGCGGCCTTCACCGCCAAACGGGCGCCCGCCTGGCGGGGACGGTAGCGCCGTGCACGGCGGCACCCTGCGGGTCGCGGTCGCCGGCGGCGGGCCCGGCGGCCTCTATGCGGCAGCCCTGCTGGCCCGCCAGGGCCACCGGGTGGACGTATGGGAGCGCAACGCCCCCGACGACACCTTCGGCTTCGGCGTGGTCCTCTCCGACGAGACCCTCGGCGGCATCGAAAGCGCCGACCCCGAGGTGTACCGGGCGCTGTGCGCCGAGTTCGTCCGCTGGGACGACATCGACATCGTGCACCGCGGCCGGCTCCTCACCTCCGGCGGCCACGGCTTCGCCGCCCTCGGCAGGCGCCGGCTGCTGGAGATCCTGCACCGGCGCTGCACCGGCCTCGGCGTCACCCTCCGGTTCCACACCGAGGCACCGGACGCCGCCGCGCTCGGCTCCTCGTACGACCTGGTGGTGGCCGCGGACGGAGTGCACAGCGGCCTCCGCACCGCCGGCGCAGAGCACTTCCGGCCCACCCTCACCACCGGCCGCTGCCGCTACATCTGGCTGTCCGCCGACTTCGCCGTCGAAGCCTTCCGGTTCGAGATCGCCGAGACCGAACACGGCGTCATGCAACTGCACGCCTACCCCTACGCCGCCGACGCCTCCACGGTGATCGTCGAGATGCGGGAGGAGGTGTGGCGGGCCGCCGGATTCGACCGGTGCGACGAGAGCGAATCGGCCGCCCGCTGCGCCAAGACCTTCGGCGAGGCGCTGCGCGGCCGGGGACTCACCGGCAACAAGTCCGCCTGGACCGCCTTCCGCACCGTGGTCAACGAACGCTGGTCGCACGGCAACACCGTCCTGCTGGGCGACGCCGCCCACACCGCCCACTTCTCCATCGGTTCCGGCACCAAACTCGCCGTGGAGGACGCGGCGGCCCTGGCCGCCGCCGTCGCCACGGCCGACGGCCTGCCCGCCGCCCTCGCCGCGTACGAGGAGGCCCGCCGCCCCGCGGTCGCCTCCACCCAGCGCGCGGCAGCCGCCAGCATGCGCTGGTTCGAGAACCTGGCCGGATACGTCGACCAGCCCGCCCGGCAGTTCGCCTTCAACCTGCTCACCCGCAGCCGCCGGGTCACCCACGACAACCTGAGGCTGCGCGACGCCCGCTTCACCCGCACCGTCGAACGGGACTTCGGCTGCCCGGACGAGGCCACCCCGCCCATGTTCACCCCGTACCGGCTGCGCGGGCTGACCCTGCGCAACCGGGTGGTGGTCTCCCCGATGGACCTGTACTCCGCCCGGGACGGACTGCCCGGGGACCTGCACCTGGTCCACCTCGGCGCGCGGGCGCTCGGCGGGGCCGGCCTGGTGATGACCGAGATGGTGTGCGTTTCCCCCGAAGGCCGGATCACCCCGGGCTGCGCCGGCCTGTACACCGACGAGCAGGCCGCCGCCTGGGGGCGGATCGCGGAGTTCGTGCACACCTCCGCACCCGGCACCGCCCTCGGAGTCCAGCTCGGCCACTCCGGCCGCAAGGGATCCACCCGGCTGATGTGGGAGGGCATCGACCAGCCCCTGCCGGACGGCAACTGGCCGGTGGCAGCCGCCTCCCCGCTGCCCTACCGGCCCGGGGTCAACCAGACGCCCCGCGCCCTGTCGCCGGCGGAACTCACCCGCATCCGCGAGGAGTTCACCGAAGCCGCGGTCCGGGCCGCCCGCTGCGGGTTCGACCTCCTCGAACTGCACTGCGCCCACGGCTACCTGCTGTCCGGATTCCTCTCCCCGCTCACCAACCGGCGGACCGACGCCTACGGGGGCACCCTGGAGAACCGCCTCCGCTTCCCGCTGGAGGTCTTCGACGCGGTCCGCGCGGTCTGGCCGCCCGAGCGGCCGATGACGGTCCGGATCTCGGCCACCGACTGGGCACCCGGCGGCACCACCGAGGAGGACGCGGTGGCCATCGCCGCCGCCTTCGCCGCCCACGGCGCCGACGCGATCGACGTCTCCACCGGCCAGGTGGTGGCGGAGGAGACCCCCGAGTACGGCCGCTCGTACCAGACCCCGTACGCCGACCGCATCCGCAACACCCTCGGCGTTCCGGTGATCGCGGTCGGGGCGATCTCCTCCTGGGACGACGTCAACTCCCTGCTGCTGGCGGGCCGCGCCGACCTCTGCGCCCTGGCCCGCCCCCATCTGTACGACCCGCACTGGACCCTGCACGCGGCGGCCGACCAGGACTACGAGGGCGCTGCCGCTCCCTGGCCGGCCCCCTACCGGGCCGGCAGCCGCAAGCCCCCGACGGGCAAGGGGTGAAGCTCAGCCGGCCGGGGTGAGAACGACCCGGTCCTCCACCGGCCGGTAGCCCAGCCGGAGGTAGATCCCGTTGCTGGTCGGATTGGCGAGGTCGGTGAAGAGCAGCACCTCGGCGGCGCCCGCCGCCCGGGCGGCGCGGCTCGCGGCGGCCGTGGCCCCGGCCGCATAGCCGCGGCCCCGGAGCTCGGGCGGGGTGTAGACCGGGAAGATCCGGGAGGTGCCCGCCAGCGGGCGGGAGAACCCGGCCATGGAGACGGGGCCGCCGCCGTCCTCCCACACCAGCAGCCCGCCGTAGGAGATCCGGTCCCGGACCGCGGCCTCGGGCGGCGGCCCGGGTTCGCCGAGCTCCGCCGCGAAGGCGGCGAACCAGTCCAGTGCGAGCGCCAGGTCCGCTTCGCCGGCCGGCCGGGACCGGCCCGCCGGCGCCGGGTCCGGTGGCGCCAGCCCCTCCAGGCGGTACAGCCGCAGCTCCTCCTCGACCCGGCTCGGCCGCCCCCAGCCCGCGGCCAGCACCGCCGCATCGGCCCGGCGGGCGTTGAACCCGCCGACCGGCCCCGGCAGGGCCCCGCCGGCCAGCGCGGCCACCGCCTCCGCCGGAACCGCCCCCAGCAGCACCGGATGCGGCGGGGTGCACAGCAGCGCCCCCGAGACCACCCCGTCCGTCCCGGTCCACCACCCGAAGAAGGGATCCTCGGCCCCGAAGGCATGCGGCCCGCGCCGCTCCAGGGCATCGGCCACGGTCAGCAGCATGGTGTGCACCACGGGCCGGGCGGCCACGGCGGGCCCGGCAGCGCTCAGATACGCGCCCAGGTCACGGGTGAAAGTCCAGGTCATGGTCCATGGTCGCGGACCCGGCCGCCCTGCCGCACCCGGGTTTTCCAAGGCACCGGAGCGCCGGGGTTTCAGCCGGTTTCAGAGGTCCGTGAACTTCGCCCCGGTGTCCCGCAGCCGGGTGTGCAGCTCCCCGAACACCGCCGCCGAACGGTCACCCGGCCAGTCCGACGGGAGCAGGGGGCGGGGGAGGCCGGGGTCCGCATAGGGGAGCCGGCGCCAGGTGTCCAGGGCCAGCAGGTAGTCGCGGTAGGCGGCTTCCGGTTCCGGGGCCGGGCCCGACTGGAGGGCCCGGAGCACCGGTTCGTGCAGGTCCAGGAACTCCTCGTGCTGCTTGGCCAGCGCGGTCAGGTCCCACCAGCGGGCCACCGCCTCCGCCGTCGGGGCGAAACCGAGGTGGGCGCCGCGGAACAGTTCCACGTACGAGGTGAGCTGGAGCCGGTCCAGGGTGTGCCGGGTCTCGTCCTCCAGACGGGCCGGGGCGATCCACAGACCCGGCGCGACCGTGCCGAAGCCGAGCCGGGCCAGCCGGGAGCGCAGCAGGTGCCGCTTGTGCCGTTCCTGTTCCGGCACCGAGAAGGTGGCCAGCAGCCAGGCCGGCTCCTGTCCGTCCTCCGGCGGCGGCTGGGCGTAGATCCGGCGGTCCCCGTCCTCCAGCAGCTCGCGGGCCTCGTCCGAGAGGGCGTATCCGGCCGAGCCGTCCGCCGCCCGGGCGGGGAACAGGAAGCCGCGCCGCTTGAGCCGGGACACCGAGGAGCGGACCGAGGGGGCGTCCACCCCGGCCGCGCCCAGCAGGCGGATCAGCGCGGACACGGGGACGGGCCCCTCGGCGGTCCTTCCGTAGGCTCCGTAGAAGGTGACGATCAGGGAACGCGGGGTGTGCTGCTCGGCCACGGGTTCACTCTAGATCGCGCAGCCGGAAGCGTTGCAGTTTGCCGGTGGCGGTCCGGGGCAGGGCGGGCAGGAAGACGAACGACCGCGGGCACTTGTGCGGGGCCAGTTCGGCCTTCATAAAGGCCCGCAGGGCGTCCTCCGAGACACCCGCCCCCTCCCGGGTCACCGTGTACGCCACCACGATCTGGCCCCGGGCCGGGTCCGGACGGCCCACCACGGCGGCCTCCACCACGTCCGGGTGGCGCAGCAGCGCCTCCTCGACCTCCGGTCCGGCGATGTTGTACCCGGACGAGACGATCATGTCGTCGGCGCGGGCCACATAGGTGAAGTAGCCGTCGGGGTCGCGGATGTAGGTGTCACCCGTGAGGTTCCAGCCGTCCCGGACGTATTCGCCCTGCCGGGGGTCGGCCAGGTACCGGCAGCCCACCGGGCCGCGCACCGCGAGCAGTCCCGGCTGGTTGTCCGCCACCGGCCGGCCCTCCCGGTCCACCACCCGGGCCTGCCAGCCCGGGACCGCCCGGCCGGTGGTACCGGGGCGGATGTCCTCGTCGGCGGCGGAGATGAAGATGTGCAGCAGCTCGGTGGCCCCGATGCCGTTGATGATCCGCAGACCGGTCCGGCCGTACCAGGCCTCCCAGGTCGCCGCCGGCAGGTTCTCGCCCGCCGAGACGCAGCGGCGCAGGGCCGACAGGTCGTGCCCGTCGAGTTCCCCGAGCATGGCCCGGTAGGCGGTGGGGGCGGTGAACAGGACGGTCACCCGGTGCTCGGCCAGGGCGGGCAGCAGCTGCTTGGGCCCGGCCTGCTCCAGCAGCAGCGCCGAGGCCCCGGCCCGCAGCGGGAAGACCACGAGTCCGCCCAGGCCGAAGGTGAAGCCGAGGGGCGGACTGCCCGCGAACACATCGTCGGGGCGGGGGCGCAGCACCTCGCGGGAGAAGGTGTCGGCGACGGCCAGCACGTCCCGGTGGAAGTGCATACAGCCCTTGGGGCGCCCGGTGGTCCCGGAGGTGAAGGCGATCAGCGCCACGTCGTCGGCGGAGGTGTCCACGGCCCGGAAGGGCCGGCCGTGGTGCCGGCCGGCCAGGTGCAGCAGGTCCTCGGGGCCGTCCCCGCCGTACGGGGTGATCCGCAGGCCGGGCACCGCGGCCCGGTCCAGGTCGGCCAGGGCGGAGGAGTGGCAGAGGGCGTGCGTGACATGGGCCATGGAGCTGACCGTGGCCAGTTCCTGGGCGCGCTGCCGGTCCAGCACGGTGACGGCCACCGCGCCCGCCTTCATCACCGCCAGCCAGCAGGCGGCCAGCCAGGGGCCGGTCGGCCCGCGCAGCAGGACCCGGTTGCCGGGCACCACCCCCAGGTCGGCGGTGAGCACATGGGCGATGCGGTCCACCCGCTCCAGGAGTTCGCCGTAGCTCCACACCTCCCCGTCGGCGGTGCGGAAGGCCGGGCGGTCGGCGCCGAACCGCGCGACCGTGCCGTCCAGCAGCTCGGACCCGCAGTTCAGCCGGTCCGGATAGGCCAGTCCGGGCAACTGGAACAGCAGTTCCGGCCATGCGTGGGCGGGTGGCAGATGGTCGCGCGCGAAAGTGTCGGTGTGGGCGGAAGGCATGAGTTCCAAGGCGGGATCGCCCCCTTGCAACGGTCCGGAAGTGGGGTGGAGCCGGCCGTGCGGTCGCGGAACGAGCGTATCGTGTTGGTTACGACAGTCAACTGAACGCGATAAAACAGGGGACCGGATGCCCGTATTCGCGCTTGAGACCGAACAAGAGGAATGGGCCGGGCGGCTGCGCGCCCTGGCGGTCGACCGGCTGCGGCCCCTCGCCGAGAAGGGCGAGCCGGGCCGCGTCAACCGGCCGCTGCTGGCGGCCCTGGGGGAACTCGGCCTGCTGGAACGGCTCTTCGGCTCCGGGGCGCTGGAGCTGTGCCTGATGCGCGAGTCGCTGGCCTACGGGTGCACCGAGGCGGAGACGGCCCTGGCCCTGCAGGGGCTGGGCGCGCACCCGGTACTGACCGCCGGGAGCGCGGCCCAGCGCGAGCGCTGGCTGCCGGGCGTACGGCAGGGCACGGTGGTGGCCGCGTTCGCACTGAGCGAGCCGGGGGCCGGCTCCGATGCCGCCGCACTGGCCCTGCGGGCGGAGCCGGACGGCGGGGGGTGGCTGCTGACCGGTGAGAAGCGGTGGATCTCCAACGCACCGGAGGCCGATTTCTACACCGTGTTCGCCCGGACGGGGGAGGCGGCGGGCGCCCGCGGGGTCACCGCCTTCCTGGTGCCGGCCGACCGCCCCGGTCTGACCGGTGAGCGGCTGGACATGCTCTCGCCGCATCCGATCGGTTCGCTGGTCTTCGACCGGGTGCCGGTCGGCCACGGGGACCTGCTGGGGGAGCCGGGCCGCGGGTTCGCGGTGGCCATGGAGACCCTCAACCTGTTCCGGCCGAGCGTGGGGGCCTTCGCGGTGGGCATGGCCCGGGCGGCCCTGGACGCCGCCCTCGCGCACACCGCCCGGCGGGAGGCCTTCGGCGGGGTGCTGGGCGACCTCCAGGCGGTGGCCCACCGGATCGCCGAGATGGCCACCCGCACCGAGGCGGCCCGGCTGCTGGTGTACGCGGCGGCCGGAGCGTACGACCGCGGCTCGCCGGAGGTCCCGAGGCGGGCGGCGATGGCGAAACTGCTGGCCACCGAGACCGCCCAGTACGTAGTGGACCACGCGGTCCAGCTGCACGGGGCGCATGCCCTGCAACGCGGCCATTTGCTCGAACATCTGTACAGGGAGGTGCGGGCGCCGCGCATCTACGAGGGGGCGAGCGAGGTGCAGCGCACGGTCATCGCCCGGGAGCTGTACCGGGCGGCAGGGGCTGCCGGAGCGGAGGCGGCGGGGGCGGCGGCGACGGAGGTGGCCCGGTGAGCCTGGAGCGCATCAATCCGGCCGAACTGTCCCCGCCCGCCGGTTTTTCGCACGCCGTGGTGGCGGCGGCCGGCTCGCGCCTGGTGATGCTGGCCGGGCAGACCGCGCTGGACGGGTCGGGCGCGGTGGTGGGGGCCACCCTGCCCGAGCAGTTCGAGCGGGCACTGGCCAACCTGCTTGGTGTACTGGCGGCGGCGGGTGGTACACCGGACCGGCTCGCCCGGGTCACGGTGTACGCGGCCGACGTCGCCGACTACCGCGCCCATGCCTCCGAACTGGGGCGGATCTGGCGGCGGTTGGCGGGTCGTGACTATCCCTCGATGGCGGTGGTCGGCGTGGTCCGGCTGTGGGATGAACAGGCGTTGGTGGAACTCGACGGAATCGCCGTACTCGACTGAGTGTTCGAGTTCTTTTGACAGCGGGCCGGGACGGAGGGACGGTGGAAAAGCCCCTTAGGCACACATCCGCCAACTATGTTCGGAGGTGCATGAACATGCGCCGTAGGATCGGTGCGGCAATCCTGGCAGGGGCCGCTGGGGTCACCCTTGGCCTCATGCCCATGACGGGCGCTTCCGCCGCCGCAGCCCCGCAGACCCTCCCGTTGGTGCAGACCGGCGACGACTGGTGCGACGGCCACCGCGGCTACGGCGATGGCTGCGGTGACCGCGACCATGGCCGCTGGTACAACGACCGGGCCGGGTACGGAGGCTACAACGCGTACTGGAACGGCGACGGTCACGACGACGACTGGGACGACGACGGCTACGGTGGCAACGGCCACTGGAAGGACTGGGGTCGCGGCGGTTACGGCGGCGGCGACCACGATGACGACTGGGGCGGTCATGGCGGCCACGGCGGCTATGACGACGACTGGGGCGGCCACGGCGGTTACGGCGGCCACGGCCACTAGCCACCACTAGCCATCCCTGACGGTCCGCCGGACCACTGGTCCATCGGTCCAGCCGGTCCGGCGCGTCCACTCCGTCACCGCGGAGGGCGCTCAGCCCTCCAAAAGGTTCCCCATCCACTCCTCGATCCCCGCCACTGTGCGCGGCAGGGCGCCCGACATCAGTCGGGCGCCCTCTGCCGTGATGACAAGGTCGTCCTCGATGCGGACGCCGATGCCGCGCAGTTCGGCGGGGAGCGTGAGGTCGTCGGGCTGGAGGTAGAGCCCGGGCTCGACGGTGAGTACCTGGCCCTCCTCCAGCACGCCGTCCAGATAGGTCTCGGCGCGCGCCTTGGCGCAGTCGTGGACGTCCAGGCCGAGCATGTGGCCGCTGCTGCACAGGGTGTAGCGCCGGTGCAGATCGCCCTCGGCGTCCTTCAGCACGCCCCACTCGGCCAGGCCCTCGGCGATGACCCGCATGCCGGCCCGGTGGAAGTCCCGGAAGCTGGCCCCCGGCCGCAGCGCCGCCATACCCGCCTCCTGGGCGGCCAGCACCAGCTCGTACACCTGGCGCTGGACGGGGGAGAAGCGTCCGGAGAGCGGCAGGGTGCGGGTGATGTCGGCGGTGTAGAGGGTGTCCGTCTCCACCCCGGCGTCCAGCAGGAGCAGCTCGTTCCGGTCGAGCGGGCCGTCGTTGCGGATCCAGTGCAGGACGCAGGCGTGGGCGCCGGAGGCCGCGATGGTCTCGTACCCGGTGCCATTGCCCTCGGCGCGGGCCCGCAGGCCGAACACCCCCTCGATCCAGCGCTCGCCGCGCGGGTGCGCGAGGGCGCGCGGCAGGGCCCGTACGACGTCCTCGAACCCGGCGGTGGTGTGGTCCACGGCCAGTTGCAGCTGCGCCACCTCCCAGGCGTCCTTGACCAGGCGCAGTTCGGCGAGCGCGGCGGCGAGCTCGGTGTCGCGCGAGGCGTCCCGGCCGGCCGCCGCGTCGAGGAGGCCGATCCGGTCGAGGTGGGCGCAGCGGATGCCGGTGAGGCGCTCGGCCTCGGCGAGGTCGGGGCGGCGGCCGACCCAGAACTCGCCGTAGCGGCGGTCCCGGTAGAACTCCTCACCGCCGTCCGCCCGGGGCGAGCGGGGCCGCAGGTAGAGGACGGCCTCGTGGCCGTGCGGGCCGGCGGGCTCCAGCACCAGGACGTGGCCGGCCTGGTCCTCGCCGGTGAGGCCGGTGAGCCAGGCGTAGGCGCTGTGCGGGCGGAAGCGGTAGTCGCAGTCGTTGGACCGGACGCTGAGCTCCCCGGCCGGGATGATCAGCCGCTCGCCGGGGAAGCGGGCGGAGAGCCGGGCGCGGCGGGCCGGGGTGACGGCGTGGGCGGCGACGCGGGCCGAGTCCGGAAGGGGGGAGGCGGCCCATCCCTCGCTCATGAAGCGGGACAACTCTGCTGATACCGGCAGATCGTGACTGCCGATATTGAGGCGCGCGGCGGCGTCGGACACGGGGGCTCCCCAAGGTGATGCGAACTGGTGGGCGCACAGGTCTTGTCAGTGCAATTTCACATTACTATGTTACAGCTCACACCGCGGCACGTGAACTGACGTCAAATGCCGCGTAAAGCAGGGCAGTTCAGGCACTACATCCCCCACCTCCCTCTCCACCCAGGAGTTCTTGGTGTCCATGAGCAGAGTTGTGCGCTCCTCCCTTCTCGCCACCGCCGTGGCGGTCACCCTTGTCGCCTCCGCCGGGCAGAGCGTGACCCAGGCCGCGGAGCAGGCTGCCCCGGTGCCCGCCACCTTCGCCGGTCCCCAGGCCGCGCATGCCCATGGTGAGAACCCGTTCGACGAGGTCGAGCGCCTGGCCGAGGCCCCCCAGGTGACCCCGGCCCCCGCACCCGCCCCGGGCGGCAGTGCCAAGGCCGACGGCGCGGCCGACGCCAAGGACGGGGCCCGGATCCCCGGCCCGGCCGAGGACACCCGGTCCGAGAAGGCCAAGGCGAAGGACCTGCGGGCGGCCCCCGCCGCCCGCGCCGCCGGCGTCCCCTGCACCCTCGACGGGGTCACCGGCCTCGGCCCCGAGCAGTTCGCCGACTTCCTCGCCGACCCGGCGGTGTCGGCCAACGGCTGTCTGCGCGACATCATCTGGAACTGGGACGCCCGCCTGGCCCCGGTGATGTCCGACGCCCACGTCCAGGCCGTCTCCCGCCGGATATCCGGCCTGGCCGCTTCGCACGACGGCCTCAACTCCTCCCACCTGGAGGAGATGTTCACCTACCTGCACGCGGTCGTGTACCACGACTTCTCGCGCGGGGAGATCGACGTCACCGACGCGCCGACCGTCGAGGCCATGCGGAAGGCCGTCGCCGACTTCGGTGCCGCCGCCCGCACCTTCGATGTCACCCCGTCCAACGCCCGCACCCTGCGCGAGGCCCTGTACGCGGCCTCCGGCCCCGGTCTGCGCCAGCACCAGCTCGGTCTGATCACCAAGGTCCTGGCCACCATGGGCCCGGACCGCCCGGCCACCCACCACGACCCGGCCTGGGGCGGAGCCGCGCTGGCCGCGCTCTCCGTCAACTACCTCGGCGTGTACCCGGGCAACCAGGACGCCGCCTTCCACGCCGCGGCCCGCCAGGACGCCTCGTACCGCGGCGTGTTCAAGGCCTTCGCCGACTACGCCCACCTCAAGGGATCGGCCAACGCCTGGGTCGTGCGCGACGCCATGTCCGAGCTCGGCCGCTTCGGCCAGATCGACGGCCTGCGCGACACGGCGGTCGCCGACCTCGGCTGGGCGCTGGGCCGGGTGGAGAGCACCTTCGGCCGGGGCGTCGAGCAGTGGGCCGCGATCGTGTCCTGGGTGAAGTACTACGACGCGTGTCAGCAGTTCCGCGTCTGCAAGCAGGACATCGAGGCCTGGCTCTTCCCGAACACCTACACCTACGACAACGGCGCCATCAACGTCCGCACCGCCCTGGACCGTGCCACCGTCGACAAGCTCTACTACGCGAGCAAGCAGGTCAAGGCCCAGTTCCACCGCGTGCTCGGTGCCGACCAGCCGCTGGCCGGGGACCCCAACTCCAGTCTGAACATCGTGCTGTACGCCTCCCGCGCCGACTACGCGAACCTGCACCCGATCCTCACGGGCATGGGCACCGCCAACGGCGGCGTGTACATCGAGCGCGGCGCGACCTTCTACACCTACGAGCGGCGCGTCCCGCAGGACTCCTCCCTCACCCTCGAGGAGCTCTTCCGCCACGAGTACGTCCACTACCTCAACGGCCGTTTCGCGGTTCCGGGCTTCTTCGGCGAGGGCCCCTGGTACGAGGGCGACCGCACCACCGCCATGGACGAGGGCACCGCCGAGTTCTTCGACGGCGCCACCCGCGACAACGGCATCGCCGTCCGCAAGTCCCTGGTCAAGAGCGTCATCGCCGACACCGCCGGCGGCGGCCCGCGGATGACCGTCGAGCAGATCCTCAACGCCACCTACGCGGGCGACGGATTCCGCTTCTACAGTTACGCCGGCACGTTCTTCGAGTTCCTCTGGACCGAGAAGCCCTCGCTGCTCCGCGAGATGTACACCCACCTGCGCAACAACGACGTCGCGGCGTACGACGCCTGGCGCCACCGGCTGGGCGCGGACACCTACCTCCAGCGCGACTACAACCGCTTCCTGGACGCGCAGATCGCCAAGGTCGACCAGCTGTTCGTGCCGAACACCACGTTCACGCCCAACGAGCAGCTGCGCGACTCGGCGCTGGCCTCGGTGAAGTCCTCCTTCGCCACGGCCACCTACAACACCCCGGACTGCGTGGAGAACGGGGAGCCGGGCAAGCGCCGGTTCACCTGCACCGGCCGGATCACCGCGAACCTGAAGAACTGGCGCAGCGACGACCAGAACTTCAAGGACATGTCCGAGACGGTGGACTACTTCATCCTGGACCGGGCGGGCGCGGCCTCGAACAACCTGGCCGATATGAACTGCTCCTTCGGTCCGGTGGAGATCTGGACGAACAAGGTGGCCGGCACCTCCTCCTACAGCTGTGAGGGTCCGCTGCGCAGCTGATGGCCTCTAGGAATCGGCCACACCATGTGACATATTACTGTCGTGGCCAAGAGACACCATCAGGACACCGCCTCCCCCGACGTCGTGATCATCGGCGCCGGAGTGGTCGGGGCCGCCTGCGCGTACTACGCGAGCCGCGCCGGCCTCTCCGTCGCCGTGGTCGACCGCGGTCCCGTCGCGGGCGGCACCACCGGCGCCGGGGAGGGGAACCTGCTCGTCTCCGACAAGGAGGCGGGCCCCGAGCTCGATCTCGCGCTGCTGTCCACGAAACTGTGGCGCGAACTGGCCTCCGCCCTACCGCCGGAGACCGAGTACGAGCCCAAGGGCGGTCTCGTCGTGGCGCCCGACGAGACCACCCTGAAGGCCCTGCGGACCTTCGCCGAGGGCCAGCGGGCGGCCGGGGTGACGGCCGTGGAAATCGCCGCCGGCTCCCTCCACGAGCTCGAACCCCACCTGGCGCCGGGCCTGGCCGGCGGGTTCCACTACCCGCAGGACGCCCAGGTCCAGCCCGCCCAGGCGGCGGCCCGGCTGCTCGCCGCCTCGGGGGCCGCCCGGTACCTGGGCGAGGAGGTCACCGAGATCCTCCGGGACGCCTCCGGCGCCGTCCGGGGCGTCCGCACCCCGCGGCGCGACCTGCTCGCCCCCGCCGTGGTCAACGCGGCCGGCACCTGGGGCGGGGCGGTCGCCGCGCTGGCCGGCACCGAGCTGCCCGTACTGCCGCGCCGCGGCTTCGTGCTGGTGACCGAACCCCTGCCGAGGGTGGTCCGGCACAAGGTCTACGCCGCCGACTACATTGCCGACGTGGCCAGCGGCTCCGCCGCACTCCAGTCCTCGGCCGTGGTCGAGGGCACCCCGGCCGGCCCCGTCCTGATCGGCGCCACCCGCGAACGGGTCGGCTTCGACCGCAGCCCGTCGACCGAAGCGCTGCGCCGGCTGGCCGCACAGGCCGCCGCCCTGTTCCCGGTCCTCGCGGACGTCCGGGTCCTGCGCAGCTACCACGGCTTCCGCCCCTATCTGCCCGACCACCTCCCCGCGATCGGCCCCGACCCGCGGGTCCCGGGCCTGCTGCACGCCTGCGGCCACGAGGGCGCCGGGATCGGCCTGGCCCCGGGCACCGGGGTGCTGATCGCCGCCGCCCTGACCGGGGCGGAACCCGCCCTGGACCCGGCCCCGTTCCGCCCGGACCGCTTCCCGAAGGAGACCGCCCGATGAACGCGACCCCGCGCCGCCTGGTCGGCGGGGCGCCCGAAGCGGCGTACACCATCGAGTTCGACGGCCGCGCCGTGCCCGCCGAGGCCGGGCAGAGCATCGCCGCCGCCCTCTGGGGAGCCGGCATCCTGGCCTGGCGCACCACCCGCGAAGGGGGCGCGCCGCGCGGGGCGTTCTGCGGGATCGGCAGCTGCTACGACTGCCTCGTCACCGTCAACGGCCGGCCCAACCAGCGGGCCTGCCTGGTCCCGGCCCGGGCCGGGGACACCGTCACCACCCAGGAGGGAACCGGCCGTGCCGAACTCGCCGTCTGACCCCTCCGGCTCCCCGGCTGCGCCGGCCGTGCCGGCCGACCTCGCGATCGTCGGAGCCGGGCCGGCCGGGCTCGCCGCCGCCGTCACCGCCGCCGACCTCGGCCTGCGGGTCACCCTGCTCGACGCCGGGGACCGGCCGGGCGGCCAGTACTACCGCCATCCCGCCCCCGGCCTCGGCGCCGCCCGGCCGCAGGCCCTGCACCACGACTGGTCCGCCTTCGCGGCCCGCGAGGCCGGGCTGCGCGCCCACGAGGCGGCGGGCCGGATCACCTTCCTGCCGGGGCACCACGTCTGGACCGTGGTTCCGGCGCCGGGGGCGGCGCCGGGGGCCGGCGAGCCCGCGAAGGCCTGGCGGCTGCACGCCGTCGTCGGCCCCGAGGAGCGGGCCGCCACCGTCACCGCCGCCGCCGTCCTGCTCGCCACCGGCGCGTACGAGCGGCAACTGCCCTTCCCCGGCTGGACCCTGCCCGGGGTGGTCGGCGCGGGCGGCGCCCAGGCCATGCTCAAGGCCGGACTCGTGCTGCCCGGGAAGCGGGTGGTGGTGGCCGGCAGCGGGCCGCTGCTGCTCGCCGTCGCCGGATCCCTCGCCGCGGCCGGCGCCCGGGTGCCGGCCGTGGTCGAGGCCGCCTCCTACCTGGCGTACGCCGGCCGGGTGCCCACCCTGCTCCGCAACCCGGCCAAGCTGGCCGAAGGCGCCCTGTTCGGCGGCGGACTGCTGCGCCACCGGGTGCGGCTGCTCACCCGGCAGGCCGTGGTCGCAGCGCACGGCACCGACCGGGTGGAAGCCGTCACCGTGGCCCGGCTGGACCGCGACTGGCGGCCCGTGCCCGGCACCGGGCGCCGTATCCCCTGCGACGCCCTCGCCGTCGGCCACGGCCTGGTCCCGCAGCTGGAGCTCGCCACCGAACTCGGCTGTGCCACCCGTACCGCCGCCGACGGCACCGCCGCCCTGGAGCTGGACACGGAACAGCGCACCTCGGTGCCCGGCATCTGGTCGGCCGGCGAGACCGGCGGCATCGCCGGTGCCCAGCTCGCCCTGGCCGAGGGCGAGCTGGCCGCCCACTCGGTGGCCGGCCGCCCCGCGCCGGCGGCCCTGCACCGCCGCCGCGCCCGGCTGCGCGCCTTCGCCGAGGCCATGGGCGCCGCCCACCGACCCGGGCCCGGCTGGACCGGCTGGCTCACCGAGGACACCGACGTCTGCCGCTGCGAAGAGGTGCCCGCCGGGCGGATCCGGGAGGCCGTGGCGGAGCTCGGCGCCCGGGACGCCCGTACCGTCAAACTGCTCACCCGGGCCGGCATGGGCTGGTGCCAGGGCCGGATGTGCGGCCAGGCCGTGGCCGCCCTGGCCGGTACCGCCCCCGGCGCCGACCGCCGCCCGCTGTCCTGCCCGGTCCCGCTCCGCAACCTGGCCGAACTTCCCCCGGACGGCTGCTGATCCATGCCGTCCCGGGGCTTGTCCCCGCCGTATACAAGCCAGTAAAATGTCACACACCACACAAGGGAGTCCCGTCATGAGCCTTGCGCCCACCCCCGCGCCCACCCCCGCCCCGCTTCCGGACCGCCGGCGCCCCTGGCACGGCATCATGGTCGCCACCACCCTGCCCATGCGACCCGACCTCACCGTCGACTACGACGCCTACGCCGAGCACGTGGCCTGGCTGATCGCCAACGGCTGCGACGGCGTGGTCCCCAACGGCTCCCTCGGCGAGTACCAGACCCTCACCGACGAAGAGCGCGCCCGCGTGGTCCGCACCGCCGTCGAGGCGGCCGGCGACGGCGCCCGCGTCATGCCCGGCGTCGCCGCCTACGGCAGCGCCGAAGCCCGCCGCTGGGCCGAGCAGGCCGCCGAGGCCGGCGCCGGGTCCGTGCTGCTGCTCCCGCCGAATGCCTACCGCGCCGACGAGCAGGCGGTGCGCGCCCACTACGCCGAGGTCGCCGGAGCCGGCCTGCCCGTGGTCGCGTACAACAACCCCATCGACACCAAGGTCGACCTCACCCCGGCCCTGCTCGCCCGACTGCACAACGACGGCAGCATCGTCGCCGTGAAGGAGTTCAGCGGGGACGTCCGCCGCGCCTACGAGATCGCCGAACTCGCCCCCGGCCTCGACCTGCTGATCGGCGCCGACGACGTCCTGCTGGAGCTCGCCGTGGCCGGCGCGGTCGGCTGGATCGCCGGCTACCCCAACGCCCTGCCCACCACCTGCGCCACCCTGTACCGGGCCGCCGTCGCCGGCGACCTCGAGACCGCCCTCCCGCTCTACACGTCCCTGCACTCCCTGCTGCGCTGGGACTCCAAGACCGAGTTCGTCCAGGCCATCAAGCTGTCCATGGACCTGGCCGGCCGGCCGGGCGGGGCCACCCGCCCGCCGCGCTTCCCGCTCACCGGGGACGTCGAGGCCGCCGTCCGCGCCGCAACCGAGAAGGCCCTCGCCGAGGGCCACCACTAAAACTCAGGGGTACCTCCATGCGCACCCGTCACATCTACCACGCGGTGGATTCGCACACCGAGGGCATGCCGACCCGGGTCATCACCGGGGGCGTCGGGGTGATCCCCGGCGCCACCATGGCCGAGAAGCGCCTCCACTTCATCGAGCACCTGGACCACATCCGCACCCTGCTCATGTACGAGCCGCGCGGGCATGCGGCGATGAGCGGCGCCATCCTGCAGCCGCCCACCCGGCCCGACGCCGACTTCGGCGTGCTCTACATCGAGGTGTCCGGACTGCTGCCGATGTGCGGGCACGGGACCATCGGGGTCGCCACCGTCCTGGTCGAGACGGGCATGGTGCCGGTGGCCGAGCCGGTCACCACGGTCCGCCTCGACACCCCCGCCGGACTGGTGAGCGTGGACGTCCACGTCGAGGACGGCGCGGCGAAGGCCGTCACGCTCACCAACGTCCCCGCCTTCAGCGTGGGCCTCGGCCTCAAGGCCGAGGTCCCCGGCTTCGGCACCGTCGGCTACGACCTGGCCTACGGCGGCAACTTCTACGCCTTCGTCGAACTCGACGACCTCGGCCTGCCCTTCGACCGGGCCCGCAAGGAGGACCTCCTCACCGCCGGACTCGCCGTCATGGACGCGATCAACGCCGGACCGGACCGGCCCGTGCACCCCGAGAACCCGGACATCGCCGGGGTCAAACACGTCTACCTGGCCGCCCCCGGCTCCGACGCCGTCCGCTCCCGGCACGCCATGGCCATTCACCCCGGCTGGTTCGACCGCTCCCCGTGCGGCACCGGCACCAGCGCCCGGATGGCCCAGCTGCACGCCCGCGGCCTGCTGCCGCTGCACACGGACTTCGTCAACGAGTCCTTCATCGGCACCGAGTTCACCGGCCGGCTGGTCGGCGAGACGGAGGTCGGCGGGCGGCCCGCGGTCGTGCCGACCGTCACCGGACGCGCCTGGATCACCGGCACCGCCCAGTACTTCCTCGACCCCACCGACCCCTTCCCCGGAGGGTTCCTGCTGTGAGCCCCGACCCGAGCGTCCACCCGCGCCCGGACGCCGCCTTCACCGTGCACACGGTCCGCACGACCGACTACCACACCGCCGGCGAGCCCTTCCGGATCGTCACCGACGGCCTGCCGCCCGTCCCCGGCGACACCGTGGCCGAGCGCTGCACCACCGCCCTCGGCCCCGGCGGCTCCGGCACCGCCCCCCGGCGCAGCGCACTGGACGACGTACGGCGCCTGCTGGTGCAGGAACCGCGCGGGCATGCCGGCATGTACGGCGGCTTCCTCGTCCCGCCCGACGACAACGGCGCCGACCTCGGTGTGCTCTTCTGGCACAAGGACGGCTACTCCACGGCCTGCGGGCACGGCACGATGGCGCTCGGTGCCTGGGCGGTGGACAGCGGACTGGTCGCCGCCCCCGGCGACGGGGACGCAACGGTCCGGATCGACGTGCCGTCCGGACGGGTCACCGCCACCGTCCACCGGGACGCGGGCCGCACCACCGGCGTCACCTTCCGCAACGTGCCCGCCCGGGTTGCCGCCCGCAAGGTGCCGGTGGCCACCTCCCTCGGCCTCGCCGAGGTGGACATCGCCCACGCCGGAGCCTGCTACGCGGCCGTCCCCGCCCGCGAGTTCGGCCTCCGGGTCTCCCGCGCCGACCTGCCCGGCCTGGTCCGCGCCGGGCAGGAGATCCGGGCCGCACTCGCCACCCACCCGGCCACCTGGCATCCGGACGGCCCCCTGCTGTCCGGGGTCTACGGAGTGATCCTCTACGAGGAACTGCCCGACACCCCCTTCGGCCCGCACCAGCGCAATGTCACGGTCTTCGCCGACGGCCAGATCGACCGCTCGCCGTGCGGATCCGGAACCTCCGCCCGGCTGGCCCTGCTCGGCGAGGACGGCCGGCTCGGCGCCGGCGAGGACCTGCTCCACGAGTCCGTGACCGGCACGGTGTTCACCGGCCGGCTGCTCGCGGACGGCGTCACCGAGGTCACCGGCACCGCCTACCGGACCGGCGAGCACCGCTTCCTGCTGGACTCCAGGGACACCCTCGGCACCGGATTCCTGCTGTGAAGGACCTCGTCCGGATCGGGGCCGAGGAGATCGGGGGGCTCCTCGGCCCGGTGGCCGCGGCCGACGCCCTGGCCGCGGTGCTGCGGGCAGGCCTCGACCCCGAGACCTGCCCGCAGCGCAGCCAGGTGCCCGTCCCCGCCGGCGAGTTGCTGCTGATGCCCGCCGCCGCCGGGCCCTGGGCCGGGGTGAAGATCGCCGGGGTGGCCCCGGCCAACCCCGCCCGCGGACTGCCCCGGATCACCGGCGCCTATCTGCTGCTGGACGGGCCCACCCTGGAGCCCGTGGCCCTGCTGGACGGCGCGGCCCTGACCGCGCTGCGCACCCCCGCGGTGTCCGCGCTGGCCGTCCGGCAGCTGACCCCGGCCGGCCGGCCGCTGCGGCTGGTGCTGTTCGGCTCCGGACCGCAGGCGTACGGCCACCTCGACGCCCTGCTGGCGGAACGGGACCTGGCCGAGGCGGTGGTGGTGGCCCGCGATCCCGCGGGTGCCGGCCGGCTCGCCGGGTACGCCGCATCCCGCGGGGTCCCCGTGGCCCGGACGGGTACCGCCGCCGACGTGGCCGGCGCCGATCTGGTGGTCTGCTGTACGACGGCCCGCGAACCCCTCTTCGACGGGCGGCTGGTGGCCGACGGGGCCACCGTGGTCGCGGTCGGCTCGCACGAACCGACGGCCCGCGAGACCGACACCGCCCTGGTGCGCCGCGCCGCGGTGTACGTGGAATCGCGCGCGGCGGCCCTGCGCGAGGCCGGGGACCTGCTGGTCCCGGAGGCCGAAGGGGCCATCGGGCCGGGCCATATCACCGGGACCCTCGCCGACCTGGTGTGCGGACGGCATCCCGGTCCCGGGACGGTGGGCTGTCCACAGCTCTTCAAGAGCGTGGGCATGGCCTGGGAAGATCTGGCTGTGGCGGTGGCCCTGTACCGCGCCACCGGGGCGGACGGCGAAACGTGACATTGTACGCTGTTCCTCTGCGTGTTTTCGGAGGACCGGAGGAACTGCGATGGGTGACCTGAAGCAGCACAGTCTCATCAAGGCCCAGGAGCGGCTCCGCGATCAGGTCGGCCATGCCCTCCGAGCTGCCCTGATAGCGGGACAGCTGGAGCCCGGCCGGGTCTACTCGGCGCCCACACTGGCCGCGGAACTCGGCGTGTCGGCCACCCCGGTCCGCGAGGCCATGCTCGACCTCGCGCGCGAGGGGCTGGTCGAGCCGGTCCGCAACAAGGGCTTCCGGGTCACCGAGGTGAGCGAGCGCGACCTGGACCAGTACACCGAACTGCGCACCCTGATCGAGGTGCCGACCATCGGCATCGTCACCCGGATCGCGCCCCGGGAGCGGCTGGAGGAACTCCGGCCCATCGCCGAGGAGATCGTCGCCAGCGCCCGCGAGCACGACCTCATCGGATACCTGGAGGCCGACCGGCGGTTCCACCTGACCCTGCTGGGCCTGGCCGGGAACGAGCGGCTGGTGGAGACGGTCGGCGATCTGCGCAAGCGCTCCCGGCTGTACGGACTGACCAGCCTGGACAAGGCCGGCCTGCTGGTGTCCTCGGCCGAGGAACACCTGGAACTGCTCGACCTGATGCTGTCGGGCGACGCCCCCGCCGCCGAGTCGTGCATGCGCCGCCACCTCGGCCACGTCCGCTCCCTCTGGGCCGACCAGGCCGACCAGGCCAAGTAGTCCGAGCAGCCCGAGCAGTCCGAGAGCGTGCGCAGCCCCGGCCGACACCGCGTCGGCCGGGGCTGTTCTGCATGGCCCGGTACCCGGCTCAGGTTCCGGGGAGGATACGGCGCGTTTCGTAGGCCCACATCGCGATCTCGACCCGGTTGCGGGCGCCGAGTTTGGCCATCAGGCTGGCCAGATGCGTCTTCACCGTGCTGAGGCTGATGCGCAGTGCATCGGCGATCTCGGTGTTGGTCAGCCCGCGAGCGACGGCGAGGAGCACCTGCTCCTCGCGGGCGGTGACGGGGGCGACCGGCTGGGCCACGGGCCGGCCGGCGGGCAGGTCCGCGAATGCCTGGAGCAGACGGACGGTGACGCTGGGCGCAATGAGCGCCTCACCGTCGGACGCCGACCGTACGGCCTGCGCCAGAAGGTCCGGTCCCGTGTCCTTGAGGAGGAATCCGCGGGCGCCGGCACGCAGTGAGCCGTAGACGTACTCGTCGAGGTCGAACGTGGTGATGACGACCACGGCCAGCGGGTCGGCGACGCCCGGGCCGGCGACCAGCCGGGTGGCCTCGAGCCCGTCGAGTACGGGCATGCGGATGTCGAACAGGCAGACGTCGGGGCGTAGTTCGCGGGCCATACGTACCGCTTCCCGCCCGTCGGCGGCCTCGCCGACCACCTCGATGCCGGGCTGGGCGTTCAGTATGATCCGCAACCCGGTGCGGATGATCGTCTGGTCGTCAGCGACGAGGACGCGAATGGACACCGCTCTCGCTCCTCGCTCTCGGCAGTTCGGCTTCGACATGCCAGCCCCGGTCGGTACCCGGGCCGGCTCGTAGTGTGCCGCCGAGCAGGGTCGCGCGCTCGCGCAGTCCGGTAAGTCCGTATCCGTCGCGACCCCGGCCGGTGCGCCGGCCGTTGTCGCGCACGCTCACCCGTACCGTGTGCCGTTCCGCGGCGACCCGGACGACGAGCTCGGTCGCGTCGACCGCATGGCGCAGCGCGTTGGTCACCGATTCCTGCACGATCCGGTAGACGGCCGCGTCCACGGCCGGGGGCAGCGCGTCCAGTTCGCCGTCGAGCCCCAGGTCGACCCTGAGACGACCACCCGGGGTGCGCACCAGGCGCTCCAGATCCGCGACTCCGGCAGGGGGCGCCAGCTCGGCGCCGACCCCGCGGTCGCGCAGCGCGGCGACCATGGCGCGCATTTCCTCCAGCGTGCGCGCCCCTTCCTCCTCGACCTCCTCCAGCGCCTCGACGGCGGCGGACGGGTCGGTGTCCGCGAGCACCCGGCCCGCCTGGGCGATGATCACCATGGCCGACACGTGGTGGGCCACCGTGTCGTGCAGTTCCCGGGCGAGCCGCTCGCGCTCGCGGGATCGCACCTGCTCCGACTGCCGCTCGCGAGCGGACACCCGGAACCGCACGGCAGCCCCGACCACGCCGGGCAGCAGCAGGAAGACGAGGCCCACGACCTTTTCGACGACCGGGGTCTCGTCCGTGACGACACACAGCGTGCCGGCCGCGAGGATCACCGCGCCGCCCAGTACGACCTCGCGTCCCGACCCCCACCGGGGGAGCGCGTACACCAGCACGAGCACGACCGCGCCGGTGTACAGGCCGACGGGCTCGCGTGGTGCGGCGACGAGCGAGGCCACCGGAAGCAGGATCACCGAGCCGAACGCCAGCGTCACCACCGCCAGCGGGCGGGTCCGGCGCCACAGGGGCAGCAGGCACAGCCATACGGCGAACACCACCGCCACCGGCCGCCACACGACGTTCTCGCGCAGGGTGGCCTCCAGCGCCACACCGGCAAGGCCCGCGGCGAGCAGCGCCCAGTCCCGCCGCACCCGGGCGGGCGCGCCGGGCGGCCGGGGTTCGGTCCACAGGGTTCGCAGGTCGTCTCGGAGCACGGTTCTCAGCCTAGGGACCGCGGCGTGCCGCGCATCGGCCGAAAGGACGGGTTGTCACTCCGCCCCGGGGCCGACGGATCCGCGGCCCGCGGGCCGATGCCACGGAGCGCCGTGGCGACGAGCCTGAAGCATCGGCGGCCGAACAAGGACGGCCGACGAGGTGGTTGGAGGACCCGATGCTCTCGAAAGCCCTGTTGCGCCTGGGCGCAAGCGCCGCCCGCCATCCCTGGCGGGTGATCGCGGCATGGCTGATCGCCGCCACGCTCGCCGTCCTCGCCGCCGTCGCCTTCGGCGGGCGTACCGCGGACTCGATGACCGCTCCGGGGCTGGACTCCCGACGGGCCGCGGAACTGATCGAGCGGGCAGGCACCGGCCAGGAGGGGATGACCGCCCAAGTCGTCGTCACCCCCCTCGACGACGCTGCGACGTTCTCCGACGACGACGGCGCGCGCACCGCTCTCACGCGGCTGCAGACCGAGGTGAGGCGGCTGCCGCACGTGCTCGGCACGAGCGACCCGGCGGGGGCGCTCGGCGCGGGCGGGGACACCGCCGTGCGCGGCGGCCTCGTTTCGGCCGACGGACGGATCGCGGTCGTCCGGGTGCAGTACCCCGACCAGAGCCGGCTGTCGGCCGAAGACCTCGACGCCCTCGTCGGTCTCGGCGACCGGCTGCGCGCCGAGCTGCCCCTGCGCATCGAGATGGGCGGGAACCTCTTCTACGCCTTCTCCGACCCCGACGGCGGCGCGAGCGAGCTGATCGGCCTCCTCGCCGCGGCTGCGATCCTGTTCCTGGCGTTCGGTTCGCTCGTCGCCGCCGCGCTGCCGATCGGCATGGCGGTCTTCGGGCTGACCATCGGAGTCGCCACGATGACGGTACTGGCGGGGGTGACAGAGGTCCCCACCTTCGCACCGGTCCTGGGCAGCATGGTCGGGCTCGGAGTGGGCATCGACTACGCGCTGTTCGTGCTCGCCAGGCACCGGGAGTACCTCGCGCGCGGGCTCGATCCCCACGAGGCGGCGGGGCGAGCGGTGGCCACGGCGGGGAGGCCCGTGGTCTTCGCCGGCGGCGTCGTCGTCGTATCGATCCTCGGCCTGGCGGTCGCGAACGTGCCGTTCATGACGGTGGGCGGGCTCGCCGTCTCGATCGTCGTCCTGACCATGGTGCTCGCGTCGGTGACGCTGCTGCCGGCCTTCCTCGGCGCGGCGGGCCCGCTCCTGGCCCGGGCCGGCCGGATCGGCCGGATCGGCCGGGCTCTGCAGACCGGGAAGCCGGGCCGACTCGTACGGCGGCGGGACACGGCGGCGGGCTCCGCTCCCGCCGCCGGTTGGCGGCGCTGGATCGGGCACGTCAGCCGGCACCCGGTGCTGTACGCGATCGGCGCGGCGGGGCTGCTGCTGACCGCGACGCTGCCCGTGCTCGGCCTGCGTGTCGGCCTGCCCGACGACGGCTCACTGCCCCCCAGCCGTACCGAGCGCCGGGCCTACGACCTCGTCGCCGAGGGGTTCGGCCCGGGCACCAACGGTCCCCTCGTCATCGCCGCGGACCCCGCCGGTGATCCGGGAGTGCTGGACCGACTCGTCGGGGCGGTCGCTGCGGATCCGGGCATCGCATCCGTCGCGCCGACGCACATCGACCGGGCCACCGGCATCGCGACCCTCGTGGTGTTCCCGACCACCAGCCCTCAGGACAAGGCCACGGCCGGCACCATCGCCCGGCTGCGCACCGACGTGCTGCCCACGGCGATCGGGCACGGCCCGGCCAGGGCCCACGTCGGCGGCGCCGCCGCGAGCCTGTCCGATGTGGGCCAACGCACCAGCCAACGCCTGCCGGTGTTCGTCGCCGCCGTGCTGGCGATGTCGTTCCTGCTGCTGATGCTGGTCTTCCGCTCGATCCTCGTACCGCTCAAGGCGGTACTGCTGAATCTGCTGAGCATCGGCGCGGCCTACGGCATCATGGTCGCGGTCTTCCAGTGGGGCTGGGGAGGCGCACTCATCGGGCTGGAAGCGACGGTTCCGATCGTGTCGTTCATCCCGATGTTCCTCTTCGCCATCCTGTTCGGCCTGTCGATGGACTACGAGGTGTTCCTCCTCTCCCGTGTACGCGAGGAGTACCTGCGCACCGGCGACAACGGCACGGCGATCGTTGAGGGCGTCTCGCGCACCGCCCGGATCATCACCTCGGCCGCCCTCATCATGGTGGCGGTCTTCCTGTCCTTCGCCGTCGCCGACGACCCCTCCACCAAAATGTTCGGGCTCGGCCTGGCCACCGCGATCTTCATCGACGCCACGGTCGTACGCATGGTGCTGGTACCGGCGACCATGACACTCCTCGGCCGGGCCAACTGGTGGCTGCCGAAGTGGCTGGACCGGATACTTCCCCGCGGCCCGGTCGGCACCGACGGCACCGGATACGCGCCTAGTGCAAGGCCGCCTTCAGGAAGGCGAGTTCCTGGGCGGCGACCTTCTCGTACATGCCGTCCGGGGTCATATGAGTGACGCCCGGCAGGGCCAGCACCTGGTGCGGGCGGCCCGCGTCGGTCAGGGCCTGGGAGAGGCGCAGGGTGTGTGAGGGGTGGACGTTGTCGTCGGCCAGGCCGTGGATCAGCAGCAGCGGGCGGCGGAGGGCGGGGGCGTCCCCGATGAGCGACTCCCGTTCGTACACCTCCGGGTTCTCCTGCGGCAGGCCCAGGTAGCGCTCGGTGTACGCGGTGTCGTAGTGCCGGAAGTCGGTGGGCGGGGCACCCGCCACGGCCGCGTGGAACACCTCGGGGCGGCGCAGCACGGCCGCCGCGGCCAGGTAGCCGCCGTAGGACCAGCCCTTGACGCCGACCCGGTCCAGATCGAGGTCCGGGTGCCGCTCGCCCAGCGCCCGCAGGCCCGCCACCTGGTCCTCGAGGGTGACCTCGGAGAAGTTCCGGTACATGGCCTGGGTGAAGGCGGGGGAGACGTACGGGGTGCCGCGGTTGTCGATGGTGACGACGGCGAAGCCCTGGTCGGCCCACCACTGGCGGTGCTGCCAGCGGCGCGGCTCCAGGCACACGTCCTGGAAGCCGGGACCGCCGTACACCTGGAGCAGGACCGGCAGCCGGCGGCCGGGCACATGGTTGCGGGGCAGTACCAGCGCGGTGGGCAGGGCGTGTTCGGTGACCCGGCCCAGGACCGGGGTCACCCGGTAGGGCAGCGGTTCGGACAGGTCGGCCGGGGTGAAGCTGCGCCCGTCGGCGGTGGTGAGGGTCCGCCGGATGCCGTCCGGGCCGGCCGAGGTCAGCAGCAGGGCACCGGCGGAGGCCACGGCGCTGTGCACCCCGGGCCCGTCGGCGACCGGGGTGAGCTTGCCGGTGTCCGGGTCGAGCAGCAGGACCTGCTGCTCGGCCGGGTCCCGCAGTCCGGCCTCGATCAGCAGACCCCCCTGGTGCTCGCCGACCAGCCGGCGCACCTGGACCTCGTCGCCGGTGAGCCGGACCCCGTCCAGGGCGAGCGAGCAGGCGGCGCCGCCGGGGGTCTCGGCCGCGGTGGCCAGCCGCCCGTCGGAGAGCCGGGCGGGGGTGCCGGGGAACATCGGGTCCACCCACCGCGGGTGGCTGGTCCGGGAGAGTTCGCGGGTGGCACCGGTGGCCGGATCGGCGGAGAGCAGCAGCACGTTCTGCTGGAGCCGGTCCTGGACGGTCAGCAGGATCTCGCCCTCGCCCTCCCAGCCGGCGTCGGAGACGTACGGGTGGGTCTCCGCGTCCCAGTCCAGCCGGACCCGCCGGCCGTCCGGACTCAGCACCCACAGCTGGACGTCGGCGTTGGGGCCGCCGGCCTCGGGGTAGGCGAAGTCCTCGGCCGGCCGGCCGGGGTGTGCGGGGTCGGCGAAGTACCGGCGCTGGAGCCCGGTTTCGTCCACCCGGGCGGCCAGCAGGGTGACCCCGTCGGGGGACCACCAGTGGCCGCGGGAGCGGCCCAGCTCCTCGGCGGCGGCGAACTCGGCGAGGCCCCAGCGGGCGCCGTCGTCCGGGCTGACCCGGCCGCCGGGGGAGACGTACAGGGCGTCGTCGGCGACATAGGCGATCCGGCTGCCGTCCGCGTTGGGGCGGGGGTCCACGACCGGCCCGGCGGCCGGTATCTCCCGGGCCCCGGCACCGCCGAAGGTGACCTGGTGGAGGCGGCCGTAGAGGGCGAACGCGGCGTGCAGGCCGTCGCCGGACAGGGCGTAGGAGCCGATGCCCGCCGCCACCAGGCGGATCCGCTCCCGGAGCCGGCGTTCGGCGACGGGGAGCTCACCGGGCTCGGTGGACAGCGCGCGCGGATCGGCGAGCAGGGTCTCGGTGCCGGTCGCGGTGTCGAGGACATGGAGGCTGTCGAAGGGGTCGGTGGGTCCCGAGGAGCGGAGGAAGTACAGCAGGCGTCCGCCGTCGCCGAAAGCGAAGGCGCGCGGGGCCCCGTACGAGAACCGGGCCGTGTCGGCGGAGAGAGCGAGAAAGGCGTCCATGGGACAGAAGTGTGACATGTGAAATGTCACCTGGCCTAGGCCGTTCGGGTGGTGATGCGAGGGCGGCGGGCATAGCGTCGGAGCTGTGGACCGGAACGCCCGGAACGGTGTGCCGCGCAACGGCGGGATCGCCCTGTTCGTCATCGCCTCCTGCCAGCTCATGGTGGTCCTCGACATCACCATCGTGAACATCGCACTGCCGCACATCCAGACCGCACTCGGCTTCTCCACCGAGAGTCTGGCCTGGGTGGTCAACGCCTACACCCTCACCTTCGGCGGCCTGCTCCTGCTCGGCGGACGCGCGGGCGACATCCTCGGCCGCAAACGGGTGTTCATCACCGGCGTCCTGCTCTTCGGCCTGGCCTCACTGCTCGGCGGCTTCGCCCAGACCTCCGGCCAGCTGCTGGCCGCCCGGGCCCTGCAGGGCGTCGGCGGCGCCATCGCCTCACCGACCGCACTGGCCCTGATCACCACCACCTTCGGCGAAGGCCCGGCCCGCAACCGGGCCTTCGGGGTCTTCGCCGCGGTATCGGCCGGCGGCGGCGCGATCGGCCTGCTGGCCGGCGGCATGCTCGTCGAATGGCTGGACTGGCGCTGGGTCCTGTTCGTCAACGTGCCCATCGCCCTGCTGATCGCCGCGCTCGCCTCCCGGGTGATCCGCGAATCCGAACGCCACCCCGGACACTTCGACCTGGCCGGCGCACTGACCTCCACCCTCGGCATGGTGTCCCTGGTCTACGGGTTCATCCGCGCGGCCCAGGACGGCTGGCGGGACCCGCTCACCCTGGTCTCGTTCGCCGCCGCCATCGTCCTGCTCAGCACGTTCGTCCTGGTCGAGCGGCGTTCCCGGCAGCCGATCACCCCGCTGCACATGTTCGCCGACCGCAACCGGGCCGGAACGTACGGCATCATGCTCTTCCTGGCCTGCGCGATCTTCGGGATGTTCTTCTTCCTCACCCTGTTCGTGCAGAACGTGCTCGGCTTCAGCCCCATCCAGGCCGGCCTCGCCTTCCTCCCGGTCAGCGTGGTGATCGCGATCGCGGCCGGCACCACCGCACGGCTGCTGCCCAGGTTCGGGCCCAAGCCCTTCATGGTGGTCGGCGCCCTGTGCGCGGCGGCCGGCCTGGCCTGGCTCACCCTCACCGACATCCACTCCACCTACCTGGGCAGCGTCCTCGGCCCGATGCTGCTCTTCGCCCTCGGCATGGGCATGCAGTTCGTGTCGCTGACCCTGATGGCCCTGTCCAACGTCCCCGAACGGGAGTCGGGCGCGGCCTCCGGGCTGCTGAACACCACCCAGCAGGTGGGCGGTTCCCTGGGCCTGTCCGTCCTGGTCACGGTGTTCGGCACGGCCAGCCGCAACGAGGCCGTGCAGCAGGTCCCGGAGTTCCTGGCCACTGCCGGGCCGGTGCAGCTCGCCCTGTTCCGGCGGACCGGACGGCTCCCCGACCCCTGGGGCGACGAGGTGCTCACCGCGGGCGTGTCGGCCGCCTTCGTGGTGGCGGCCCTGTTCACCCTGGTCGCGGCGGCGATCGCGCTGTTCGTGATCCAGGTCCGGACCTCGGACATCGAGCGTCTGAAGGGCAACCATGTACCGGCGGGGAGAGGGTAGCGGGGGCCGGGCGACGGGGCCGGGCGGGAGCACCGCCCGGCCCCACCCCCGTGCGCCCGGCGGATCAGGTGAAGTGGCGTCATGCTGACAGGGCGGCCCGGCCCGGGTATTGGAAAAAACCGCCGTTCCGGCGCGATTCCGTCGGCGGATCACAGCAGGATGCTGGTCACCCGGCCCGGTTCCCGGTCCACAGGGCGCCCGGCCCCGCCCCGGTAGGACAGGAACTGCCCGGGCGCGCAGCCCGTCATGGCCCGGAAGTCCCGGTGCAGATGGGCCTGGTCGTAGAAGCCGCACGCCGATGCCGCCTCGGAGGCCGGACGTCCGCCGGCCGTCAGCATCCGCAGGGCCCGCTGGAGCCGCAGCACCCGGGAGGCGGACTTGGCGGACAGCCCGATCTGCTCCCGGAAGCGGTGCTCCAGCCGGCGGGTGCTCCAGCCGGCGCCCTGCGCGAGGTCGGCCACCGGCAGCAGGCCTTCCGTACGGACCAGCTGCTGCCAGGCCCATACCGTCTGCGGGGCCGGCGCCGGCCCGCGGGCCGCCCGCTCCAGCAGCGCCGCGTCCAGCAGCGCGAACCGCTCGGGCCAGGAGGAGGCCTGCGCCAGCCGGGTCTCCAGCCGGTCCGCCTCGGCCCCGAGCAGCTCGGCCGGCGGCACCAGCCGGTCCCGGAGTTCGTACAGGGCCACCCCGAAGACGGTGAAGGCCATCCAGGGCGCGAAGTGCACCTCGATCCCGTGCAGCCGGCCGCCGTGCTCGCCGACCGTCGCATCCGTGCGCAACCCGCTGACCAGCGAGCGGTACGGGAGCCCCGGTCCGGGCGCACCCGCCCCGGCCACCCGCACCGGATCACCGAAGTTGACCACCATGGTCACGGTCCCGTTCGGGATCTCGATCCGCCGCTGGGTCCGGTCCATGGACAGCCGGTAGCCGCGGTATCCGCGTACCCCCGGCCGCAGGGCCGGAGCGGGAGCCGAGGTGGTCAGCTGCCAGGTGCCGTGCTCGGTGGTGCCGCCGGACCGCGCCATCGGCTGCCGTGCCGCCTCAGCCGGTGGGACCGATGGGACGGAGGCGGCAGCGGGCGGGGCCGTTGGCGCGCAGGGTGATGCCCGTGCTGACCGGGATCTCCCGGTCCACCGGCTCGACCGCGTACTCCCGCAGGATCATCGCCAGCGCGATCACCGACTCCAGCATCGAGAAGTGCTGGCCGATACAGGCCCGCGGGCCGCCGCCGAACGGGAACCATGCGTACCGCGGCCGGGCGGCCTCCGCCTCCGGGGTGAACCGCTCCGGATCGAACCGGTCCGGGTCCGGCCAGTAGCGCGGGTTCCGGTGGGTCACCCACGGGGCCAGGATCACGTCCGCCCCCGCCGGCACGGTGTGCCCGTCGATCTCGGCGGCGGCCACCGACCGGCGCCCGATGACCGGAGCCGCCGGATACAGCCGCATGGCCTCCTTCAGGACCTGCGTCAGATACGGCAGCCGGTCCAGGTCGGCAGCCACCGGACGCCGGTCGCCCAGTACCCGGGACACCTCCTCCCGGCCCCGGTCCTGCTGCTCGGGGTGGAGCGCGAGCAGGTGCAGGGCGAAGGCGAGCGAGGTCGCCGTGGTCTCGTGTCCGGCGAGCAGGAACACCAGGACCTGGTCCCGGAGTTCGGCGGCGTCGAAGGCGGCGTCCCCGGCGCTCTCGGCAGCCGCCAGCAGACTCAGCAGATCCTCGCCGGCCGCGTCGCCCGCATCCGCGCCGGGCTCCTGCTGCCCGGTCCGCCGACGGGCGATGATCCCGTCGCAGACCCCGTACAGCTCCGCCATCGCGGCTGCCGCCCGCTGGTTCTGCGGGGTGGGCCAGCTGCGCGGGATGTTGACGGGGGAGTAGCCGCGCCGCAGCACGTACTCGGTGATGACCGGAAAACACCGGTCCACGACCTCGACGGTGGCATCGACGTCCGTCCCGAACAGGATCCGGGCCACCGCGCGCAGCGCCAGCGCCATCATCTCCTCGGCCACGTCCACCACACCGTCGGGCGCGGTCCGCCAGGCGTCGACGGTGGCCTGCGTCTCGGTGGCGACCGCGCCCGCGTACGTGTCCACCCGGCGGCGGGTGAACAGCGGCTGGACCAGCCGGCGCTGGCGGAGGTAGTCCTCGTCCTGGCTGGTCAGCAGGCCGTTGCCGAAGGAGTCCCGGACTTCCTGGTAGAAGGCGTTGTCCTTGCGGAAGTTGGCCGACTGGGAGGCCAGCACCTGCTGGGCGCCCTCGGCGGAGAAAACGCAGTGCAGTTCGGCCCGCAGCCCGGGCGGTCCGGCGGTGATCCGCACCACGTCACCGTGCCGGTGCCGGGCCCGCAGATAGGTCCCCAGCGAGTCGCTCTTCAGGTCGAACAGGGAGCCGAGCAACGGCACCCCGGCGAGCTCCGGAATCCCGGTCCCCGTGTTCTCCGCCAATGCCACAGCCGCCCCCTCGCCCGAAACCGTCGCCCCGATTCTGCCGCCCCGCCCGGCCACGAGCGAGCCTCCGGCACCCGGTCGGCCGAATTCCGGCCATGTTGCGGTGCCGGAGGAAGCGAGGGGGCCCCTCAGTGGGGCCTAGGGGCCTAACTGTCGCAGCCGATCCCGTCGTTGTCCCGGTCCAGGTGCTTTCCGTACCCGGGCTCACCGCGCCGGATCGGAGCGGCGCCTGCGGCGCGGGCGGCGGCGCAGTTCTTGTAATACACGCTGCCTCCGCCACCGCTCTCCTTGGACGGTGTCACCCGCACCGTCGGCTTCGCGGTGGTGGGCTTCGCGGAGGGCTTGGCGCTGGGCTTGGCGTCCGGCTTCGCCGTCACCGTGGGCTTGGCGGTCGGCGTCTTGGCCGGCTTCTTGCCGAGCGTGGCACCGGCCTGCGCCGGACAGGCGGTTCCGGGGGCCACCAGGGAGAGCTCCGCCCCCGCCCCCGCCGTGACGGCCGTTCCCGCGGCCGGGGTCTGGAAGCACACCTCCCATTCCCCGTGTTCCGGTGGCAGCTCCACATCCGCGTAGGCGCTGCGCGCCTCCACCGCCCCGTTCCGGGTCACCTCCCGGACGGCGGCCTCGGCCTCCGTGAACTTCCGCCCGATGACGTCCGGCATCCGGGCCGCCGCCGGGGATGCAGTGGTGGCCGCCGGCTTGCCGGACGAGGCCTTCGGTTGCGTTTCCTCGCAGCCGGTGAGCAGCAGAACGACGGCGCCGGCGGTGGCGACCACGCCCATGGCACTTCTTCGGCGGTTAAACACGGTGGACCCCCCACGATCAAGACTTCATGAAATCCGCCGAAGCCTAAGGGCGTGTCCGGCCACCCGGTCACCCCATTTCACGCCATGTCCACGCTCATTCGTCCTCCCAGTCCCACAGGTCGAAGTACGCCGTGGTCGCGGTCTGCCGGGCCCGCATCACCGCCTCCAGCCGGGCGAAGTCCCGCGCGGGCATCAGGGGCCGCCAGTCCGCCAGGGGGAGTGCGCGGACCTCGTCGTGTTCGGACGGGTCCAGCGTGATGCCATCGACCTGTTCGCGGGTGAGCCGGCCGCCGTCGAAGACGAACCCGACCGTGGCGAGGGGCCAGGTCTTCCCCGGCAGGCCGAACACGGTGGCCAGCAGCCGCTGCGGGCCGTCGTACTCGAGGCCGGTCTCCTCCCGGCACTCCCGCAACGCCGTCTCCCAGGGCCGCTCCCCGGCATCCATACAGCCGCCCGGCCACTGCCAGGGATGGCCCGGCGAGTACACCGCCCGCAGCTGGACCGGCCGGTCGAGTTCATCGGTGAAGAACAGCGCCCCGAAGGCAGCCGCCTTCGGCAGCAGTTCGGCGAACTGCTCGGGCGGAAGCCAGGTCCCGGTCCTGCGATCTCCTGCGTCCAGCTGCGACTCGCTCACCGCGCATGCTCCTCTCCGCCCTGCTCCTCCGGCCCTAACGCAGAGGTTCCGCCCCGGGTCACACCCCGTCGGCGGCAGCCGAGCGACGATTACCGGCCAGATGTCCCGGACTCCGTAACCTCCGTCCCCCCGATGGGGATGATCAGCTCATCGGGCGCCCTGCCCGCCCGACCGATGTACGTGATCCGAAGGAGTGGGCATGTCCGACCGCCAGAACGGCACCGTGAAGTGGTTCAACGACGAGAAGGGGTTCGGCTTCATCACCCCGGAGGCCGGGCCCGACCTGTTCGTCCACTTCAGGGCGATCCAGGGCAACGGCTTCAAGAGCCTGAAGGAAGGCCAGCGGGTGACGTTCGTGGCGGTGAAGGGCGACAAGGGCATGCAGGCGGACGAGGTCGTCGCGGAGGCATGACCCCGGGTCCACCGTACTCCGGCGCCTGACCGCGGGGTTCGCGGTGATCGGCGATGTGCAGTTCCTGCCGGGCTACTCGGTGCTGCTGACGGACGATCCCGCGGCGGAGCGGCTGGACCCGGCCTTCCGGCGGGTCAACCTGGAGGTCCTCGGCAACACCGACGGCTTCCTGCACGCGCACGTATGGCCACGGTTCGAGTGGGAACCGGCCGACCTGGTGGGCAGGCCGGTGTGGCTCCGCCCCTGCGACAGCTGGACCGACGAGTGGTTCGCGCTCGGTCCGCAGCACGATGTGCTGCGCCAGGCCATCGGCGGCGAGCTGGACCGTCTGAGCCGGTGAACGGCGAAGCCCCCGCCTGCCGGCCGGTGCCGGGGCGGGGGCTGACACTGTGCCGCGTCGCGCCCATGACGCGGCGAAGGGCTCCTGCCGCTCTCGCTGTTACTGCTTTGCGGCCTGCACGTTTCCGTATGCGTCTACGGACAGCACATAGGTGGCGTTCTGCGCCGCCGCCATGATGGCCAGCGCGATCCACACGAACGACCACACGGTGCAGGTGGCGATGGTGAGGATCAGGTGCAGGGTGTGATTGATGGGCTTGCCCTTGGCGACGGTCGCGCCGGTCGCGGACCGGTACGTCACCTGGTAGCCGTCGCGGATGTAGCCGGCGATGGCCGCCTCAAGGGCTTCTTCCCGCTGTTCGCGGGAGAGCTGCTCGCTCATGGGTCGAGCGGCAGCGATCGCAACAGGTCATCCGGGGAAAGGCATGTTTCCCTGGCCCCGGCACGAGACATATGTCGCCACGTGACGCTCACGTGCCATCGACGTGAGCGGCATGACCGGTGGTGTCCGTCCGCAGGCATCCGTCCACGCCTGTCGGCATTGCGGAGGTGTGGGAATGACTGATGTCGTCAACGACGGCGATGAGTTCAAGCGGGACGTGGTGGCCGGTATCTGCGGCGTGCTCGGCGGTACGGAAGTCCGCACGCAGAGGGTGGAGAGGATGGAGCACAGCAGCTCCACCAACGTCCTGCTGGCCGTGATGCTCAACGGCTTCGCCCGGCACGCGGCCGGGCAGCCCCTGTCCGACCTGGAGAGCGTCTTCACGAACGCATTCACCCGTGCGGGCTTCACGGCCGACGAGCTCGGCGAGATGGGGCAGGCCTTCAGCACGGCGGCGCCGGAGGTCCGCGGGAGGTTCTTCCCCGGGCGTTTCGCCGCTCTGGGTGTGGAGGACTCGTACGTCTTGCCGACCTGCGGGCCGATCTGCCGCAGCTGGGCCGGGAGTTTCTCACCACGTGCAAGAACATTCACGTGGTGGACGCCACGCGCCCGATGGGCCCGCTCGGTGACGACGCCCAGGCGCAGGCCCTGCAGGAGGTCGCCGCCCCCGAGCCCAGCGCGGAATTCCTGCAGGAGACCGCCGACAAGGGCTGGGGACTGGTCTGCCTGGGCCTGCCCCTCGACCACCCCACCATCGCGACCGCACGATCCGGCGGCGGCGCGGGCAAGTACTGGATGTCGCTCGACTACCTCACCTGCCACCGCGAGTCGAACGAATGGGGAAAGGACGAACCGAAGTTCTGGCTGGCGCTCTGTGACGGGACGACTCAGCGCCACTACACCAGCGAGCAGTTCAGCATGAACACCGGCGACACCCGCGCCTTCGAGCCGAACCGGGTGTGGAACACCACGGTCGCGGGCGGCGGACTTGCCACGGTGATCGACGCCTGGGAGATGGACCACGGCGGCGGCGATGCGAAGGCCAAGATGATCATCGACGAGATCCTCAGGATCCTGATGGCCGAGCTGTCGATCGAGACCTGGGCGGACATGGTCGAAACCGTCATCGGTGAGCTCACGGGCGTCGGGATTCCGCCGGCGGCCGTAGCGATGTTCGCGATGATCCTCAGCTTCATCAAACAGATCCTGACGAACCAGGACGATCACATCGGCACCTACTCGCTGCTGGTACCCGAACCGGTGCTGATGCTGCAGAAGCAGATCCAGGACACCCTGCGCAACCCCCCGCCCGAGGGGGTGGTGCGCAAGGTCGCCGCGCTGACCCGTATCAGCGAACCCATGGTCGACATGCTCCTGAGACTGGGCGCCTTCCGGGTCTCCAAGTCGGCGCTGGTCTTCGACGCCGGTAGCGACGGGAAATGGGAGGTCGGATTCCTGCTGCTGCCCGATGCCTCGGGCCAGGTCAACGGGGTGCCTCCCCGGGTGCGGCTGGAGTCCGTGATCAGCGGCAAGTTCGCCACCATCGACGGCCCCTACAACGACGACAGCCCCTCCATCCGACAGCAACCGTGGTGGGACCAGTCCCACCAGCGGTGGGACTTCAGGAACCTGGGCGGCGGCCTCTACAACTTCACCTCCGTCTTCGCCCCCACCCGCGTGATGTCGATCCACGGCCCCTACCCCGGCAACGCCCCCGACATCAACCTGTGGACCTGGAGGGACGCCTCGCACCAGAAATGGCGGGTACTCCCCGTCGCCCAGAACGAGTACTTCATCGTGTCCGACTACCGCAATGGAGCGATCAGCGTCACCAACGCCTCCACCGGCAGCGGTGCCAAGCTCTGCCACCACGGCCTACAGGGCAACCGCAACCAGCTCTGGAGGCTCCTCGGCGCGTAGCACCCACTGGCCGGGGCGGACTGCGGGACAGCGGCAGCCCTCTCGCGGTCGTAGAAGAACAGCCGTAAAGGAGCAGCTTCACCGGCACACCCACTGCTTCGGCGGCTCCTGCATGCGGCCGTACCCGGTACCCGCGATGCGGTTGCCGTAACGGTCGTGCTCAGGAGCCGACGGCACATGCACCGGCGGCGGCTGCACCCACCCGCAGATCTGCCGGCGCACCGTCTGCCGAAGCCGCCGGCGCCGGTGGTCCCTTACAGCCACGAAAGGCCGCCCGGCTGGATGGTGACCCCGGCGGTGGTGCACGACGACCGCGGCCGTCCCGTGCAGTGGCTGGATGAGGCACCCGTGGTCGAGTGGATGACCCGGCAGGGCAGGGCGAAGTACGAGCTGGCGAGGATGGACAAGCTGCCGCCGGAGGAGCGTCTGCTGGAGGACGGCCTGCCCGCGTGGATGCCGAAGTCGACGGGCCCGCGGACACCGATGGTGCAGCTGAACCACCCGTGGCTGCAGCTGACCGTGTGGGAGCGGCAGCAGTACGGGGCGACGGCGCCGTGGACGACCAGGGACTGGGTCCGCGAGAAGCTCAAGCGCGGTAGCGGGACGGCGCCAATGGCTGTGCCCGCGGAGGCGGAGGAGCTGCCGCAGGCCGAAGGCGTGATCGCCCCGTCATGGGCGGAGGGCTGACCTCTTTACACATTCCACCCCATACCGGGGTGAATGGGTGCTAGGGTCCGGCGCCATGCCCTCCGTGACAGCAGTACGCCCGAGGAACCCCCAAGCCCCCCGCAACCGGATCACCTTCCGGCCGGCCAGGATGCCGGATGACGCCCTGGTCGAGGACGCGATGATCCGGGGCGTCGAGTACAACGGCGACGTCTTCGTCGGGCACGCGGTGGAACTGGCGGAGGCCGAGCAGGTCCGGTTCGAGAACGCCCGCTTCACCGGGATGAACACCCGGCAGGTGGTGTTCTCCGATGCAACGTTCCAGACCTGCGACTTCGCCACCGTCCGGGCACAGGACACGTCCCTGGTCCGCGCCGAGGTGTTCGCCAGCCGGATCACCGGCGCCTCCTGGTCGAAGTCGCATTTCCACGACGTGAGGTTCGAGAACAGCCGCGCCGACCTGTCGCTGTGGCGCCACTCGAAGTTCAAGGCCGTCACGTTCGAGGGCTGCAACCTCACGGGGGCCGACTTCCAGTTCGCGGAGCTGCGCGATGTGCAGTTCCGGTCGTGCGACCTGACCGGCGCCCAGTTCGCCAACGTCCAGGTCCAGCGGCTGCGGTTCGAGGACTGCACGCTGGTGGACGTGGGCGGGGCGGCGTCGCTGAAGGGCGCCGCCGTGCAGGGGCCGGGCGGGATGGAGCTGGCCGTGGCCCTCGCACGGGACGCCGGGATCAGGCTGGAGCCGTAGACGGTCAGGCGGCCGGCGTCAGGTCCCAGTGCGCGAAGCGCTCACTGGAGATCGACTCTGCCACCAGCTCCATGTCGTAGTCGTCGGTGAAGGTCCGCAGCTCGTGGACGAGCACCTGGCCGTACGGCGTGAAATGCTCCAGCTTGTCCAGCAAGCCGTCCGTGCACTCCCGCAGGCTGGCCCGGAACTTGTCGACCAGCTCGGTCTCCCCGCGGCGGGCCTGCATGAACATCAGGGGCGGGGCGACCACGGCGGAGTGGAACGCTTTGTCGAGCGGGCGCATCTGCCCGAACTTCACCGCCGACACCACGCGGTACTCGTCGGCCTCCAGTTCCTTCGTCGGCCGGGTGTAGAGCCGGTACGCCATGTCCGCGAGGAACACGTTCAGGTGCACCGTCTCGTGGACGAGGGACTCGGCGAAGTCGTGGACCTGCCAGTCGTCGCCGGGGCTCATGCTGATCAGGCCGGGCAGGTGCGAGGCGCTGCCGCCGCCCTTGTTGGCGGAGGAGAACATGACCGTATCGGTCACCACCAGGTCCACCAGGGCGCCCAGGTCGGGGATCACGTCGTGGGTGTAGACCATGGAGGCCTTGAAGTCGCGTCCCCAGGTGATGCGCTGGTCCTCGAAGGTGTCGGCCAGGCCCTCGAAGATGTTCGCGAAGGTTTCGTTCTTGACCAGGTTCCGTCCCCACGGGTCGTCCAGGAAGGAGACGCGGACGCCGACCGCGGGCGGGGCGATCGGCCGCATGCCTGTGATGATCCGACGGTATGCGGCCGGCAGGGTGTCCGGGGTGGTGTGCTCGCCGTCGAGGGCGTGGACGAGCCGGCTGACGGTCTCGCGGGCGTGGTGCACGTTGAGGAACCGCACGGGTGCTCCTTGGGCGAAGATGGGAACGTGCCCCGGGCGAATTACGGTCGCCCGGGGCACGCGTGGGTGTCGTGCTGTGGTGCCGGGGCCGGTTACTCGGCGGCGGGCGCGGCGTCGGTCCAGCCGCCCATCATCGACGCGTTGTCCTCGGCGCGGAACGCCGCGACGTTGTCCCGGATGGTGTCCGCCTGCTTCTCGTTGGTCTCGGTCGCGGCGACTTCGGTCTTCTGGTTCATGACGAGTCCTCCTTGATCTCGGTCGTGCACTGTCCCCGCCGGGGTTCCGGCAGGGGGTGGTGCTGCCCGCCCTGGGCCGTAGGAAGTGCAGAGCGGGGGTCTATGGGTCAGGCGGGCTCGATGTTGTCGGCCGCCGTGGTGATCTCGATGCCGTTCCCGGGTCGCACGTGGGCGATGCGGACGATCCCGTGACTGTGCAGCTCGTGGACGACGGCGGTCAGCTCCCCTCGGTGCGGGATGCGGTGACCTTCACCTTCTGGTGGAGGAGCGGGTGCTGTCCGTTTCCGCGTCTTGAACGTACGGTCGCCGGGGACGCGGTAGGACTGACTGGCAGTACGTGTTGGGGGACGGAGCGTCGTCGGGGAGCTGGGCATGGCGGGTACACCGCCCGCACGGGGACGTGCGGCCACAGGAGCGGTTGCGGGCTTTGTGCTGAGGATGGCGCGGGAGAGCATCCCGCGTACGCAGGCGGCCATGGCGGAGGCCCTGGGCGTGGACCTGGGGACGTTGCAGGGCTGGGAGTCCGGCCGGCGCCCGCTGGCGAACATGAAGGCCGGGGCGCTGCTGAACCTGCGGCGGCGTCTTGGGGCCCTGGGCGCGGACGCGGGCGTGGTGGGGCTGCTCGATCCGGCGATGGACGCGGACCAGATCATCGGGGCCGCCCTCGATCCGCGGGAGGAGATGGGGCTCCATCCGCTGGCGTCGTGGGTGCACACCAGGGACACCGCGCACATGCTGGCGTGGGCCTTGACCGGTACGCCTCCGCCGGCCTTGGCGGGGCGGGTTCCGGCTCCTCGCCGTGGCCCTTCTGCGTCGGCTCCGCTGCTGGGTGCGGGTGAGCGCGGCCATTTCTTCGATCACCTGCGGGAGACAGCCGAGTCTGCCCGGCGCGGCGAGGGCGGGGTGCTGCTGCACCGGCAGGCCCTGTATCTGGCGTCGTACGACCGGGGGCCGGAGGCGGTCTCGTGGACGGCGCACGCCTTGCACGCCCGGCGGGGAGTGCTGGGCCGCCGGGGATGGTCGGAGCACTGGGCGGAAGCCCGGTCCACGGCAACCGCCCTTGCCCGGCTGGGCGACCCGCAGCCGCTGCTCGACTTCATCGAGCGGTCGCTGGCCGGCGACGACACCGCGGAAGCGGCGAACCTGAACTACTGGGCTTACTGGCTCGGCGGCGTCCGCCTTCCGCAGGCCGACGATGGGTTCATGCGCGACCGGGACCTGACCGGCTGGGATCCGGTGACGCTGCTGCGGGGGCTGACCTATGGGCTGCACTACGCGCCCGGATACGTGGACCTGTACGCCCACACGCTGTGGGCCCTGCTGACGGCGCATCCCTGGCTGCCGCAGGCCTCGGGGGTGCTGGTGCGGGAGCTGGGGGAGCGTATCGGGCGGTTACTGGACGGGCGGGGGATCTCCGAAAGGTCGCGGCACGAACTGAGCGCGGTGCATTACGTTTTGCGTGATCGGACTTGAGAACCGGAGGGCACTACATGGCAGACGAGACGGCGAAGGGCACGGCCGGGTTCATCTTCGAGATGGGCGTCATGAAGCAGGCCAAGCGGACCGGGTGGTGGTTCACCGGCAACAACAACCCCGAGTCGATCGCCGACCACTCGTTCCGTGTGGGGATCATCGGCTCGGTGCTGGCGATGATGGAGGGCGTGGATCCGGCGAAGGTCGCGCTGATGTGCCTCTTCCACGACACGCAGGAGACCCGGATCGGGGACATCCCGCACATCGGGCGCCGCTACATCGACGCCTCGGCCAACGAGACCGTCACCGCGGATCAGGTTGCCCGAGCCCACCCGGCGGTCAAGGCGGGAGTGCAGCGGGTGGTGGCCGAGTACGAGGGGGGCGACACCCCCGAGGCGATCGTGGCGAAGGACGCGGACAAGCTGGAGTGTCTGGTGCAGGCCGTGGAGTACCGGGCGCAGGGCAACACGCTGGTGCAGGACTGGATCGACACCTCGCTGAACAGCCTCAAGACGGCGTCCGCCCGCGAGCTGGCCGAGGCCGCGCTGACGATGTCGCCGCTGGAGTGGCGGCAGACCTTCCTGCACTGATTCAGGAAAAGACGAAAGTCCCCGCGGCTGGCTGGGTGCCGGGGGCGGGGGATGCGGCGTGGTACAGCCCGGCGTTGACCGGCACGTGGAGCCGCTCGGCGAGCGTCTTGTACGTCATCGGCTCCTTGGTGTGCGCGGAGACCACGCTGTACAGAGACCGAGGCCCCGTCACCCTCCGTGAAGGGTTTCGGGGCCTCGTCCTAGTTGACGGTCCGTCAGTAAATCGGCCTCCCCCTGCACAGTCCTTGCACAAGGGGATGGAAGCTGCTTAGTAAGCTTATGTTGCGATTCCTAGATGTCGCGGAAGATTTCGATCTGGGCGCCCACCGAGTTCAGGCGTTCCGCCAGTTCCTCGTAGCCGCGGTTGATGACGTACACGTTGCGCAGTACCGACGTGCCCTCCGCCGCCATCATCGCCAGGAGGACCACCACGGCGGGTCGGAGGGCCGGCGGGCACATCATCTCCGCTGCGCGCCAGCGGGTGGGGCCCTCCACCAGGACGCGGTGGGGGTCCAGGAGTTGGAGCCGGCCGCCGAGGCGGTTGAGGTCCGTCAGGTAGATCGCGCGGTTGTCGTACACCCAGTCGTGGATCAGGGTCTGGCCCTGCGCCACCGCCGCGATCGCCGCGAAGAACGGGACGTTGTCGATGTTCAGCCCGGGGAACGGCATGGGGTGGATCTTGTCGATCGGGGCTTCGAGCTTGGAGGGGCGCACCGTGAGGTCGACCAGGCGGGTGCGGCCGTTGTCGGCCGTGTACTCCTCCGAGCGGTCGTGGTCCAGGCCCATCTCCTCCAGGACCGCGAGCTCGATCTCCATGAACTCGATCGGGACCCGGCGGATGGTCAGTTCGGACTCGGTGACCACGGCCGCGGCCAGCAGGCTCATGGCCTCGACCGGGTCCTCGGAGGGGGAGTAGTCCACGTCCACGTCGATGTTCGGGACGCCGTGGACGGTGAGGGTGGTGCTGCCGATGCCCTCCACCCTCACGCCGAGGGCCTCCAGGAAGAAGCACAGGTCCTGGACCATGTAGTTGGAGGAGGCGTTGCGGATGACGGTGACGCCGTCGTGGCGGGCCGCGGCGAGCAGTGCGTTCTCGGTGACCGTGTCCCCGCGTTCGGTCAGCACGATCGGCCGGTCGGGGCTGACGCCGGAGGCGACCCGGGCGTGGTAGATGCCCTCGGTCGCGGTGATGTCCAGGCCGAACCGGCGCAGCGCGATCATGTGCGGCTCGATGGTGCGGGTGCCGAGGTCGCAGCCGCCCGCGTAGGGCAGCCGGAAGTGGTCCATCCGGTGCAGCAGCGGGCCCAGGAACATGATGATGCTCCGGGTGCGGCGGGCGGCGTCGGCGTCCATGGCGTCCATGTCGAGCCGGGCAGGCGGGACCAGTTCCAGGTCCACGCCGCCGTTGATCCAGCGGCTGCGTACGCCGATGGAGTTCAGGACCTCCAGCAGCCGGTAGACCTCTTCGATCCGGGCGACCCGGCGCAGGACCGTGCGGCCCTTGTTGAGGAGCGAGGCGCAGAGCAGGGCCACGCAGGCGTTCTTGCTCGTCTTGACGTCGATGGCGCCGGACAGGCGACGGCCGCCGACGACGCGCAGGTGCATCGGGCCGGCGTAACCCAGGGAGACGATCTCGCTGTCGAGCGCTTCGCCGATGCGGGCAATCATCTCAAGACTGATGTTCTGGTTGCCGCGCTCGATCCGGTTCACGGCGCTCTGGCTGGTGCCGAGGGCGTCGGCGAGTTGGCTTTGCGTCCAGCCCCGGTGTTGCCGGGCGTCACGGATGAGCTTGCCGATGCGTACGAGGTAGTCGTCTGCCATGGGTGCACCGTATCTCAGATATGAGATGGGGCTCGCGGTGGGTGTGGCGGACGGGTGTTACACCCCGTCAGCTTCCCCGGATTCTGGCCGTGTCATGTAGTTTGCCGGTATTTACCCCGTTTGGGCTATCTGTTGTCGGGCGTGGCGTGGTGCCGGGTGTGCACCGGCCCCCGGGGACGGCTTGGTCTCCCGGGGGCCGGTGGGTCGCCGGGCCGGCCGGCCCGGGCCCGTCAGTGGCCGCAGGCGTGGTGGCGGCCCCGGTGGACCGCGGCGTACGCGGCGGGACGCGGGCCGGACGCCGAGCCGGACGCCGGGCCGGCGGCGGCCCCGGAGGTCATACCGGCCGCCGCGCGCGAGAGCCGGGCCGCCGCCGCCCGCCCGGTGGCCGAGTGCACGTCGTGCACCGCCCGCCCGTCCACCAGCGTCAGCTCCACCTGGGTCTCGCTGATGTCCGCCACCGGGCAGCGCGTCACATCCCGGTCCAGCAGCACCAGGTCTGCCGCCTTCCCCTGCTCCACCGTCCCGGTCAGTGCGTCCTGGCGGAGCTGCCAGGCGGTGCCCAGCGTGTGCATCCGCAGCACCGAGGACCGGCTCAGCCCCTCCAGTTCGCGGTAGAGCTCGCCCTGCCCGTACGCGCCCTGCCGGTCGATGGCCGTACGCAGCTGGTTCCACACCTGGAGTGCGTCCACCGGCCAGTCGGAACCGCCGCTCAGCCGGGCCCCGGCCCGCTCCAGGCTGCGCGCCGGGTACATCCAGCGGTGCCGCTTCGGCCCGATGTACGGCAGCAGCGCCTCCATCGTCCAGGTGTCCTTCGCCGCCCACTGCAGCTGCATGCAGGCGGCGACGCCCAGCTGGGCGAACCGCCGCAGATCCGCCGGGTCCACGATCTGCAGGTGGGCGATGGCGTTGCGCGGGTCGCGCAGCCCGGTGGCCCGGCGGGCGTACGCGTACCCGTCCAGAGCCGTACGTACCGCCCGGTCGCCCAGCCCGTGGGCGTGCATCTGCCAGCCCGCCCGGTTGAACACGGCGGTCAGCCGGCCCCACTCGGCGGCCGAGGTGTACAGCTCGCCCCGGTTCTCCGTGGGCTTGCCGGTGCTGCCGTCCAGATACGGCTCCAGCAGGGCCGCCGTCTGGGCCGGGTACTCGATGACCCCGTCCAGGAAGACCTTGATCATCCCGAGCCGGAGCCCGCGCACACCGTCGAACTCCCGGCGCAGGTCCCGCGCGTACGCAAGGGAGCCCGCCGGGTCCTTGGTCTGCGCCACCTCCAGCCGCAGCGCGGGCACCACCCGCTGCGGCAGCTTCCCGGCCGCGGACAGCTCCCGGTACAGCTCCAGCTCGTGCCGGCCGGCCAGCGCGTCCATCATGGTGGTGACACCGGCGGCGGCGGCCTGCTCCAGCACCTTCGCGCAGGCCTGGACCAGCTGCTCCCGGGTGGGGGCCGGGATGTGGCGGCGCACCAGCTCCTGGGCGTCGTCCTTCAGTACGCCCGTCGGCTTCCCGTCCGTCCCCTTGACGATCTTTCCGCCCGCCGGGTCGGGGGTGGCGGCCGTGATGCCCGCAATGTCCAGAGCACGGCGGTTCGCCCACAGGTTGTGTCCGTCACCGCCGACCAGCGCGATCGGCCGGCGGGTGGGCAGGGCGTCCAGCATGGAGTGGTGCGGTGCCGTGCCGGTGGGCAGCAGCCCGACCGGGTTCCAGTCCTCCACCACCAGCCAGCCGTCCGGTTCGGCGCCCGCGCCGCCGGTGTCGGCGAGGAAGCCGCGCAGGATCTCCTGGAGTTCGGCGAGGGTGGTCTCGGCGCCCTCCAGCGAGGGCCGCAGCGAGCGGTCGCCGGCGCCCAGCGGATGGACGTGGCCGTCGTGGATCCCGCTCATCACCGTGTTGCCGCGGGCGTTGACCACCTCGGTGTCCCGGCCGATCAGCCGCCGCAGGGCCGAACCGGAGCCGGTGGCGAGGATCTTCCCGTCCCGGCCGACCGCCACCGCCTCCACCGGCGCCCGGCCGGTGACTCCGGTGAACACCCGGGCGTTGTGGATCACCAGCGAGGCGGAGCCCCGGCCGGCCGAGCCGGGGGCGGGGGCGGGGGCGGCCTGGGCCGTACCGGCCGCCGCCGAACCGAGCAGGCCGGCCGCGCCCGCGGCGCCGGCCGCGGTGAGAAGTCCCCGCCGGGACAGTGAAGAAGACGTCATGACCACTCCCAACGTTTGCCGTGGCCAGGACACTGTTTGATTAACCCCTTAACCAGAACCCGTCGGAGACGACGGAATCCGCACCTCGTCCGTACGATGAGCCGCGTGCCCGGACCGACCATCGCCGACATCGCGCGCGCCGCCGAGGTGTCCACCGCGACCGTCTCGCACGCCCTCAACGGCACCGGCCGGCTCGCCGAAACCACCCGCAGGCGGGTCCGCGAGGTCGCCACCGGCCTCGGCTACGGAGCCCCGCGCGCCCCGCGCACCCGGACCCTCGGGCTGGCCGTGACCACCTTCGCCGGCGCCGCCTGGAACTACGTGGCGGTCTCCTATTTCTCCCGCTGGCTCACCGCCGCCACGTCCGCCGCCCATGCCCGCGGGTACGCGCTGACCACCCTGCCCGCGGACCGTGGTGCCGAGGCGCTCTGGCACACCCTCGCGGTCGACGGGATGCTGCTGCTCGACAGTCCGGAGGGCGATCCGGTGCTGGCCGCGCTGCGGGCCCGCGGTATCCCGGTGGTCTTCGACGGGCGGCCCGCCCGTGCGTTCCCCGGGGACGTCTGGGTGGACAACGACCACGCGGCGGCCACCCGCGCGGTCCTCGACCATCTCGCCGCGGCCGGCGCCCGGCGGATCGCGCTGCACGGCGGCTTCGGACGCGACCACTACACCCGCGCGGTGTCCGAGGCGTACGAAGGGTGGTGCGCGGAGCGGGACCGGCCCGTCCTGCCGGTCCGGTTCGACCCGGACGACGCCGGCGGCCATGCCTTCGACACGCTGTTCGCGGCGCCGGCCGGCACCGTCGACGCCGTCCACAGCCTCTACGATCCCGGCGGCCGGCAGGTGCTGGCCGCGGCGGCCCGGCACGGCCTGGCCATACCGGCGGACCTGCTGCTGGTCTGTGCCAGCGAGGACCCGGGGTACGCGGCCACCCAGGTGCCGGTGACCACGCTGACCCTGCATCCGGAGCTGACGGCCGAGGCGGCGGTCGCCGCGCTGATCGGCCGCATCGAATCGGGCGGCCCGACGCCGGCGGGCGAGCCGACGGCACCGGCGGGCGCGGCGACGGTCCCGGACGGCGAGGTGCAGGTCCCGGCGGCGCTGACGGTCCGTGACTCCTCACGCCGGGCAGGCGGGCGCGTGTGATCTCACCCATGCCGGACCACGCCGTGCATGACCTCGGCACGACGATGCACTAGAGTTATCTCGACATCGAGATATCTGCCGAAGGCGAACCGCAGCCGCCCCGCTGGTAAGGGTTACCTAACTTAGCCTTACCTTAGCGGATTGGCCAGAGTGCCACGCGGCAGGATGCGGTAGAACGCGCGAATTCATGCATGAAGGAGACTGTCGTGTCGGCGAACAGCTTCGAAGCCCGTAGCACGCTGCAGGTGGGCGACGAGTCGTACGAGATCTTCCGGCTGGACATGGTGGAGGGCTCCGCCCGGCTGCCGTACAGCCTGAAGGTCCTTCTGGAGAACCTGCTCCGCACCGAGGACGGCGCGAACATCACCGCCGACCACATCCGTGCGCTCGGCGGCTGGGACTCCCAGGCCCAGCCCAGCCAGGAGATCCAGTTCACGCCCGCGCGCGTGATCATGCAGGACTTCACCGGTGTGCCCTGTGTCGTGGACCTCGCCACCATGCGCGAGGCCGTCAAGGAGCTCGGCGGCGACCCGTCGAAGATCAACCCGCTGGCCCCGGCCGAGCTGGTCATCGACCACTCCGTCATCGCCGACAAGTTCGGCACCAAGGACGCGTTCACCCAGAACGTGGAGCTGGAGTACGGCCGCAACAAGGAGCGCTACCAGTTCCTGCGCTGGGGCCAGACCGCCTTCGACGAGTTCAAGGTCGTCCCGCCGGGCACCGGCATCGTCCACCAGGTCAACATCGAGCACCTGGCCCGCACGGTCATGGTCCGCAACGGTGTGGCCTACCCCGACACCCTCGTCGGCACCGACTCGCACACCACCATGGTCAACGGCCTCGGTGTGCTGGGCTGGGGCGTCGGCGGCATCGAGGCCGAGGCCGCGATGCTCGGCCAGCCGGTCTCCATGCTGATCCCGCGCGTCGTCGGCTTCAAGCTGACCGGCGAGCTGCCCACCGGCACCACCGCCACCGACCTGGTGCTGACCATCACCGAGATGCTGCGCAAGCACGGTGTCGTCGGCAAGTTCGTCGAGTTCTACGGTGAGGGCGTCGCCGCCACCTCCCTCGCGAACCGCGCCACCATCGGCAACATGTCGCCCGAGTTCGGCTCCACCGCCGCGGTCTTCCCGATCGACGGCGAGACCCTGAACTACCTCAAGCTCACCGGCCGCTCCGAGCAGCAGGTCGCGCTGGTCGAGGCGTACGCCAAGGAGCAGGGCCTCTGGCTGGACCCGGCCGCCGAGCCGGACTTCTCCGAGAAGCTGGAGCTCGACCTCTCCACGGTCGTCCCCTCCATCGCCGGCCCGAAGCGCCCGCAGGACCGTATCGTCCTGGCCAACGCCGCCCAGCAGTTCGCCCAGGACGTGCGCAACTACGTGGACGACGCGGACGAGGCGGGCCAGGAGTCCTTCCCGGCCTCCGACGCCCCGGCGCAGACCAACGGCGTGCCGACCCGCCCGACCCAGGTCACCCTGGCCGACGGCACCTCCTTCGAGATCGACCACGGCGCCGTGACCGTCGCCGCGATCACCTCCTGCACCAACACCTCGAACCCCTACGTCATGGTGGCCGCGGCCCTCGTGGCCAAGAAGGCGGTCGAGAAGGGCCTGGCCCGCAAGCCGTGGGTCAAGACCACCCTGGCGCCGGGCTCGAAGGTCGTCACCGACTACTTCGACAAGGCCGGCCTGACCCCGTACCTGGACAAGATGGGCTTCAACCTCGTCGGGTACGGCTGCACCACCTGCATCGGCAACTCCGGTCCGCTGGACGAGGAGATCTCGAAGGCGATCAACGAGCACGACCTCGCGGTCACCTCGGTGCTCTCCGGCAACCGCAACTTCGAGGGCCGGATCAACCCCGACGTCAAGATGAACTACCTGGCCTCCCCGCCGCTGGTCGTCGCGTACGCCATCGCGGGCTCCATGAAGGTGGACATCACCAAGGACGCCATCGGCACCGACACCGAGGGCAACCCGGTCTTCCTCAAGGACATCTGGCCCTCCGAGGCCGAGGTCAACGACGTCGTGGCCAACGCCATCGGCGAGGACATGTTCAACAAGTCCTACCAGGACGTCTTCGCGGGTGACGCCCAGTGGCAGGCGCTGCCGATCCCGACCGGCAACACCTTCGAGTGGGACCCGCAGTCCACCTACGTGCGCAAGCCCCCGTACTTCGAGGGCATGACCATGGAGACCACCCCGGTCTCCGACATCGCCGGCGCCCGCGTGCTGGCGAAGCTGGGCGACTCGGTCACCACCGACCACATCTCCCCGGCCGGTGCGATCAAGGCCGACACCCCGGCCGGCCAGTACCTCACCGAGCACGGCGTCGAGCGCCGCGACTTCAACTCGTACGGTTCCCGCCGCGGCAACCACGAGGTCATGATCCGCGGTACGTTCGCCAACATCCGCCTGCGCAACCAGATCGCGCCGGGCACCGAGGGCGGCTTCACCCGCGACTTCACCGTCGAGGGCGCCCCGGTCTCCTTCATCTACGACGCCTCCCAGAACTACCAGGCCGCCGGCATCCCGCTGGTTATCCTGGCGGGCAAGGAGTACGGCTCCGGCTCCTCCCGCGACTGGGCGGCCAAGGGCACCGCGCTGCTCGGCGTCAAGGCCGTCATCGCCGAGTCCTACGAGCGCATCCACCGCTCGAACCTGATCGGCATGGGCGTCCTCCCGCTCCAGTTCCCCGAGGGCGCCACGGCCGCCTCCCTGGGCCTGACCGGCGAGGAGACCTTCTCCTTCACCGGAGTGGAGGAGCTGAACAACGGCACCACCCCGCGCACCGTCAAGGTGACCACCGACACCGGTGTCTCCTTCGACGCGGTCGTCCGCATCGACACCCCCGGTGAGGCGGACTACTACCGCAACGGCGGCATCATGCAGTACGTGCTCCGCAACCTGATCCGCGGCTAAGCACCCCCGTCGCCGGTCGCACATCGGCACCAAAGGGCCGTATCCCCGTTATGGGGGTACGGCCCTTCCGCGTAGTGCGACGGTGGTCTTCTCAGCCGGGCGGAAGTGGACTATACCTGTGCGCGTCCGGACCGCCGGGGAACGAGCGGCACGGACCGCGGACCTCTGACGAAGGCGAGGACATGAGCATGGCATCCACCGGTGAGGGCCTCGGCCGCCGTGACCTGATCAAGCGCTCCGCGGCACTCGGACTGATCACCGTGCCGACGGCGGGCTTCCTGTCCGCCTGCGCCTCCGGCGGCGGGGAGGGCACCACCAAGGGACCGGACAAGGCTCCGGTCACCAAGGAAAACCCGTTCGGCGTCGCCAAGGGCGGCAAACTGGACGTGGTGATCTTCAAGGGCGGATTCGGCGACGACTACGCCAAGGCCTGGGAGGCCGCGTTCGACAAGAAGTGGGGCACCACCAGCACCCACCTCGGCACCCAGGAGATCACCTCCAAGCTCCAGCCCCGCTTCAACAACAACACCCCGCCGGACGTGGTCGACGACTCCGGCGCCCAGCGGATCAAGCTGGACGTCCTGTTCAAGGCCAACCAGCTGGCCGACCTCACCCCGGTGCTGGAGGCCCCCTGCCTGGACGACCCGACCAGGAAGGTCCGCGACGTACTGATCCCCGGAACCGTCGAACAGGGCACCCAGGGCGGAAAGTTCGTCGCGCTCAACTACGTCTACACCGTCTTCGGCTTCTGGTACTCCGGCAAGCTCTTCAAGGAGAAGGGCTGGACCCCGCCGAAGACCTGGGACGAGTTCCTCGCGGTGTGCACCAAGGCGAAGGAAGCGGGCATCGGCGGCCTGGCCCACCAGGGCAAACACCCGTACTACATCAATGTCGTGATCATGGACCTGATCGCCAAGAAGGGCGGTCTGGAGGCCATGAAGGCCATCGACAACCTGGAGCCGAACGCCTTCGACGGCAGCGCCGCCGCCCTCGAAGCGGTCGAGGCGGTCTACGAGGTGGTCGAGAAGGGCCTGCTCATGCCCGGCACCAACGGCCTCAACCACACGGAGTCGCAGACCGCCTGGAACCAGTACAAGGCAGCCTTCATCCCCTCCGGCTCCTGGCTGGAGAACGAGCAGCTCAAGCAGACCCCGGACGACTTCGACATGCAGTTCCTCCCCGTGCCCGTGCTGGCCGGCAGCAAGCTGCCCTTCGAGGCCATCCGGGCCGGCGCCGGCGAGCCCTTCATCGTCCCGGACAAGGCCGCCAACAAGCCCGCCGGCCTGGAGTTCATCCGTTCGATGCTGTCCCGCGAATGGTCGACCCTCTTCGCCCAGCAGGCGAACTCGCTCACCGTGGTCAAGGACGGTGTGGACCCGAACGTGAAGCTGCGCCCAGGCACCCAGTCGGCGGTCACCGCCCTGAAGTCGGCCGGCGAGAACACGTTCAACTACCTGTACCCCGACTGGTACAGCGAAATGGACACCGCCATCCAGGACGCGTCCAATGAACTGATGGCCAAGCGGATCCAGCCGAAGGAGTGGATCAAGCGGGCCCAGGCTGCGGTAAACAAGGCGGCACAGGACCCGAACGCCAAGAACAACCGCCGCAGCTGACCCCGCCCGTATCGCAGGGACTCGCCAGGGACGGACACCATGAGCCAAGTAGCCCAGGGCAAGGGACGGGCCGGCTTTGTCGTCGGCTTCCTCTTCGCGCCCATCGCGCTGTACCTGACCTTTGTGATCTGGCCTTACGTACAGACGTTCGGCTACTCCTTCACCAACTGGAGCGGCCAGTCCCCGACCTTCGACTTCGTCGGCCTGGACAACTACCTGGAACTGGCGAAGGACGAGGTCTTCCGGGGCGCGCTCTGGCACAACCTGCTGCTCCTGGTGTTCGTCCCGGTGATCACCATCCTGCTCGCCCTGTTCTTCGCCTTCATGCTGAACGCCGGCGGGCGCAGCGGAGCCGGCGGAGTCCAGGGCGTGCGGGGCTCCGGCTTCTACAAGATCGTCTACTTCTTCCCGCAGGTCCTCTCCCTCGCCATCCTCGCGGTCCTCTTCGGCGCCGTGTACCGCAGCGACGAGGGCGGCCTGCTCAACGGGTTCCTCATCCGACTGGGCCTGGTCGACCGGATGCAGCCGATCGAATGGCTGAACGAGCCCGACCTGGTCCTGTGGTGCCTGCTGCTGGTGGTCGTCTGGCACGGGGTGGGCTTCTACCTCGTCCTCTTCTCGGCCGCCATGCAGTCGGTTCCCAAGGACATCTACGAGGCCGCGCTGCTCGACGGAGCCGGACGCGCCCAGACCTTCTTCAGGGTCACCCTGCCCCTGCTGTGGGACTCCGTGCAGACCTCCGCGGTCTACCTCGGCATCGCCGCGATGGACATGTTCGTCCTGGTGTCGACCATGACCTCGGGCCAGTTCGGCGGCGGGCCCGACCACCACAGCGAGGTCATGGCGACGGTGCTGATGCGCAACTTCCTGTACTTCGGCAAGAGCGGCTACGCCTGCGCCATGGGCGTGGTGCTGCTCGTCCTCACCATGGTCCTGTCCGTCATCACGCTGCGCGCCACCCGCCGCGAGCGCATCGAGTTCTAGAGCGGGAGACCACGATGACCACAGTTGTCAAAGCCCCCGGGGAGTCCGCGGCCGAGCGGAACGGGGGCAGCGGTCGTTCCGGAGAGCGGGGGAACGGCGGCTCCGAGGGCCTGGTGCTCCACGTCTTCTCCCACGGCTTCCTCGCCGTCTGGGCCGTGCTGATCGTGCTGCCGCTGATCTGGCTGGCGCTCGGATCCTTCAAGACGGACGTGCAGATCGGCGGGTCCGCCCTGAGCTGGCCCTCGAACTGGCACTTCGACGCCTTCGGGCGGGCCTGGACCAAGGGCATCGGCAGCTACTTCGCCAACACCCTGATCGTGATGGTCTTCTCGGTCCCGCTGACCATGCTGTTCGGGTCGATGGCCGCGTACGTGCTGGCCCGCTACCCCTTCCCGGGGAACCGGTTCATCTACTACTTCTTCGTCAGCGGGGCGATGTTCCCGGTGTTCCTGGCGCTGGTCCCGCTGTTCTTCATGGTGCGCCGGCTCGACATGCTGAACACCTACCAGGGGCTGATCCTGGTCTATGTCGCCTACTCGATGCCCTTCACCGTCTTCTTCATGCACTCCTTCTTCCGCACCCTGCCGACGGCGGTGCACGAGGCGGCGGTGATCGACGGGGCCTCGGACACCCGGATCTTCTTCCAGGTGATGCTGCCGATGGCCCGGCCCGGCCTGATCAGCGTCGGGATCTTCAACATCCTGGGCCAGTGGAACCAGTACATCCTGCCCTCGGTACTGATGCAGCCGCAGACCGGAGGAGACCCCGAGCGCTTCATGCTCACCCAGGGCCTCATCCAGTTGCAGTACCAGATGGGCTACGAGACCGACTTGCCGGTGCTGTTCGCCGGCGTGACCATCGCGATGATCCCGATGCTGGTGGTCTACCTCTCCTTCCAGCGCCAGATCCAGGCCGGTCTCACCTCGGCCACCCTCAAGTAGGGGCCCCTACAGCCAGGTGTTGAACCGGCGGATGTACCAGGTCTTCACCAGCTGGGTGAGGGTGCAGTACGCCAGGAGGACGCCGATCAGCCACGGGAAGTACGAGGCCGGGAGGGCGACGAAGCCCAGCGAGGGGGCCAGCGGGGAGAACGGCAGCCACAGGCCGGTCAGCACCGCGAGAACGGTCATCACCATCACCGGCCAGGAGGCGCGGGACTGGATGAACGGGATCTTCCGGGTACGGATCATGTGGACGACCAGGGTCTGCGAGAGCAGGCCCTCGACGAACCAGCCGGACTGGAAGAGGGACTGGGCGCTCTCGCTGTTGGCACCGAACACGTTCCACATGATCAGGAACATCGCGATGTCGAAGATGGAACTGACCGGGCCGATGGTGACCATGAAGCGGAGGATGCCCTTGGCGTCCCAGTTGCGCGGCTTGCGCAGGTACTCCTCGTCCATCCGGTCCCACGGGGTCGCCAGCTGCGCGATGTCGTAGACCAGGTTCTGCAGCAGCAGCATGATCGCCAGCATCGGCTGGAAGGGGATGAACGCGCTCGCCACCAGCACCGAGAAGACATTGCCGAAGTTCGACGACGCGGTCATCTTGATGTACTTGATCGTGTTGCCGAAGGTGGTCCGGCCCTGGACGACCCCCTGCTCCAGGACGGTCAGGTCCTTCTCCAGCAGGATGATGTCCGCCGACTCCTTGGCGATGTCGACGGCGGTGTCCACCGAGATGCCGACATCGGCGTCGCGCAGCGCGGCGGCGTCGTTGATGCCGTCCCCGAGAAACCCGACCGTGTGCCCGTCGGCCTGCAGGGCCCGGACGATCCTGGCCTTCTGGACCGGGTTGACCTTGGCGAAGACCGTCGTACGGGCGGCCAGCGCGCGCAGTTCCGTGTCGTCGAGCGCGTCGACATCGGCGCCGAGCGCCACATGTCCGACCTGGATGCCGACGTCGGCGCAGACCCGGGCGGCCACCAGGTCGTTGTCACCGGTGATCACCTTCACCGCGATGCCCTTGTCGGCCAGGCCCGTCAGGGCCCGGGCGGCGTCGGCCTTCGGCGGGTCGAGGAAGGCGAGGAAGCCGACCAGGGTCAGCCGGTCCTCGTCGGCGACCGAGTAGGTGTCGCGCGGGGTGGCGATCGTACGGGTGGCCACGGCGAGGACCCGCAGGCCCTGCCGGTTGTTGTCCTCGGCGATCCGGGTGACGTGCCAGCGCAGCTGCTCGGTCAGCTCGACCGTCTCGCCGCGGTCCGTCATGTGCGTGCAGAGGTCCAGGACCTCCTCGACGGCACCCTTGGTGATCATGATGTGCTCGGGGCGGCCGACGTTGCCCAGGACGGAGTTGCGGTTCAGGACCACGGACATGCGGCGCCGGGCGAAGTCGAAGGGGATCTCGTCGACCATCGAGAACCGTGCGTCGACGACAACCTCCTCGGCCTCGTTGACGCGGTCGATGACCGCCTGGTCCATCAGGTTCCGCAGACCGGTCTGGAAGTGCGCGTTGAGGTAGCCGTACTCCAGGACCTCGTTGTCCTCCTTGCCGTGCACGTCCAGGTAGCGGTCCAGGACGATCCGGTCCTCGGTGAGGGTGCCGGTCTTGTCCGTGCACAGGACGTCCATCGCGCCCAGGTTCTGGATCGCGTTGAGCCGCTTGACGACCACCTTGCGCTTGGACATGGCGACCGCGCCGCGCGCCAGGTTGGCGGAGACGACCATCGGCAGCATCTCGGGGGTCAGGCCGACGGCGACGGCGATGCCGAAGAGGAAGGCCTCGTCCCAGTCGCCCTTGGTGATGCCGTTGATCATGAAGACCACCGGGACCATCACCAGCATGAAGCGGATCAGCAGGAAGCTGACCTTGCGCACACCGGTGTCGAAGTTGGTCTGCGGGCGTTCGCCGACCAGCGAGCCGGCCATCGAGCCGAAGTAGGTGTCGGCGCCGGTGGCGACCACCACACCGGTGGCGGTGCCGGAGGTCACCGAGGTGCCCATCAGGCAGAGGTTGGCGGCCTCGACCGGGTCGTCGGTCCCCTGCCGGCCCAGGTCCTCGGCGGGGGCCCCGTCGGGGAAGCGGGGCGGCAGGTCGGCCTTGGCGACCGGCAGGGACTCCCCGGACAGCGCGGCCTGGCTGACCATCAGGTCCTTGGAGGTGATGAGCCGCAGGTCGGCCGGGATCAGGTCGCCGGCGGCCAGCTTGACCACATCGCCGGGGACCACCTGGTCCATCGGCACCTCGAGGGTGGTGGTCAGGGATCCGCTGCCGGCCCGGCGCTGCACCGCGCAGGTGGTGGTCACCAGCTTCTTCAGCGCGTCGGCGGCGCGGCCGGAGCGGTGCTCCTGCCAGAACCGCAGCAGTCCGCTGACCGCCACCATCACGGAGAGGATGATGACGCCCTCGTCCGCCGGGTCCTGCCAGAACATGATCGCGGCCAGGAAGACCAGGACCCCGATGAAGGGGTTCCAGAAGGCCTTGCCCAGCTGCACGAGCCAGTGGGGCGCCCGCTCCCGGGCGACCGTATTGGGGCCGTGGCGCTCCAGGCGCAGCGCGGCCTCGCTCCGGGTGAGGCCGTTGTGCGAGGCGTCGACGGACTGCAGGACCTGAACGCCCGAGCGGGCGCTGGTCTCGGCGAGGAGCTCGGCGACGAGCCGGGTGCGGGCCTCCAGTTCGGCGGCCTTGCGCTCGCGGCGGGTCCGGCCCGGCGGTGCGAGCTTGGTGGGGGTACGGGGGGTGAGCATGGTCATGACGAAGCCTTCCTCTGTACGCATCCGGGCAGCGCGAAGCCGCACCGTTACGCAGAGTGGTCATGGGTGTGCAGCAGGCCGTGGGCGCGGGCGTCGGGGCGCACCGGGGCATGCGGAAGGAGCGGGGTGAACCTGTGAACGAGCGGCCGGCCGGATCGGCGAGGCGTCAGCGGACGGCGATCAGGCGGCGGGCACGCGGCAGGAACTTCGATCGGGACTCATCCCGAACACCTCCTTGCCTCGTGCGGTCACCGAATGGGCGGGCGATCCGGCCGGAAAAGGCCGCAGAGGATCGGCGCCTCAGCGACCGTAACACGATCACCGCCGTCCTTCTCTCGTACTTTTGACCGACACTGTCCCTGAAGTGGCCGATTCGTGCTCCTGCGACCTCTTGACCTTTGGAGGGCCGCAGGCTCGACTTAGGGTTCACAAGTTGGAGAGATGGCAGGAGTGGATCAGTAGTGGAGACTCCGGGTTCGCAGTCGTCCTTGCACCGCGCGAATCTCGAGCGGGTGGTGCGTGCCGTCCGGCTCGCCGGTTCGCTGACCCAGGCGGAGATCGCCCGTACCACCGGACTGTCGGCGGCCACGGTCTCCAATATCGTCCGGGAGCTGAAGGACGGCGGGACCGTGGAGGTCACGCCGACCTCGGCCGGCGGCCGGCGGGCCCGCAGCGTCTCGCTCAGCGGAGACGCGGGCATCGTGATCGGCGTCGACTTCGGCCACACCCACCTCCGGGTGGCGGTCGGCAACCTCGCGCACCAGGTGCTGGCCGAGGAGACCGAGCCACTGGACGTGGACGCCTCCTGGGTGGACGGGTTCGACCGGGCGGAGCACCTGGTCGGACGGCTGATCGAGGACGTCGGCACGGTCCGGGAGAAGGTGATCGGGGTAGGCCTCGGCGTGCCCGGCCCGATCGACGTGGAAGCCGGGACCCTCGGCTCCACCGCCATCCTGCCGGGCTGGGCCGGCATCAACCCCCGGGAGGAGCTCTCCCGGCGCCTGGGCGTGCCGGTGTACGTCGACAACGACGCCAACCTCGGCGCGCTCGGCGAGCTGGTCTGGGGGAGCGGCCGGGGGGTCAAGGACCTCGCGTACATCAAGGTGGCCAGCGGTGTCGGCGCCGGGCTGGTGATAAACGGGCAGATCTACCGGGGGCCGGGCGGCACCGCGGGCGAGATCGGGCACATCACCCTGGACGAGTCCGGGCCGGTCTGCCGCTGCGGCAACCGGGGCTGCCTGGAGACCTTCGCCGCCGCCCGCTACGTCCTGCCGCTGCTCCAGGGCAGCCACGGGCCCGAACTCACCATGGAGCGCGTGGTCGAGCTGGCCCGGGAGGGCGATCCGGGCTGCCGCCGGGTGATCACGGACGTGGGCCGCCATGTGGGCAGCGGGGTGGCCAGTCTGTGCAACCTGCTCAACCCCAGCCGGGTGGTCCTGGGCGGATCGCTTGCGGATGCCGGTGAACTGGTGCTGGCTCCCATCCGTGAATCAGTGGGGAGGTACGCGATTCCCAGCGCCGCCCGGCAGTTGTCGGTGCTGACGGGATCGCTGGGCGCACGGGCCGAAGTCCTCGGCGCGTTGGCCCTCGTACTGAGCGAGATGGGCGATTCGACGCTTTTGCTGGGCAGGGGCGGCGGGATGCAGGCTCCCCAGGTCTTGTCTTCAGTTAGATAACGGATGGCACCGTTGTCATCTCGTTAAGGATTCACTCCTTGACGGCAAATCGCGGCCGGGGTTGACTCACATCCACCTCGGCCGCGGTGTTGCGGCCTCGTCAGGGAGGTTCAGGAAATGAACACGCGTATGCGTAGAGCCGCCGTCGCCGTAGCCGCCACCGCAATGGCTGCCTCGCTCGCCGCCTGCGGGAGCGCCAAGGAGGCCGGCGACAAGCCGAAGGACTCCGCAGCGCCCGTGGGTGACGCGATCAAGGTCGGTCTGCTCCTGCCGGAGAACCAGACCGCGCGCTACGAGAAGTTCGACAAGCCGCTGATAGAGAAGAAGGTCGCCGAACTCACCGGTGGCAAGGGCGAGGTGCTCTACGCCAACGCCAAGCAGGACGCGACCACGCAGAACTCCCAGGTCGAGACGATGATCACCGCCAAGGTGAACGTCCTGATCGTGGACGCGGTGGACTCCAAGGCCATCGCCGGCGCGGTCAAGAAGGCCAAGGACGCCGGTATCCCGGTCGTCGCCTACGACCGCCTCGCCGAGGGTCCCATCGACGCCTACACCTCCTTCGACAACGAAGAGGTCGGCAAGGTCCAGGGCAAGGCCCTGCTCGAAGCCCTGGGCGACAAGGCCAAATCCGGCCAGATCGTCATGATGAACGGCTCGGTCACCGACCCGAACGCCGCGCTGTTCAAGAAGGGCGCGCACTCCCAGCTCGACGGCAAGGTCACCGTCGGCAAGGAGTACGACACCAAGGAATGGAAGCCGGAGAACGCCAACACCAACATGGCGGCGGCGATTTCGGCCCTCGGCAAGGACAAGATCGTCGGCGTCTACTCCGCCAACGACGGCATGGCCGGCGGCATCATCACCGCCCTCAAGGCGGCCGGCGTCGACCCGCTGCCCCCGGTCACCGGCCAGGACGCGGAACTCGCCGGTGTCCAGCGGATCGTGGCGGGCGAGCAGTTCATGAGCGTCTACAAGCCGTACGCGCCGGAGGCCGAAGCCGCCGCGAAGCTGGCCGTCGCCCTCGCCAAGAACGAGGACATCAAGACGATCGCCCAGTCCACCGTGGACAGCCCCACCACCAAGGGCGTTCCGTCCGTGCTGATCCCGGTGGTATCGCTGACCAAGGCCAACATCGCCGACACCGTGGTGCGCGACAACGTCTACTCGGTCGCCGAGATCTGCACCGACAAGTACAAGGCCGCCTGCGACGCCGCCGGCCTCAAGTAGCCGCCGCCGCCCTCCCCTTCGGGAGGAGGGCCCGCACACCTGCCCGGCGCCCCGCCCCTCATCCCCCCCGCCACCCGCGGGGCGCCGGGCAGAAACGTAAATGCAAGGCATCCCCGCCGGTCAGGCGGCGAAGGAGATGATTCACGTGTCCGCTGCGCCCGTGCTGGCGTTGCGAGGGGTCTCGAAGCGATTCGGTGCCGTCCAGGCCCTCACCGACGTAGAACTCGAGATCCATTCCGGTGAGGTGGTCGCCCTGGTCGGCGACAACGGCGCCGGCAAGTCGACGCTCGTCAAGACGATCGCCGGAGTCCACCCCATCGATGACGGGGTCATCGAGTGGGACGGCCGCCCGGTCTCCATCAGCAAGCCCCACGACGCCCAGAACCTGGGCATTGCGACGGTCTACCAGGACCTCGCGCTCTGCGACAACATCGACGTGGTCGGCAACCTCTTCCTCGGCCGCGAGCTCAAGCGCCGCGGCATCCTCGACGAGGTGGAGATGGAGCGGCGCGCCCGCGAGCTGCTCACCACCCTCTCCATCCGCATCCCGAGCGTCCGCATCCCCATCGCCTCGCTCTCCGGCGGCCAGCGCCAGACCGTGGCGATCGCCCGCTCCATGCTCGGCGACCCCCGGCTGGTCATCCTCGACGAGCCCACCGCGGCCCTCGGCGTCGAGCAGACCGCCCAGGTCCTCGACCTGGTCGAGCGGCTGCGCGAGCGCGGCCACGCCGTCATCCTCATCAGCCACAACATGGCCGATGTGAAGGCCGTCGCCGACAAGGTGGCGGTCCTGCGGCTGGGCCGCAACAACGGTGTCTTCAATGTCGCCGACACCTCGCAGGAAGAGATCATCTCCGCCATCACGGGCGCCACGGACAACGCCGTGACCCGCCGGGCGGCCCGCACCGGGGAGGCTCGCAAGTGAGCACCGACAACACGGCGAAGACCGCCCACGCCCCGGCGGCCCCGGTCGCCAAGGCGGACCACGAGGTCGTCAACCCGGCCGCCGCCGGAGACGCCATCCCGGCCGTCGACCCGCGCCTGCTGGTCCGCGAGCAGGGCCTGGCCGGCTACCTCGGCGAGTTCAGGCGCAAGCTCCGCGCCGGCGACCTCGGCTCGCTGCCGGTCGTCATCGGCCTGGTGGTCATCTGCGCCATCTTCCAGAGCCTGAACGCGAACTTCCTCTCCGCCGAGAACATCAACAACATCGCGGTCACGATGGTCGCCACCGGCATGATGGCCGTCGGCATCATCTTCGTGCTGCTGCTCGGCGAGATCGACCTCTCGGTCGGCTCGGTCAGCGGAGTCTCCGGCGCGATCGTCGCCGTCCTCGCCGTCACCCACGGCGTGAACGAATGGCTGGCGGTGCTCGCCGCCATCGCGGGCGGTGCCCTGATCGGCGCCATCCACGGCTTCTTCTTCGCCAAGATCGGCGCCCCGGCCTTCGCCGTCACCCTTTCGGGCCTGCTGTTCTGGTCCGGATTCATGCTCCAGCTGCTCGGCAGCAACGGCACCATCAACCTCGACTCCGAGGGCGTGGTCGGCAAGCTCACCACGTACTACTTCTCCGATGTCGCCGCCGCCTACGGGCTGGCCGCGGTGGCCGTCGCGGTGTACTTCGGGGGCTCCTTCCTGGACGCCCGGCGCCGGGCCGAGGCCGGCGTGCCCTTCCGGCCGCTGAGCGAGATCCTGCTCCGCACCGGGCTGCTCGCCGCGGTGGCCTTCGGCGCCGCCGCCGTGTTCAACCAGTACAAGGGCATGCCGCTCGCGGTGCTGCTCTTCGTGCTGGTCCTGGTCGGCACCGACTTCCTGCTCCGCCGCACCGGCTTCGGCCGCAAGGTGTTCGCCCTGGGCGGCAGCGTCGAGGCCTCCCGGCGGGCCGGCATCAACGTGGACCTGATCCGCATCTCGGTCTTCGCCATCGCGGGCACCTTCGCGGCGATCGGCGGCCTCTTCTGGGCCTCCAAGATCGCGGCGGCCAACCAGAGCGCCGGCGCCGGCGACCTGCTGATGAACGTGATCGCGGCGGCCGTGATCGGCGGCACCAGCCTCTTCGGCGGCCGGGGCCGGACCTGGAACGCCCTCCTCGGTGTCATGGTCATCACCTCGATCCAGTACGGTCTCGCCCTGCAGGGCATCGCCACACCGATCCAGTACATGATCACCGGTGCGGTGCTGCTGGCCACCGTGGTGATCGACTCGGTCACCCGCAAGACGCAGAAGACCGCAGGCCGCGCCTGAGACACCCCTGACGCGGTCCCTGTGCCCGGCACCCCTGAACGTGGGTGGTGCCGGGCACATCCGTGCGCCCGGCCACCTGAAGGTGTGGTGTGGGCCCGTGCGGATGTGCACATATGACGAAGGCCCGATGACGCACCGCGCGGCCGGAACATTAGACTCGACAGACCAGCAAGCAACTGCAAGGAGGCACGGGTGCTGCTGACCCGCATCAAGGGACCGCGCGATCTGGACCGGCTCAGCCCGGAGCAGCTGAACCAGCTGGCCGCGGAGATCAGGTCCTTCCTCGTCGACGCGGTCTCCAAGACCGGCGGGCACCTGGGCCCCAACCTCGGTGTCGTCGAACTGACGATCGCCCTGCACCGGGTCTTCGAGTCCCCCAAGGACAAGATCCTCTTCGACACCGGGCACCAGGCCTACGTGCACAAGCTGCTCACCGGCCGCCAGGACTTCACCGGGCTGCGCACCAAGGGCGGCCTCTCCGGCTACCCCTCGCGCGCCGAGTCCGAGCACGACGTGATCGAGAACTCGCACGCCTCCACCGTGCTGGGCTGGGCCGACGGCCTGGCCAAGGCCAACCAGGTGCTCGGCCGGGAGGACCACCACGTCGCCGCGGTGATCGGCGACGGCGCCCTCACCGGCGGTATGGCCTGGGAGGCGCTGAACAACATCGCCGCCGCCAAGGACCGCCCGCTGGTCATCGTCGTCAACGACAACGAGCGCAGCTACGGCCCCACCATCGGCGGCCTCGCCGACCACCTGGCCACCCTGCGCACCACCGACGGCTACGAGCGCTTCCTGGCCCGCGGCAAGGATCTGCTGGAGCGCACCCCGGTCGTGGGCAAGCCGCTCTACGAGACCCTGCACGGGGCCAAGAAGGGCCTCAAGGACTTCATCGCCCCCCAGGGCATGTTCGAGGACCTGGGCCTGAAGTACATCGGCCCCATCGACGGGCACGACCTCGAGGCCCTGGAGTCCGCCCTCACCCGCGCCAAGCGCTTCAGCGGCCCGGTCATCGTCCACTGCCTCACCCAGAAGGGCCGCGGCTACACCCCGGCCCTGGAGCACGAGGCGGACCGCTTCCACGCGGTCGGCGTCATCCACCCGGACACCGGTCTGCCCGTCAAGACCGCCGCCGCCAGCTGGACCTCGGTCTTCGCCGACGAAATGGTCAAGATCGGCCACGACCGCCCGGACGTGGTCGGCATCACCGCCGCCATGCTCCACCCGGTCGGCCTCAACAAGTTCGCCGAGGCCTTCCCGGACCGGATCTACGACGTCGGCATCGCCGAGCAGCACGGCGCCACTTCCGCCGCGGGCCTGGCCACCGGCGGGGTCCACCCGGTCTTCGCCGTCTACGCCACCTTCCTCAACCGCGCCTTCGACCAGGTCCTGATGGACGTGGCCCTGCACAAGTGCGGGGTCACCTTCGTCCTGGACCGGGCCGGGGTCACCGGCGACGACGGCGCCTCCCACAACGGCATGTGGGACATGTCCATCCTCCAGGTCGTCCCCGGCCTGCGGCTGGCCGCCCCGCGCGACGCCGAGCAGCTGCGCGCCCAGCTCCGCGAGGCCGTCGAGGTCAAGGACGCCCCGACCGTGGTCCGCTTCTCCAAGGGCGTGGTCGGCCCGGCCGTGCCCGCCATCGGCCGGATCGGCGGCATGGACCTGCTCCGCGCCCCGGCCCCCGAGGTCCGGCAGCCGGACGTGCTGATCGTCTCGGTCGGCGCGCTCGCCCCGATGTGCCTGGAGATCGCCGACCTGCTCGACAAGCAGGGCATCTCCGCCACCGTGGTCGACCCGCGCTGGGTCAAGCCGGTGGACGAGGCGCTCGCCCCGCTGGCCGAGCGCCACCGGGTGGTCGTCACCGTCGAGGACAACGGCCGTACCGGCGGCGTGGGCGCGGCCGTCTCGCAGGCCCTGCGGGACGCGGGCGTCGACGTACCGCTGCGCGACTTCGGAATTCCGCAGCGCTTCCTCGACCACGCCCTCCGCAAGGAGATCCTGGCCGAAATCGGGCTGACCGCCCCGGACATCGCCCGCCAGGTCACCGGCCTGGTCGCCAAGCTGGACGGCCGCTACGAGAGCGAGCCGGCCGCCGCGGTCGACTGATGCGGTGACCGCAACAGGCGCGGCCGGGACCCGTTCCGACGGGTCCCGGCCGCGCCTTTGCCGTGCGGCGGCCGGTCGACCGCGCCGGTCAGCTGCCGACGACGGTGAAGCTGCGCCAGGGCAGGCTGTGCGGTGCGGTCACGTTCGACAGGCTGGTGGCCACGTAGATCCCGTCGGCCTTGTCCGTGTGCCGGCAGTTCTCCGTCCGGTACAGCACGATGTCGACCAGGGTGTTGTTGTGCACATGGGCGGCGCCGCGCGGGAGGGCGATCCGGTGGCACCCCCGGACCAGGGTGTTCGAGTAGACCAGCTCGGCGGGCGAGTCGTGGGCGCGGAAGGAGAGCGTGCCGACGGTGGTCCTGCCCAGGCCCGAGCAGGCCGTGGCGGTCAGCAGCAGCAGTGCCGATCCGGTGATGACGCCGATGCGCCGGTGGCGCCGGTGGTGGGACATGGCTCGGTCCTCGTCTGTGCGGTGATGGCGGCCTTGCCCGCAGCCTGGACCGCCGGGCGCTCGGCGGCATGCGGTGCGCCGCCGTGCGGATGACGGCCGATGGGGGTCCTTCCTGTTGCAGGTCCCCGGCGGGGAGGAACATCCTTGAGGGGGTGATCCGCCCGGCCGTGCGTGCCGGCACCCCCCTCACGCCGTGGGGGCCCGTTCGGAGGTGTGCCCGTGAGTGCGAATCTGAACAGTTCCTTCCGCACGAAATCGGTGGAACAGTCCATCCGCGACACGGAGGAACCCGAGCACCAGTTGCGGAAATCCCTCTCCGCCTGGGACCTCATGATCTTCGGTGTCGGCGTCATCATCGGCACCGGCATCTTCGTGCTGACGGGCATTGCGGCCCGGAACAACGCCGGTCCCGCCACCGCCCTGTCCTTCGTGGCCGCGGGTGTCGTCTGCGGCCTCGCGGCCCTCTGCTACGCCGAGTTCGCCTCGACGGTGCCGGTGGCCGGATCGGCGTACACCTTCAGCTACGCCTCGATCGGCGAGCTGCCCGCCTGGATCATCGGCTGGGACCTGGTGCTGGAGTTCGCCCTCGGCACCGCGGTGGTGGCGGTCGGCTGGTCCGGGTACGTACGCCATCTGATGGAGACCAACCTCGGCTGGGAGCTGCCCACCGCGCTGGCCGGACCCGATGCCGGCGGTTCCTTCGACCTGCTGGCCTTCCTCCTGGTCCTGGCGCTGACCGCGATCCTGGTCGTCGGGACGAAGCTCTCGGCCCGGATCACCGCGATCGTGGTCGCCATCAAGGTGACCGTGGTGCTGCTGGTCATCGTCGCCGGACTGTTCTTCATCAAGGCCGAGAACTACTCGCCGTTCATCCCGCCGGCCCAGCCGCAGGCGGAGTCCGTCAGCGGCTGGCACGCCCCGCTGGTCCAGCTGATGTTCGGCTACGAACCCACCAACTTCGGCGTCATGGGCATCTTCACCGCAGCCGCCCTGGTGTTCTTCGCCTTCATCGGCTTCGATGTCGTGGCGACGGCGGCCGAGGAGACCAGGAACCCGCAGCGGGACATGCCCCGCGGCATCCTGGGCTCGCTGTTCGTCTGCACCCTGCTCTACGTCGCCGTGACCCTGGTCGTCACCGGTATGCAGCACTACACGCAGATGTCGCCGACCGCCCCGCTCGCCGAGGCCTTCAAGTCCGTGAACCAGCCGTTCTTCGCCGGGGCCATCAGTCTCGGCGCCGCCGTCGGCCTGATCACGGTCAGTATGATCCTGCTGCTCGGCCAGACCCGGGTGTTCTTCGCGATGAGCCGTGACGGCCTGCTGCCGCGCTTCTTCTCCGTCACCCACCCGAAGTTCCGCACCCCGTACCGCGCGACCATCCTGCTCGGCGTGGCCATCGCCTTCCTCGCCGGCTTCACCAGCCTGGAGAAGCTCGCGGAGCTGGTGAACATCGGCACCCTGTTCGCGTTCGTGGTCGTCGCACTCGGCGTGATCATCCTCCGCCGGACCCGCCCGGACCTGCACCGCTCCTTCCGCACCCCGTGGGTACCGGTGCTCCCGATCGTCTCGATCGCCGCCTCCCTGTGGCTGATGCTCAACCTGCCGGCCGACACCTGGCTGCGGTTCGGGATCTGGATGGTCGTCGGCATCGTCGTCTACTACCTGTACGGCCGCCGGCACAGCCGGCTGGGCCTGGGGCTCGAAGGGCCCCGCGGGAACGTCACCACCACCCCGAAGCAGCCGCCGAGCTGAGCACGCGAAACGGCCGGGCCCCAGGAGCGGGGCCCGGCCGTCCGGTGCGTGCGGAGGCTGCGTCAGCCGGCCTTGGCCGGGGACTTCTTCGCGGAGGCGGGGATCTTCTCGTCCTTGCGCAGGGCCTCCCACAGCTGGGTGGCCTGCGGCTCGGCGACGATCACCCGGTTCGGGTCGATCTTGTCGTACGCCACCGGGAGCATGATGGTCTCCATCGTCTGCGGGTCCACGCCCTTCATGCTCTTGGCGAAGTCCGAGAGCTTGGTGAGCGAGCCCAGTTCGGAGTCGGTGGTCAGCGACTTGGTGCCGGCGTCGGCGAGCTTGTAGAGGCGGGCCGGGTTGCCGAGGGCGTCCTGCTTCTTGATCTCGGCCAGCATCGCGGTCATGAACTTCTGCTGGAGACCGATGCGGCCGAGGTCGCTGCCGTCCGCGTAACCCTTGCGGGTCCGGACGAACTTCAGCGAGTCGGTGCCGTTGAGCCGGTGCTCCCCGGCGTCCAGGGTGATGCCGCCCTTGGAGCCCTTGATCGGCTGGTCGAGGGTGACGGTGACCCCGCCCAGCGCGTCGACCAGGCCCTTGAACCCGGCGAAGTCCACCTGGACGAAGTGGTCCACGCGGACTCCGGACAGCTGCTCCACGGTCTTGACCACACAGGCCGGACCGCCGGTGCCCAGCACGCTGTTGATCATCGTGCGCTTCTGGCCGGGGATCGTCCTGCCGTTCTCGTCCTTGCAGTCCGGCCGGGTGATCAGGGTGTCGCGGGGGATGCTGATGGCGGTGGCCTTGGTCCCGCCGGCGGGTATGTGCATCAGCAGGGTGGTGTCCGAGCGGGCGCCGCTCACCTGGCCGCCGTCCAGCTCGCCGTTGTCCCCGGCCCGCGAGTCGGAACCGATCACCAGGATGTTCTGGGCCCCGGTCACCACCTTCTGCGGGCGGTTGTCACCGATGGCCTGGTCCAGGTCCACGCTCTGGATGTTGCCGTTGAGGTGGTTGTACGTCCACCAGGCTCCGCCGCCGAGCGCGACCACCACGGCCAGCAGGCTCCACAGCAGGACCCGGCGGATCTTCTGGCCCCGGGTCCGCGTGCGGGTGGTGCTCCGGCGCCGCCCGGCGCGGCCCTCCGGCGGAGTCGTCGAACCTGAAGTGTCTGCAGTCATTCCCGGGGACCGGTCCTTCCGCACTGATGAGAGAGGGCACGCGGCCTATAACATAAACGCACTCTTGAGCGAGTAAAGAGCCGGGGTATGCTCAACTCCGTTCATCTGATGATGTGGGAAGGCTGCTTCGGCTCATGGCTACGCGATCCGCGCGCAGGTCCCACAAGCAGGTGGCCCGCGCGGGCCAGGCGGACGCCGTTCCCGAACGAAGCGCCGCCGTCCTGGGCCCGGCCTCCGGATCCTGGATCCTCGCGGGCAGGGACGGCCGGCTGAGCGCGTACGCGAGCGCCGAGGGCGGGCTGGTGCGCTGGACCGAGAGCGTTCCCGGCGGCCCCGGGTGGACCGGCCCCGACTTCTTCCCGGCCCCTGATCTGACCCACCTCTGCCTGGCCCAAGGGCAGGACGGCTACGTGCACTTCGTCGGCCGGCGCAGCCGGATCGTGGACGGCCGGGAGCAGATCACCTTCCACCATGCGATGCAGTACCAGACGGGCCGGCCGCTGGGACCCTGGGCCTCGCTGGGCAGCCTCTACCAGAACGAGGACATGGCCCGCACCGCGGGCGCCCCGAGCGCGGCCGTCGACGGGCACGGCGGACTGCACGTCTTCGTACGGAACTTCGGCAAGGGAGTCCACTGCCGTCGGCAGGACGGGAACGGCAAGTGGAGCAAATGGGCCGATATCAAGGGCAGCGGAACCCTTGACGGCTCCACCGGGTTCGCGACGTTCGGCGGCCGGGTCTCGCTCCTCGCCCCGGCCGAGAAGCGGGTGAGCCTGTGGACCCAGTCCGAGCCGGGCGGTTCGGTCGACAAGGCGGAAGACCTGCCGTTCCTCGCCCAACCGGGCTCCGGCTGCGGTGTGGAGACGGCTCCTGACCGGGTCACGTACTACTGGCACCTGGCCGACGGCCGCGGCGTCTGCGCCTACCGCGCCGGGGTCGGCGTGATGGCGCTCGGCGGCGGCCCCGCACACGGTGCGGTCGCCGGCACCCGGGCCTTCGTCGACGGCTACGACTGCACGGTCCTCGCCTACCGGGGCCTGAACGGCCGGACCGCGCTCGCCGCCTATCCGACCGAGAACGAGGCGGCCGGCCTGTGGTGGACCGAGACCGGCGAGGACTCGGTGGGCTCGCCCGGCCTGACCGTCGATGCGCACGGCAGGATCGTGATCGCCGCGATCAGCGGTTCGGGCGAGCTGCTCGTGACCCGGCAGAAGGACAACATGGGCCTGTCGCTGGGCCGGTGGACGCGGTACTGAGCCCCGCGGGGACTACGCGTTCCGCGCGGGCGGAAGGCTCCGCTGAGGCGGCACCTTCGCCAGGCCGTGCCGGTCCACGGCCAGGGTGGAGATCTTCCGGAGGAAGTCCACCGAACGGGCCGCGGTGCCCTCGGTGATCCAGGTGTCGTCGATCTCGCACAGCTCCACCCGGACCGGGGAGTCCTGCAGCACGATCGGCAGTGTGTAGGCGATGGTGGAGGCGAAGGTCAGGACGGTGTGCCCGATGGGCTCCACCCGGGCCATCACCTCCATGGGGAGCTCGGGGTGGAGGATCTCCATCCCGGTCCTGGCTGCGATCTCCCGTAGTTTTTCCGGGCTTTCGCGGCGGTGCGCCAGATAGCGCTGGGCGCCGCGGGACCGGGCGATCCAGCCGATCGCCTCCAGGTAGTGCTGCCGGTCGATGATGCCCGTCTCCACCAGCGAGCTGCCGGCCAGATCGGCGCCGCCGTGCACCCGGACCGGGCCGAAGGCCTCCCGGGTCCAGCGGTACTCGTTGGGCACCACCAGGGCGCCGGGCGGCGGGCTCACCGGCATGCAGGTGAAGAAGGCGAACCGCTCCAGGGTGTCCCGGGACAGCCAGCGGCCGACCGAACCGCCCTTGCCGTCGGACTTCCTGGGCGCCTCGCCCTGGTGCCAGCGGCTGAGGCTCTGGCCCTGGGTCAGCAGGGTCACCAGCTCCGTGGTGGCGGTGCCGTCGTCGACGACCACCACCTCGCGCGCCTTGGAGAAGGGCAGCAGGGCCTGCACGGTACGGGAGAACAGGTCGCCGATCACCAGCCGCTGGGCGCCGGAGACGGAGCGGCCGAGCCGGAGCAGGGTGTGGGCCCGGCTCACCGCCCCGGACCGCACCTCGTAGCGCCGCCAGACCAGCCGGGCCTGGGAGGCGAACCTGCACAGCCGCCGCACCTGCTCACGGGAGTGCCGGTCGGTGGGCTGCAGGACGGCGATACCGAGGGAAGACGCCTCGCCCGGGTGGACATGGGCCCACTCGAGCACGTTGAGCAGTTGAGCAGGGCTCTCCACCAGGGCGAGGGTCTCGGTCATCGACGGTTCGTCACTTGCCCGCGATGACGCCCTGGACGCGGCGGAGCTTCTTCATGGGGCCGAGCTCGGACTCGTAGACCTTCTTGATGCCGTCGCCCTTGGCCTCCTCGATGACACGGATGTCGCGGACCAGGCGCTGCAGGCCGCCCGGCTCCACGGAGGCGGCCTGGTCGGAGCCCCACATGGCGCGGTCGAGGGTGATGTGGCGCTCGACCACGGTGGCGCCCATGGCGACGGCGGCGACGGTGGTCTGGAGGCCGATCTCGTGGCCGGAGTAGCCGATCGGGATGTTGGGGTACGCGGCCTCCAGCGAGTGGATGACGCGCAGGTTGAGCTCTCCGGTCACCGCCGGGTAGGTGGAGGTGGCGTGCAGGAGGATGGTGTTCTCGCTGCCCAGGACCTCGACCGCGTGGCGGATCTGCTCGGGGGTGGACATGCCGGTGGAGAGGATGACCGGCTTGCCGGTGGCGCGCAGGGCGCGCAGCAGTTCGTCGTCGGTGAGGGAGGCGGAGGCCACCTTGTGGCACGGGACGTCGAACTTCTCCAGGAAGGCGACGGCCTCGGTGTCCCACGGGGAGGCGAACCAGTCGATGCCGCGCTGCTTGCAGTGCTCGTCGATGGCGCGGTACTCGTCCTCGCCGAACTCGACGCGGTGGCGGTAGTCGATGTAGGTCATCCGGCCCCAGGGGGTGTCGCGCTCGATGTCCCACTGGTCGCGCGGGGTGCAGATCTCCGGGGTGCGCTTCTGGAACTTCACGGCGTCGCAGCCGGCGTTGGCGGCGGCGTCTATGAGGGCGATGGCGTTGGCCAGGTCGCCGTTGTGGTTGATGCCGATCTCACCGATGACATAGGTGGGCAGCCCCGGGCCCACCTGCTTGGTGCCGACCTGGCGGATGCGGTTGCTGTGCACCACGGTTCAGAGTTCCTTTCCAAGGATCCATTCGGCGATCTCTCGCACGGCGCCGTGCCCTCCGTGGGCCGGCGCGACAGAAGCGCGCGTTCGCGTACCGCGCGCCTGAAGCAGGGGAGGAGGTCGTTCACGTCATGCCCGGCCGGTCCGCCGCGTCCAGCAGCGGAGCCAGGGCGCGGGCCCGGTCGAGGTCGCCGGGCTCGTCGATCTCGATGGCCCGCTCGGGGGCGGTGGGGACCAGCTGGGTGCGGCCGAAGAAGCGGTGGCCGTGCTCGCGGAAGCCCGCGGCGCGCATCGCGTAGACGGTGCCGGTCTCCAGGTACTCCGGGTGCCGGTCCTGGCGGCGCTGGCGGACGGCCTTGTCGTGGTTGACCCCGTCGGCGCCGTGTCCCGCCGGAGCTCCGTCCGGCTCGGTGCGCCAGACGAAACCGTGGAACGGGACCGCGGTGAAGGCGGAGTCGGCGCCGTCGCGGGTGAGGGCCAGGACCGTCCGGTCCACCTCGTCGGTGGTGATGAACGGGCTGGTGCACTGGACGAAGACGAGTACCCCGACGGGCTCGCCGTGCCGCTCCTCCAGGGTGTCCAGCGCGTGCAGCAGGGCCGATTCGCTGGAGGACACGTCGGAGGCGAGCTCGGCCGGGCGGTCGACCACCTCGGCACCGGCGGCGCGGGCGGCCTCGGCGATGTCCGGGTCGTCCGTGGTCACCACAGTACGGGTGATGTGCTCGGCGGCCAGGCAGGCGCGGACGGCCCGGGCGACCAGCGGGACCCCGCCGATCGGTGTGACGTTCTTGCCGGGTATGCCCTTGGATCCGCCGCGGGCGGGGATGACAGCGGTGACGGCGGACGAGGCCTGCCGGACGGCCGTGTTCACAGAGGTCTCCAGGGAAGAGTGACGGGAAGAGCGGGGACGGGCTCGGACACGGGCATGGGCATGGGCACGGGCTAGACGCCGCCCCACTGCTGGATCTTCGGAGCGACCCGCTGGACGCCGAACTGATAGGCGCCTTTCATGAGCCGGCGCGAGGTCCGGCGCACGGCGCTGCTCGACCGGCGGCCCGGCAGCTGTCCGGGGGAGCCGTCGAGGTTCACGCCGCGCCTGCCGAGCAGGGTGGCGACGTACTCGGGTGCGCTTTCGGCGGTGTAGTACGGGGTGATGGGCGGCAGGGGCTGCCCGCTCAGCTCGGCGACCCGGGCCCGGAGTTCGCCGAACGGGTCGGTGGCGCGGATGCCCTGGTCCCGGGTCCAGGACTCGTGGGCCATCGGCGCGGCCCCCTGGTCGATGGCCTCCCAGTCGGTGACGCAGCCGGAGCCCACGAAATAGTGGTTTCCGTGGATTTCCCGGACTCCGAGATCGCTCAGAATGGCGGTCGGCATTCCGCGGTGCATTGATTCCAGCGCGGCGGTCGAACTCACCGTCACCAGGAGATCGGTCCGGTCCAGCGTGTCGGACATGTTGCCGTAGACGAAATGCAGATTGGGCGGCAGGGATTCTTCCATCTGCTGGGCGAGCACCTGGTAGTGGTGCGTCTCCACGTGGGTGGTCGCCTCGCCCGGTTTGCTGCGGAGTTTGATGAGGACATCGCGGCCCGGGCGGAGCCGGGCGTGCTCGATCGCTCGGCGCAGCATATAGGTGCGGCCTTTTCGGTCCTCGGGCACGGACGGCTGCACCGCAAAACACACGGTGTAGGGGTGCCGGGCATTGACCCGGTTCATATCGTACGGCCGGTGGTCCAGGAACGGCAGGGCGGTCTGCACGATGCTCGATCCGGGAATGCCCAGGGGGATGTATGTTTCGCGGAAACGGCGTGCGTCGAAAGGGCTGTTCGCGAGCACGATATCGGCGCCGGCACGCAACAGCAGGCCGTCGGTTACCTTTTCGTACACCACACCGACATAACCGGTCATCAGGATGGGGCGCTGCCATTGCCCTTGGAAACGGTAGGCGAGTGCGTGCAAAGCCGCGTGGGTCGCTCCGCCCACCGTACCGAGGATGATCACGTCCGCTTGGTCCAGCTCCGGCGCCGTGGCGAACTCGGGGAGCGTGGACTCGGAGATGGCGGCGGGTGTGATCCCCACCTCGGCCAACTGCCGTGCGGTGGGGGTGGATCGACCACGCAGCATGTGCGCGTGGACCTGGCCGTGCGGGGCCATGCCGATGGCGAGGCCGGCTCCCCATTTCCAGCGGGTGTCGGAGTCTGCAAGTACGTGGATGCGCACTGTGACTCCTGGCTCGTGGGGGGAAAAGCGGACACAAGGGTCGCGACTGGAAACGGCGTGTGAACCTGTCGACACGCCTCCAGCGGCCCCGGTGGCTGCGCTTCCGGCACGCTGGCCCGGCCGGATTGCCCCCGCGGTCCGGAACACTGTACATCCTGACCGGGACACTACAAATCGGCATAGTGGTGCGGCGGGCGCCCGGGAATCGGAGGGGCAACCGGGCGGTTCTGCCATGATGTTCGGCGGGATTGCCGATTGTGTGGGACCTGTGTACATACGGTGCCCGTGCCGTCGCAGGTCGGTGAAGGTGTGTCAGTGAATGGAAGAAGGTGAGTGTTACTGATGGTTACGTTGTCGGTGATTGTTCCGATGTGCAATGTCCGCGACTACTGTCGGACAACACTTAAGTCCCTGGCGCTGAATGCGAGAGAGGATTTCGAGTTCATCATCGTGGACGACTGCTCCACCGATGGGACCCTGGAAATCATTCAGCAGATGCTGCCGTCCATTCCGGGTGCGGTCCTGATCCCCAATCAGCAGAACATGGGGATCTCGGCCACCCGGAACCGCGGACTCGCCGCCGCCCGTGGACGTTATGTCACGTTTCTCGACGGGGATGACTGGTACGGACCCGGATACCTCTCACAGCTGGTGAGCTGGATCGGTCAGTCGGGCGTCGACTTCCTTCGCACCGGACATGTCAAGGTCTTCGGCAGGAAGCGCGAGATAGCCAAGTGTCCCGTCTCTCCTCGGGCCATGAGGCTGGACCCGGCGGACTATATCCTTCCGGTTGATGCCTCGTCCATCGTCGACTACCCGCTGGTGTGGGCCGGAATCTACGACCGCGAGCGCCTGCTCTCCTTCGACGGCCTGTACTTCGACGAGACCCTGCGCACCGCCGAGGACCGCCACTGGATGTGGCGCCTGCATCTGAGGGCCCGCTCCTTCGGTGTCGTCGATCTGTTCGGCGTCTTCTACCGCCGCGATGTGGCCGGCTCGCTCACGAGGATTCCCGACGAGCGCCAGCTCGATTTCATCGTGTGCTACCGGAAGGTGTTCCAGGAGATATCGGGACATCCGCGCGGATATGAACTGTCGTTCAAGGCCATGCGGACGCTCTGCGCAATGATCTGCATCCACCTGGACCGCGCCGACACCTATGACGAATACACCCGCTCACTGCTCATGGAGCGCAGCGCCCGGGTCCTGGTGGAGAGCCCCCGGGACGTGCTCGAGGGAACCCTGGACGGCATGGACGCACGCCGGGTGAAGAAACTGCGATCGCTGCTTTCGACCGTTCTGGGTGCTGCCGCGTCATGACACAGATATTTGCCGCTTCCACCCTCTACGGCGCGATGACGGTGGCCGCCGCCATCGATGCCGGCCAGTTCGGACCGCCGGGCGGACGCGAGCGCATCCTGCTCGTGTGCAACAACGTGGACATTCCGGAAGTGGCGACTCCGCTGCACCGGATGCACGGAGCCGAATCCGTGGTCTCCCGCTTCACCCGGATCGTGTACTGGAACGAGCTCATCGCCCCCTATCACCCCTCGATGTGGGGGCCCCGGGGCGAGGACCTCCTGCTGTGGCGCACCCTGCTCGGGGAGAAGATCCGCCTGGCCCCCGGCCCGCTCGAACTCATCGTCGAGTCCATCCAGGTCAAGCCGGCCCAGGCGCTCTGCCAGATCTTCTCCGACGCCACGGTCACCGTCTACGCGGACGGGGTGATGAGCTACGGCCCCACCCGCAACGACCTGCACCGCGACCTCCACGCCCGGATCTCCCGGGTGCTCTACCTGGACCTCATCCCGCAGCTGGTCCCCATGCTCCTGACGGAGTACCGGATCCCCTCGCAGCCCGTGGACACCCGCGCCGTGCTCGGGCTCCTGTCGGAGCTCACCCGGGAGTGCCGCCCGCTGCTCGACGCGGCGATCCCCCCGCACATGCTGCAACACGGGCAGGAGACCGCCGTCCTGCTGGGCCAGTACCTCTCCGCCCTCAAGATCCTCTCGGAGGACGAGGAGGAGCAGCTCCACCTGCGGATGTTCCAGGCCGCCGTGGGCATGGGCTTCCGCTCGGTCATCTTCAAACCGCACCCGAGCGCCCCCTCCAACCTGGCCGACACCCTCGCCCTGGCGGCGCAGCAGGCCGGCGTGGACTTCCTGGTGGTCGACGCCCCCGTCCTGGCCGAGACCCTCTTCGAGTACCTGAAGCCCCGGTTCGTCATCGGCTGTTTCTCCACCGGCCTGTTCACCGCCCGCTCGCTGTACGGGATCCCGGTCGGGCAGATCGGCTCGCTGGAGGTCATCCGGCGGATGCGGCCGTACGAGAACAGCAACCGCATCCCCGTCACCATCACCCACGCCCTGCTGCCCGACCTCGAGGCCCCGGGCGGCGGGATGGCCGACCGCGTCCTGGACGCCGCCTATGTGACGGGTGAACTGGCCGCGTACGTCTGCACCGTCGGGTTCTGCATGCAGCCCAAGCGGTACTCCTTCCTCCGCCCGGTCGCCGAGCAGTACATCGCCGCGGCCGTTCCGGTGTGGGAGCAACGCCCCGAGCTGGGCATGCACTTCAACGACAAGACCCGGGACAAGCTGGACCTGCCGGGGCCGCCGACCAAGAAGACCCTGCGGGGCCGCCGGATGCGGTTCATGCCCACCCGGGGCATGCAGTTCGAGGTTCCGGTCATCGAGGTCTCGCTCGCCGGGTTCGCCTCCCTGCTGGAGGACGGGGACGACGAGGGCGCCCTGCAGGTCGGTACGAAGCTGCTCGCCGAGCGCGAGCACTTCGACGTCCTCATCGGCATGGCCCAACTGCGCATCCGCAGCGGCGAGCTGGACCTGGCCGAGGAGCACCTGGAGAAGGCGGTCAGGAACGCCGAGGGCAGCGAACGGGCCCTGACCTGGCTGCGGATCGGCGAGACCGCCGCCCGGATGGGCAAACGCGGCACCGAACTGCGGCAGCTGGCCGGCCGGGAGGCGCTCCGCCTCAACCCGAACTCGCCGGCCGCCGAGCGGCTGGTCAAGGGCAAGCGGTTCCTCCGCCGCTGACGCGCACCACACGGCGAAGCCCCTCCGCACCAGGTGCGGAGGGGCTTCGCCGTAACGGTCGTCCGTCGTCCGTCGTCCGGACGTTACGCCGGGACGCTCGCGATGCCGGGGGCGAGGAACTTCTTGCCGTTCACCCGCTCCGAGACGCCCTCACGGTCCAGGTACGGCGTGACGCCGCCCAGGTGGAAGGGCCAGCCGGCGCCCGTGATGAGGCAGAGGTCGATGTCCTGGGCCTCGGCCACGACACCCTCCTCCAGCATCAGGCCGATCTCCTGCGCCACCGCGTCCAGGACGCGGTCCCGGACCTGCTCCTCGGTCAGGACGGAGTCGCCCTGGACCAGGAGAGCGGCGACCTCGGGGTCCAGCTCCGGCTTGAAGCCGTTCTCGGCGGTGTAGACGTAGAAGCCCCGCTTGCCGGCCTCGACCACGCGCTTGAGGTTGGGGGAGACGGTGAAGCGCTCCGGGAAGGCGCGGTTCAGGGTCTCGGAGACGTGCAGGCCGATCGCCGGGCCGACCAGCTCCAGCAGCACCAGCGGGGACATCGGCAGGCCGAGCGGCTCGATGGCCTTCTCCGCCGTGGCCACCGGGGTGCCCTCGTCGATGACGTTCTGGATCTCGCCCATGAAGCGGGTCAGAATGCGGTTCACGACGAACGCCGGGGCGTCCTTGGTGAGGACCGCGGTCTTCTTCAGCTTCTTGGCGACACCGAAGGCCGTGGCCAGCGAGGCGTCGTCGGTCTGCTCACCGCGGACGATCTCCAGCAGCGGCAGGATCGCGACCGGGTTGAAGAAGTGGAAGCCGACCACGCGCTCGGGGTGCTTGAGCTTGGAAGCCATCTCCGAGACCGACAGCGAGGAGGTGTTGGTGGCGAGGATCGCGTGCGCCGGGGCGACCGCCTCGACCTCCGCGAACACCTTCTGCTTGACCGACATCTCCTCGAACACGGCCTCGATGATGAAGTCCGCGTCCGCGAAGCCCTCGGCCTTGTCCAGGACACCGGTCACCAGGGCCTTGAGGCGGTTGGCCTTGTCCTGGTTGATGCGGCCCTTGCCGAGCAGCTTCTCGATCTCGGCGTGGACATAGCCCACACCCTTGTCCACGCGCTCCTGGTCGATGTCGGTGAGGACCACCGGCACCTCCAGGCGGCGCAGGAACAGCAGCGCCAGCTGCGAGGCCATCAGGCCCGCGCCGACCACGCCGACCTTGGTGACCGGACGGGCCAGGGACTTGTCCGGGGCACCGGCCGGGCGCTTGCCGCGCTTCTGGACCAGGTTGAAGGCGTAGATACCGGAGCGCAGTTCGCCGCCCATGATGAGGTCCGCGAGCGCGGTGTCCTCGGCGTCGAAACCGGCCTGGAGGTCGCCGTCCTTGGAGGCGGCGATGATGTCCAGCGCACGGTAGGCGGCCGGGGCCGCGCCGTGCACCTTGGAGTCCGCGATGGCGCGGCCCTTGGCGACGGCGGCGTCCCAGCCCTCGCCGCGGTCGATCTCGGCCCGTACGACCTCGGTGTCACCCGTGAGGACCTTCGCGGTCCACAGCAGGGACTGCTCCAGGAAGTCCGCGCCCTCGAAGATCGCGTCGGCGATGCCGAGCTCGAAGACCTGCTTGCCCTTGAGCTGCTTGTTCTGGTTGAGCGAGTTCTCGATGATCACCGAGACCGCGCGCTCGGCGCCGATCAGGTTCGGCAGGATGGTGCAGCCGCCCCAGCCGGGGACCAGACCGAGGAAGACCTCGGGCAGCGAGAAGGCCGGGATCGCCTTCGAGACGGTGCGGTAGGTGCAGTGCAGGCCGACCTCGACACCGCCGCCCATCGCCGCGCCGTTGTAGTACGCGAAGGTGGGGACGGCCAGCGCGGCGAGACGCTTGAAGACGTCGTGCCCGCCCTTGCCGATGGCCAGCGCCTCGTCGTGCTTCTTCAGCAGCTCGACGCCCTTGAGGTCGGCGCCGACCGCGAAGATGAACGGCTTGCCGGTGATGCCCGCGCCGACGATGGTGCCGGCGGTGGCCTCCTGCTCGACCTGGTCGATCGCCGCGTTCAGGTTGGCGAGGGACTGCGGGCCGAAGGTGGTCGGCTTGGTGTGGTCGAAGCCGTTGTCCAGCGTGATGAGCGCGAAGCGCCCGGCGCCGAACGGCAGGTCCAGGTGGCGGACGTGCGCGGAGGTCACGACCTCGTCCGGGAACAGCTCGGCCGCGCCCTTGAGAAGCTCAGCGGTGGTGCTCACTTGTCGCCTCCGGCGTCCTTGTGGTGCGGGTTCTCCCAGATGACCGTCGCGCCCATGCCGAAGCCGACGCACATGGTGGTCAGGCCGTAGCGGACGTGCGGCTGCTCCTCGAACTGGCGGGCCAGCTGGGTCATCAGGCGGACGCCGGAGGAGGCCAGCGGGTGGCCGAACGCGATGGCGCCGCCGTACTGGTTGACGCGGGCGTCGTCGTCGGCGATGCCGTAGTGCTCCAGGAACGCCAGGACCTGGACCGCGAACGCCTCGTTGATCTCGAACAGGCCGATGTCCTCGATGGACAGACCCGCCTGGGCGAGCGCCTTCTCGGTGGCCGGGATCGGGCCGTAGCCCATCACCTCGGGCTCGACGCCGGCGAAGGCGTACGAGACCAGGCGCATCTTGACCGGGAGGTTGTTCTCGCGGGCGAAGTCCTCGGAGGCTATGAGCGAGGCGGTGGCACCGTCGTTGAGACCGGCGGCGTTGCCCGCGGTGACCCGGCCGTGGACGCGGAACGGCGTCTTGAGCCCGGCGAGGTTCTCCAGGGTGGTGCCCGGGCGCATCGGCTCGTCGGAGGTGACCAGGCCCCAGCCCGTCTCCCCGGCCGCCTCGTTGGTGTTGCGCACCGAGATCGGCACCAGGTCCTGCTGGATCTTGCCGTCGGCGTACGCCTTGGCGGCCTTCTCCTGCGAGCGCACGGCGTACTCGTCGGCGCGGAGCTTGGTGATCGCCGGGTAGCGGTCGTGCAGGTTCTCGGCGGTCATGCCCATGAACAGGGCGGACTCGTCGACCAGCTTCTCGGAGACGAAGCGCGGGTTCGGGTCCACGCCCTCACCCATGGGGTGGCGGCCCATGTGCTCGACACCGCCGGCGATGGCGACGTCGTACGCACCGAAGGCCACGCCGCCCGCAACGGCGGTCACGGCGGTCAGCGCGCCGGCGCACATGCGGTCGATGGAGTAGCCCGGGACGGACTGCGGGAGGCCCGCGAGGATGCCGGCCGTGCGGCCCAGGGTCAGACCCTGGTCGCCGATCTGCGTGGTGGCGGCGATGGCCACCTCGTCGATCTTCTTCGGGTCGAGGTCCGGGTTGCGGCGCAGCAGCTCCCGGATCGCCTTCACGACGAGGTCGTCGGCGCGGGTCTCGTGGTAGATGCCCTTCGGGCCCGCCTTGCCGAACGGGGTGCGGACGCCGTCGACGAAGACGACGTCCCTGACGGTACGAGGCACGATGGCTCTCCTCCAGGGTGCGGGGTGGCACTGCTGCGCGGCGCCGCGCCAGGATCTCCTGAGCGCGCGCTCACCCCGTCATGCTACTTGCGGGTAACCGAACTGGACACCCCCTGCCCCGGGAGCGGCGAAGGTCACACCGCCCGGCCCCGGGCGGGACCGGGGTACGGCGAAGCCCCCGGCCGGCGGCCGGGGGCTTCGCAGGGTGCCGGGCGTCAGGCCGCAGCGGCCGTCAGGGCCGTGACCAGCGGGACCGTCACCTGCTCGATCTGCCAGGGCCGGGCCCCGTACTCGGTGAGGGCCTCCGCCACCGAGGCGGCCGTGAGCTGCTTCGGCGGTTCCCAGCAGAGCCTGCGCACGGTGTCCGGGGCGACCAGGTTCTCCTGGGGCAGGTTCAGCTGCTCGGCCAGGGCCGAGACGGCGGTCCGGGCCGCCGAGAGGCGGGCCGCGGCGGCCGGGTCCTTGTCCGCCCAGGAGCGCGGCGGCGGCGGACCGCTGGGCGTGGCCCCCGGCTGCGGCAGCTCGGCCTCGGGCAGCGCCCGGGCGCGGTCCACGGCGGCCATCCACTGGTCCAGCTGGCGCCGGCCCATCCGCTGGCCGTACCCGGGCAGGGCGGACAGGGCGTGGACATGGGCGGGCACGGCAAGGGCGGCCTCGATGATCGCCGCGTCGCCCAGCACCTTGCCCGGGGAGACGTCCCGCCGCTGGGCGATCCGGTCCCGGGTCTCCCACAGTTCGCGGACGATGGCCATCTGCCGGCGCCGGCGCACCTTGTGCATGCCGGAGGTGCGCCGCCAGGGGTCCTTGCGCGGCGGGGCCGGCGGGGCCGAGGCGATGGCGTCGAACTCCTGCCGGGCCCAGTCCAGCTTGCCCTGCCGGTCCAGTTCCTTCTCCAGGGCGTCCCGCAGGTCGACCAGGAGCTCCACGTCCAGCGCGGCGTACCGCAGCCAGGGCTCGGGCAGCGGGCGGGTCGACCAGTCGACCGCCGAGTGCCCCTTCTCCAGGGCGTACCCGAGCACGCTCTCCACCATCGCGCCCAGGCCCACCCGCGGGAACCCGGCCAGCCGGCCGGCCAGCTCGGTGTCGAACAGGGTGGTCGGCACCATGCCTATGTCACGGAGGCAGGGCAGGTCCTGGGTGGCGGCGTGCAGGATCCACTCCGTACCGGACAGCACCTCGCCGAGGGCCGTCAGGTCGGGGCAGCCCACCGGGTCGATCAGCGCGGAACCCGCGCCCTCGCGGCGCAGCTGCACCAGGTAGGCGCGCTGCCCGTAGCGGTATCCGGAGGCGCGTTCGGCGTCGACGGCGACGGGGCCGGTACCCGCGGCGAAGGCCGCGATCACCCGGGCGAGGGAGTCCTGGTCGGCGACCACCGGAGGAATCCCCTCACGGGGTTCGAGCAGCGGAATCGGCAGCCCATCGGACGGAACATCGACGTCGTCCGGGGGGCCGCCCCCGGTGGTGGTGCGCAGGTCTGCTGCGGTCTCTTGGGCGTCGGTCACCGCTCAAGGGTATCCGCGGATACGACGCGCCCGTCGCCGGAACGTTCCGTCGACGGGCGCGGGGCGGGAGTGCGGCGGTTTCGCCGGGGGTTCCCGGGTCGTCCCCCGGGGTTTCCCGCGGGGTTCCCCGGGCGTTCGTCCGGGCTCTGGTCCCGGTTTTCGGCCGGATATCCGTTGGGGTGGCCGGCCGGATGTCCGTCCGGATGGCTATACGGGTGCCTATCCGGATGCCTATCCGGGGGCCGCGGGCCGGGCTCAGTGGATGATCCCGGTCCGGAGGGCCACGGCGACCATTCCGGCCCGGTCCCCGGTGCCCAGCTTGCGGGCGATCCGGGCGAGGTGGGACTTGACGGTCAGGGCGGACAGGCCCATCGAGACGCCGATGGCCTTGTTGGACTGGCCCTCCGCGACGAGGCGCAGGACCTCGACCTCACGGCCGGAGAGCTCGCGGTAGCCGCCCGGGTGGCTCGGGGCACCCGGGGGGCGGCGGTGCATACGGGCGGCGGCCGAGCCGATGGGCGCGGCGCCCGGCCGGGTGGGGAGTCCGATGTTGGTACGGGTACCGGTGACGACATAGCCCTTGACTCCGCCCGCGAGGGCGTTGCGGACCGCGCCGATGTCGTCGGCGGCGGACAGGGCCAGGCCGTTGGGCCAGCCGGCGGCCCGGGTCTCGGAGAGCAGGGTGAGACCGGAACCGTCGGGCAGGTGGACGTCGGCCACGCAGATGTCGCGCGGGTTGCCGACGCGGGGACGGGCCTCCGCGATGGACGATGCCTCGATCACGTCACGGACTCCGAGGGCCCACAGGTGGCGGGTCACGGTGGAACGGACGCGCGGGTCGGCGACGACGACCATGGCCGTCGGCTTGTTCGGGCGGTAGGCGACCAGGCTTGCGGGCTGCTCGAGAAGAACGGACACCAGGCCTCCTGGGGGAGTGGCGGGACGGCACCGGCTCGGGGAAGAAGCCGGTGCGCTCCGTGCGGATGGTCACTGACTCCTTCGGCACGTCACCCGCCCGGCTTTAGGGAATGATCACGATTTGGTGAGTAACAATTCGGGCAATTCGGACGCGCGATCGATCGGTGATCGATCAGAGGCCGCCAGCTGCGGACAACCGGCAGGACTACGGATGCTGGGGGCCGCGCCGCTGCGGCAGCGACACCACACCCGGATCCGCCGGGGGCAGCGGCTCCAGCCCGGCGATCTGGCACAGCAGCTCGCACCACGCGGACAGGTGGGCCGCCGTGTCCGGCACCCCTCCCACCCCCTCCCGGGGCGTCCACGAGGCTCTGATCTCGATCTGCGTCGCCGGGCGCCGCTCCCCGAGCCCCCCGAAGTAGTGCGAGCTCGCCCGGGTGACCGTGCCGCTCGCCTCCCCGTACGTCAGCCCGCGGGCCTCCAGGGCCCCCGTCAGCCAGGACCAGCACACCTCCGGAAGGAGCGGGTCCGCGGCCATCTCCGGCTCCAGTTCCGCCCGTACGAGCGTCACCAGCCGGAAGGTCCCGTGCCAGGCTTCGTGACCGGCCGGGTCGTGGAGCAGGATCAGCCGGCCGTCGGCCAGGTCCTCGTCCCCCTCCACCACCGCCGCCTCCAGGGCGTACGCATGGGGCGCCAGGCGTTGCGGCGGCCTGGTGGGATCGATCTCGATTCCCGGACGCAGCCGCGCCTTCCGCAAGCCCTCGACAGCCCGTCGGAACGGGAGTGGGACGGAGGTCTCCTTCGCGCTGTCCATACCGTCAGCGCCATCTGAAAATCGTCCCTGAGCCGCAGCCATGCGGGGAACGATAGGCGGAAGAAGGCCCCGTTCAGCGCAGGGACACCCGCGCCGCGGCGGGCACTTCTTCATACGTGCGAAGATTTGGGTCGTGAGTGCCAACGACCGCCCGCAGGGCCAGCCGAGTCAGACGTACGATTCCGCCTTCCTGAAGGCGTGCCGGCGCGAGCCGGTGCCGCACACCCCGGTGTGGTTCATGCGGCAGGCCGGGCGCTCCCTCCCCGAGTACCGCAAGGTCCGCGAGGGCACCGCGATGCTGGAGTCCTGCATGCGGCCCGACCTGGTCACCGAGATCACCCTGCAGCCGGTGCGCCGCCACAAGGTGGACGCGGCGATCTTCTTCTCCGACATCGTGGTCCCGCTCAAGGCCATCGGCATCGACCTGGACATCAAGCCGGGCATCGGCCCGGTCGTCGCCCAGCCGATCCGCCGCCGCGAGGACCTCGCACAGCTGCGCGACCTGACACCCGAGGATGTGGCCTACGTCACCGAGGCCATCGGCATGCTCACGGGTGAACTCGGCAGCACGCCGTTGATCGGCTTCGCCGGTGCGCCTTTCACCCTTGCGAGCTACCTCGTCGAGGGCGGGCCCTCGCGCAACCACGAGCACACCAAGGCCCTCATGTACGGCGACCCGCAGCTGTGGGCCGACCTGCTGGACCGCCTCGCGGAGATCACCTCCGCCTTCCTGAAGGTTCAGATCGAGGCCGGCGTGTCCGCCGTGCAGCTCTTCGACTCCTGGGTCGGTGCCCTCGCCCCGGCGGACTACCGCCGCTCGGTGATGCCGGCCTCGGCGAAGGTCTTCGAGTCGGTGGCCTCGTACGGGGTCCCGCGCATCCACTTCGGCGTCGGAACCGGCGAGCTGCTGGGCCTGATGGGCGAGGCCGGTGCGGACGTGGTCGGCGTGGACTGGCGCATCCCGCTGGACGAGGCGGCCCGGCGGGTCGGCCCCGGCAAGGCGCTCCAGGGCAACCTGGACCCGGCCGTGCTGTTCTCCACCCCGGAGGCCGTCGAGGCCAAGACCGACGAGGTGCTCGCCGCAGCCGCCGGCCTGGAGGGGCACGTCTTCAACCTGGGCCACGGGGTCCTGCCGACCACCGACCCGGAGGCGCTGACCCGCCTCGTGGACTACGTCCACACCAAGACGGCCCGCTAGCCGCGGAATGGCGGCGCAGCGGCTGCACCCGGACGAGCCCGAGCTGGACGAGGACCTGGTCCGGCGGCTGGTCCGGGCCCGGTTCCCGCAGTGGTCCGGGCTCGCCGTCGGCAGGGTGGCCACGGGCGGCACGTCCAATGTGATGTACCGCCTCGGCACCGACATGGTGGTCCGGCTGCCGCGCACCGCCTCCGCCGCCGCGGACGTGGACACCGAGCACCACTGGCTGCCCCGGCTCGCACCGCAGCTCCCGGCGGCGGTCCCGGTCCCGCTGGGCCGGGGCGGGCCCGCCGAGGGGTACCCGTGGCCGTGGTCGGTGTACCGCTGGCTGGACGGGGAGACCCCCCTCGAGTCACAGCCCGCCGACGCCGGGCCGCTCGCCGCGGACCTGGCCGGCTTCATCACCGCGCTGCGGGCGGCCGAGCCGGCGGGCGGGCCCGCCGCGTACCGCAGCGAACCCCTGGCGGCCCGGGACGCGGCCACCCGGGAGGCACTCGCGGAGCTGTACGAGCAGCACGGCGAGTTCGACGCGGCCGGCACCGCCGCGGCGACCGCCGTGTGGGAGGCCGCCCTGGAGGCACCCGGCTGGGACCGGCCGCCGGTCTGGATCCATGCCGACCTCCAGCCCGGCAACGTACTGACCGTGCAGGGGCGGCTCAGCGCCGTCATCGACTTCGGCTGCCTGGGACTGGGCGACCCCGCCGTGGACACGATCGCCGCCTGGTACATCCTCCCGGCCCCGGCCCGGGACGCATTCCGGTCGGCGCTCGGCGCCGACGAGGCGATGTGGGCGCGCGGCCGGGGCTGGGCGCTGTCGATCGCGCTGATGGAGCTCCGCTACTACCGCACATCGAAGCCGGAGATGGCGGCGACGGCCCGCCGGGTGATCGGCGCGCTGCTGTCGGACCCGGCCTGACCGGTCCCGCCGGCTCAGCCGACGGCCCCGGGCTGCGGCCGGGGCGGCGTGGTGCAGGTGATGATCCTCGGGTCCGCCGCCGGGTCCTCGCGGAAGCCGACGCGGTACGGGCCGTAGACGACGCCGTCCTCCTCGAACTCGCCCATGGAGTCCGTCGTGGCCCGGAAGTCCGTCGGCCCGTCGACCATGACGCGCTGGTCCGGCCGGAACCCGGTCAGCCGGAGGGTGAAGGGCGGCTCCTGGTCCGCCGCCATGCCGGGTGCGGCGGGCACCAGTTCGCAGGCCGGCTGGGCGGGAGCTGCCGCGGCGCCCGGCGGAAGGACGGCGGGGGCGAGGGCCGCGCAGGCGGCGAGGGCCGGGGCGAGCAGGGCCAGACGGCGGTGCCGGTTCATCGTGCTGCCCTCCACATGAGGAAAGCCTGGAAAGCCCCCGACGGTCGATCCCAGGATATCGGCGCGGCCGGCCAGGGGCAGGGCGAGCGGGCCCGCGCAGGGCTACCCTCCCGACTGCCGGACCATGGCGACCGCCTTGCGGGCGGCGACCAGGATGGGGTCCCAGACCGGGGAGAACGGCGGCGCGTAGCCCAGGTCCAGGCCGACCACCTGGTCCACGGTCATTCCGGCCGTCAGTGCGACCGCCGCGATGTCCACCCGCTTCGCCGAGCCCGCGCCGCCCACGATCTGGACCCCCAGCAGCCGGCCGGTCCGCTGCTCGGCCAGCATCTTCACCGTCATCTCCGCCGCCCCCGGGTAGTAACCGGCCGTGTTCGTCGAGCGGATCACGGCGGTCACGAAGCGCAGGCCCACCGCCCGCGCGTCCTTCTCCCGCAGCCCGGTACGGGCGATCTCCAGCGAGCAGACCTTGCTCACCGCGGTGCCGACCACCCCCGGGAAGGTCGCGTAGCCCCCGCCCACCCCCGAGCCGATCACCTGGCCGTGCTTGTTCGCATGCGTGCCCAGCGGGATGTGCCGGGTGCGGCCCGAGACCAGGTCCAGCACCTCCACGCAGTCCCCGCCGGCCCAGATGTCCTCGTGCCCGCGGACCCGCATCGACAGGTCGGTCAGCAGCCCGCCCGAGTCGCCGACCGGCAGGCCGGCCGCCCGGGCCAGCGCGGTGCGCGGTTCCACACCGATACCGAGGACCACCACGTCCGCCGGGTACTCCTCGCCGGAGGCCGTCACCACCGCCCGGGCCCGGCCGGCGTCGTCCGTCAGGACCGCGGTGGCCTCCGCCCCGGCGACCGTACGGATCCCCATGGCGTTCATCGCGGTGTGCACCAGCCCGCCCATGTCCGGGTCCAGCGTGGCCATCGGCTGGGCGCCGCGGTGCAGCACCGTCACCTCGAAGCCTCGGCCCACCAGCGCCTCGGCCATCTCCACCCCGATGTACCCGGCGCCGACCACCACCGCCCGGCGGCCCTGCGTACGCTCCAGGAACTCCAGCAGCCGCTCCCCGTCGTCCAGGGTCTGCACCCCGTACACCCCGGCCGCCCCGATCCCCGGCAGCCGGGGGCGGACCGGCCGGGCCCCGGTGGCCAGGACCAGCCGGTCGTAGCCGGTCCAGGACTCGGCGCCGGTCTCCAGGTCCCGGGCCCGGACCCGCCGCCCGGGCAGGTCCAGTTCCACCACCTCGGTCCGCATCCGCAGATCGATGCCCCGCGCCCGGTGCTCCCGGGGCGTCCGGGCGATCAGCGCGTCCCGGTCCGCCACCTGGCCGCCGATCCAGTACGGGATCCCGCACGCCGAGTACGAGCTGAAGTGCGACCGCTCGAAGGCCACGATCTCCAGCTCCTGCGGGCCCTTCAGCCGGCGGGCCTGCGATGCGGCGGACATGCCCGCCGCATCACCCCCGACCACGACCAGTCGTTCCGCTGCCATCGCCCGTACCGCCCTCCGCCGCCGATGTCTGCGGAACACGCTATGCCCGAACGGGCGTTCAGTCCTGGACGTCCGCCGCGGTGTCCGTCCCGGCCGGCGAGGGGTGCGCGGAGTGCGCGGCGTGCGCGGGCGGTGCTGCCGGTGCGGCCTGCCGCTGCGGCCACACCTGCGGGGCGCCGGTGCCGCGCATCGGAACCGGCGGCGTCGCCGGGCGGAACCGCCGGTAGACCTTCCACAGCGCCAGCAGGACCAGGCCCGCCAGGGCGAACGGCAGCACCGCGCCCACCACCAGCGTCAGCCACTTCAGCCCGGTGAGGAACACCTCCCAGCCGCCCTTCAGGGCGTCCGTGAAGGCCGGGTCCTCCTCTTCCTTCTGCTCCACCGGCGCCGCGGGCTTCCCGGACACCTCCAGAGTGATCGTGCCCAGCGAGGTCTGGTCCTTCAGCGCCGTCTGCTGGGCGAGCAGTGCCTCCAGCTCCGCCTGGCGCTTGCTCAGCTCCCCCTCCAGCATGACCACATCGCCCAGCGCCGAGGCCTTGTCCATCATCTCCCGCACCCGGGCCACACTGGCCTGCTGCGAGCGGACCCGGCTGTCCACGTCGACCACCTTCTCGGTGACGTCCTGCGCCTCCACCTTGCGGTGCAGCAGCTTTCCGCCGCCCTCCAGCGCGCCCAGCACCGAGTCGAACTTCTCCCCGGGCACCCGCAGGGTCACCGTCGAGGTCATCGCCCCGGAATCGTCCCGCCGGGTGGACTCGTTGCCCACATAGCCGCCCGCACCCTCGGCCGCCGACCGGGCCGCCGCCAGGGTCTGCTGGACGTCCTTGGACTCGATGCCCAGGGACGCGGTGCGGATGATGTGCTGCCGCACCTGCACCGGCTTGCCGGCGGCGCCCGCGGCCGGGGCCGCCGACGGGGCGGTGGCACCCGCTCCGGCCGCCTTCTCCCCGGACTTGGCGTCCCGGGCTGCCTGCGGGGCGGCCACGCCCCGGTCGGCCGTGGCCCCGGAGCCTTCGGTGTCCGCGCTGCAGCCGGCCAGCGCCAGCACCCCGACGGCCGCCACCGCCGCCAGGACCCCGGCCGAACGGCCCCCGGCCGACCGGCTTCTGCTGCTGTTGTGTCCGTACGTACGCGTCATCACACGGCCCCCCGGGCTCGATCGGATCTTGACGTTTCGACGTACGGGCTCCCGCCGCCGGTTTCGCACCCAAGGTCCCGAGCCGGTCCCGAACCGGTCACGGTCCGGCCTCGGAGCAGGGCCGACGGCCCGTCTGAGACGATGTGGCCCATGGACGAACCGGACCTGAGCACGGACGACACGAGCACCCCGGACCCGGCCGCGGCGGACGCACCGCAGCCCAGCGGCCCGCGCAACGTCCTGGTGATCGGCGGCGGCATCGCCGGTCTCGCCGCCGCCCACCGGCTGCTCGCCGCCGGCGCCCGGGTGACCCTCCTGGAGGCCGGCCCGCGGTTCGGCGGCAAGCTGCACACCGGCGAACTCGCCGGCGTCCCCGTCGACCTCGGCGCCGAGTCCCTGCTCGCCCGCCGCCCCGAGGCCCTGGAACTCGCCCGGGCCGTCGGCCTCGGCGATGCGCTCCAGCCGCCCGCCACCGCCGCCGCCCGGCTGTGGACCCGCGGGGTGCTGCGCCCGCTGCCCGGCGGCCATGTCATGGGCGTACCCGGCGACCTCGGCCCGCTCGCCGCCTCCGGGGTGCTCTCCGCCGAAGGACTGGCCCGGGCCGAGGCCGAGCAGCCCCGCCCGGCCGCCGAAGAGGTGGCGGACGTCGCCGTCGGCGCGTACGTGGCCGCCCGGCTCGGCCGCGAGGTCGTCGACCGACTCGTCGAACCGCTGCTCGGCGGGGTGTACGCCGGCGACGCCTACCGCATCTCCCTGCGCGCCGCGATCCCCGCCCTGTACCAGGCCATCCGCACCCACCCCAGCCTCACCGAGGCCGTCCGCTCGGTGCAGCGCGAGGCCGCCGAACGCACCCACGCCATCGGCGCCGCCGCCACCGGCCCCGTCTTCACCGGCATCGAGGGCGGCATCGGCCGGCTCCCGCTCGCCGTCGCCGAGGCCTGCCGGGCCGCCGGCGCCCGCCTGCTGACCACCGCCCCCGCCCGCGAGCTGCTCCGCACCCCCGCGGGCTGGCGGGTGGTGACGGAAGACGGCCGCGGATTCGAAGCCGACGCGGTGATCCTCGCCACCCCGGCCGGGCCCGCCGCCCGGCTGCTGGACGGCCCCGCCCCCCTCGCCGCCGCCGAACTGCGCGCCGTCGAGTACGCCTCCATGGCCCTGGTCACCCTGGCCTTCCGGCGCTCCGAACTGCCCGCGGCCATCACCTCGGGTGCGGCCAGCGGCTTCCTGGTGCCGCCCGTGGACGGCCGGACGGTCAAGGCCGCCACCTTCTCCAGCAACAAGTGGGCCTGGAACGCCGCCGACCCCGGCCTCTTCCTGCTCCGCGCCTCCGTGGGCCGCTACGGGGACGAGAAAGACCTCCAGCGGGAGGACTCCGAACTCGTCGGCATCGCCCTCGCCGACCTCGGCGAGGCCACGGGCCTGGCCGCCCGCCCGGTCGCCACCACCGTCACCCGCTGGGACGGCGGACTGCCCCAGTACCCGGTCGGCCACCTGGACCGGGTGGACCGGATCCGGGCCGCCGTCGCCGCCCTCCCCGGCCTCGCCGTCTGCGGTGCGCCCTACGACGGCGTGGGCGTGCCCGCCTGCATCGCGAGCGCCGCCGCCGCGGTCTCCGCCGTACTGGGCACCCCTGGCACGGACCACTGATCAGGGCAGGGACAATAGGCACATGACTGCACCGGAGAAGATCCCCAACGCGGGGAAGAAGGCCAAGGACCTCAACGAGGTCATTCGCTACACCCTGTGGTCCGTCTTCAAGCTGAAAGACGTGCTTCCGGACGACCGCGCCGGCTACGCCGACGAGGTGCAGGAGCTCTTCGACCAGCTCGCGGCCAAGGACATCACCGTCCGCGGCACCTACGACGTGTCCGGCCTGCGCGCCGACGCCGACGTCATGATCTGGTGGCACGCCGAGACCTCGGACGAGCTGCAGACCGCCTACAACCTGTTCCGCCGCACCCGGCTGGGCCGCGCGCTGGAGCCGGTGTGGTCGAACATGGCGCTGCACCGCCCCGCCGAGTTCAACAAGTCGCACATCCCGGCCTTCCTGGCGGACGAGGTCGCCCGCGACTACGTCAGCGTCTACCCCTTCGTGCGCAGTTACGACTGGTACCTGCTGCCCGACGAGGACCGCCGCCGGATGCTCGCCGACCACGGCAAGATGGCCCGCGGCTACCCGGACGTCCGCGCCAACACCGTGGCCTCCTTCTCGCTCGGCGACTACGAGTGGCTGCTCGCCTTCGAGGCCGACGAGCTCTACCGCATCGTCGACCTGATGCGTCACCTGCGCGCCTCCGAGGCCCGTATGCACGTCCGTGAAGAGGTGCCCTTCTACACCGGACGCCGCAAGTCCGTCGCCGATCTGGTGGCCGGACTCGCCTGATACCTCCCCAGGGGGAAGGGCCGGAGGAGCACGCCGTCACGTGGCTCCTCCGGCGGATCGGGAGGCCTTGCCCCCGAAACGACGCAGCCGGAGATCCCGCCCGGAAGTTCAGACGGCAGGCGGCAGCGCCGACCCCCAGGTCGCCGCTGCCCGGCCGTCCAGCGACACCGGTGCGGGCTCCGGATGCGGCGCACATCCGGCCCGCCGGCCCGCGGTCCGGCCGGTCAGCAGATACCGCTCCACATGCCGGTCCACACAGGGGTTGCGGCCCCCCGCCACCCCGTGGGTGCCCGCTCCCCACTCCGTGACCAGTGCAGCGCCGCCGCCCAGCCGCCGCTGGAGCTCCAGCGCCCCCGGATAGGGGGTCGCCGCGTCCCGCTCCGCCGCCACGATCAGCGTCCGGGGCAGCCGGGCCGCCGCCGGGCCGCCCACCGCCACCGGCCGCTGCCGCGGGGACACCGGCCAGGAGGCACACGGCAGGTACAGCCAGGCCTGACTCCAGGCCGCGAACGGCGCCCGGACCGCCAGCTCCCCGTAATCGCGGATCCATACCCCGGCATCGGCCGGCCAGGGCGCGTCGTTGCACAGCACCGCGGTGTGGACGGCGCCCGCGTTCTCCTGTTCCGCTGCCGCCGCCGGATCCGGTGCGGCCTGCTCCACCAGCGGGCCCGGGTCCCCGGCCAGGAAGGCGGACAGCGCCGCCGCCCGGGCCGGCCAGAGCGCATCGTCGTAGGCCGTCCGGAGATACGCGTCCTGGAGCTCCCCGGTGCCCACCAGCCCGCCGGCCGGCCTGCGCGCCACCGCCTCCCGCACCCGCTCGTAGCTCGCCCGGACCGCCGCCGGGGTGGCGCCCAGCCCGTACGCGGAGTGGTGCCGGGCCGCCCAGGCCCGGAACTCGTACCAGCGGCGCTCGAACGCCGCCGGCCGGTCGAGCAGACCGCGGTACCAGATCCGCCGCGGGGCGGGGTCCACCGGGGAGTCGAACACCATCCGGCGGACGTGGCCGGGGTAGAGGGTCGCGTACACCGCCCCGATGTAGGTGCCGTACGAGGCGCCGAGGAAGGTCAGCCCGGACTCGCCGAGCGCGGCCCGCAGCACGTGCAGATCCCGGACGTTGTTCAGGGTCGAGTAGTACGGCAGGGCCGGGCCCGCCCGGTCGGCGCAGCCCCGGGCCCGGTCCCGGGCCTCCGCCGCGCGCTGTCGTCCGTACGCCTCCGAGGGCGCGGCCGGGACCTGGCGGGGAGCCCGGGCGGCCCGGTCGGGCCCGCAGGACAGCGGGGCGGACCGGCCCACCCCGCGCGGGGCGTAGCCGACCAGGTCGTAGGCGGCGGAGACCCGTTGCCACTCCGGGAGTGAGGCGACCACCGGGAAGAACATGCCCGAGGCCCCCGGTCCGCCGGGGTTGTAGACCAGCGCGCCCTGGCGGCGGACGGTCTTGCGGCCGGTGGCGGGCAGCCGGCTGACGGTGAGGGAGATCTGCGGGCCGTCGGGGCGGGCGTAGTCGAGCGGTACGCGCAGCAGGGCGCAGCGCACCGGGGACGGCAGTCCCTCGGCCGCGGGGCAGGGGGTGAAGGAAAGCGTCCGGGCGGCGGCGCGGCGGGCCGCGAGCTCGGTACCGGCGGCCTCTGCGCTCACCGGAGCGGTGGTGGCGTGGGCCGGGACGGCGCCGGAGAGGCACAGGGCCAGGCAGAGCACCGCGGCTGCGGCTGCGGCTCCGGAACGGGCGGGCGGAGTCCGCATCAGAGTCCGCATCACGGGTCTCCCTTCGGTCTTCCGATCAGCGGATGATCACCCCGGCTCCCGGCCGTGTACAGCAGCCCTGCCGGGTGTCGCCCTCAACGACCCCGTTGCCGCGGCAGGATCCCCCGGCCGCCGCAGGACAGCGCGGCGCGCAGCCCCGGATCGCCGACCGCGGCCACTCCGTGCAGGGCGACGGAGGTGAGCGGGCCGCGGTCGCCGGCCCGCAGCCCGGACAGCAGCCGCAGGCCGGCCGGGGAGGCCCAGGGGGAGTGCCGGGACGCGTCGAGGCGGGCCAGGGCCAGGAGGGCCAGGGCCGGCAGCAGCGGCAGCCCGAACCAGCAGAGGACCAGCGTGGTGTCGGTGGTTCCGCCGTCCAGGGTGACGGCCGCCGTGGCCATCGCGACCACCAGCAGGACGGCGCCGCGCACCGCTTGGAGCCCGTGGCCGAACCCGGCGCGGACCCCCTCCGGCAGGGCCAGCCCGGCCGCCCGGAGCCGCTCGCCGAGCCGGCGTACGGCCTCGCCGCGGGCGGCAGCGGTACGGACGGCCGCGACCGGGGACCGGCCCTCCGGGCCGAACGCGCCGAGGACCGACCGCTCCAGCGGGTCCCGTCCGACCGGGTCGACCACGGTCGCCCAGCCGGTGTGCGCCAGCAGCAGCCGGCGCTCGCGCTCCATGGAGACCAGGGTCAGGACGGCGACCCGGTGCGGGCCGCCGGCCAGGTAGGCCGCCTCGTAGAGGGTCACGCCGGCTTCCGGGACGTCGGCTTCCGGGACGTCGGCTTCCGGGACGTCGGCTTCCGGGATGTCGGCGGCTTCGGCGACGGCTCGGAGGAGACGGGCGCCGGCGGCGAGGACACCGGCGCAGGCCACCAGCAGGAACAGGACCCAGAACATGGGCGCATGTCTACAAGATGACAAGCTCCCTGGTCAGGGGTGTGTGCGGAGGTGTGAAGAGGTCGTGATGCCGCCGTGACGCGGCATCAAGAACCCTCGGCTCAGCAGGAGCTGGACGAACCGCCGCAACTCGACCCGCCGGAGCTGGACGAGCCCCCGCAACTCGACCCGCCGGAACTGCCGGAGCAGCTCGATCCGGTGGAGCAGGCGAATCCGCCGCCGCTGTCACCGCCGCCGCCGGAGCTGCCGCCCCCGCACCACACCACCGGTGCCCCGGCGCCGCCGTCGGTGTGCGGGGTGGTCCGGGGGCCGGAGGGCCCCCGCCGGGGACCGGCCGCGCCCCGGATCAGCTGGGCCCGCAGCAGCGGATCGGGCACCGCGAGCGGCCCCTTCAGCGCCACCGCCACCCGGGGGTCCGTACTGGCGCCGTAGGCCCTGCGGTAGGCCTCCAGGGCCTGCCGCCCAGCCTTGGTGGCCCGGCCGCCGGCCTGCACGGCCAGTACCACCGCGGCCACCACCCCGAGCAGCAGGGCCGGGAGCGCGGCCACGGCCGGTCCGGTCGCGAAGGCCGCCAGGACCCCGAGCACGGGCAGGCCCAGGATGCAGAGCAGCGCCTGGACCGCCGTCCAGTCCGCCAGCGGGACAGCGCCCCCGGGGCGATCAGCAGCCCCCGGGCGGCGAGTCCCTCGCCGGTCTCCCGGACCGCCGGGTGGGTCTGGGCCGCCGACCGCACCGGGTGCAGGGCCCCGCTCGCCGCGCTGCCGAAGACCTCCAGCACGGCCCGCTCCGCCGGGTCGTTGCCGCGGGCTCCGGTCCGCACCTGCACGATGCCCGGGCCGCCGATCATCATCCGCCCGTCGTAGCAGAGCGAGACCAGCGCCGTGTCCGCCACCCGGCGGGGGCCGCCGGTCAGGAACGCGGCCTCGGCGAGGTCGAGCGGGGCCGGCCCGGGCAGGGCCGCGCCCCGGGCCCGCCGGATGCCCAGCGCCGCCCACCCGGTCGAGCCGAGCACGGCGAGCCACAGCAGTACGCACATCACGATCATGCGACGGCCCTCCGGGAACGCGGTCCGAGGCGGAGCCGGTCTGCCCACCGGACGAGCCGACCCAGCGGGTTCCGCGGCCGGCTGCCGGCCCGGTCCTGCCACCAGCGGCCGAGCCGGCGCCGGGCGGCCGGGTCCGCGGGCAGCCCGTGGACCAGCAGGTGCTCGGCGAAGTCCAGGGCGTCCCGGCGGTAGCCACCCGTCATCGGCCGGTGCCGGGCATAGCCGGAGAACTCCCTCCGGTACGCCTCGGGGCCCAGGAAGCCGACGAGTTCGGGGGCGATCCGGCCCACCACATCGGCCCGCTTGGACACCAGTGCCCGGGCCTGGACGGCGACCCGCTGCCGGTCGAAGCCCTCCGGGACCGGGGTCCCGGCGACCAGCGCGGAGAGCAGCGCGGTCTGCGCGACCCCGACCCGCCCGCGGGCACCCCCGGCCTCCGGCACCGCCGCCGCACCACGGCCCGTACCGGCGTCCACCGGCCGCTCCGTACCCCGGTCCGTACCGCGGTCTGCGGTCCGGGCGGGAGGGGCCGGTGGTGCGGAGGCCAGCACGGCGCCGATCGTGGCGAGTTCGGCCGCCAGCTCCGGCTCCGGCGGGAAGTCGTCGTCCCGCTCCAGCAGCACCCCCGGCGGGTCCACCCGCGCCCGGAGCTCGCCCAGCAGGTCCAGGACCTGCGGCGGCACCGGGTGCGCGTGGGTGTCGTGCCACACCCCGTCCCGCTCCATGCCACCGGCCACATGGACGTAGGCGAGGGCCTCCGGCGGCAGTGCGTCCAGGACCGCGAGCGGGTTCTCGCCGCGGTTCACCCGGTTCGTGTGCAGGTTGGCCACGTCGATCAGCAGCCGTACGCCGGTCCGCTCCACCAGCTCGGCCAGGAACCGGCCCTCCGTCAGCTCTTCCCCGGGCCAGTTCACCAGCGCGGCGATGTTCTCCAGGGCCAGCGGCACCGGCAGGGCGTCCTGGGCGATCCGCACGTTCTCGCAGAGCACGTCCAGGGCGTCCCGGGTCCGCGGTACGGGCAGCAGGTGCCCGGCCTCCAGCGCCGGCGAGGAGCTGCGGACGAAGGCGATGTGCTCGGTGACCAGCGGGGCCCCCAGGGCCACCGCCCGCTCGCCGAGATCGGCCAGCCGGCGCGGGTCCGGCCGGTCCGCACCGCCGAGGCCCAGCGAGACCCCGTGCGGGACCACCGTCACCCCGCGCTCGCGCAGGCGCAGCAGGGACTCCGGCAGATGGCCGGGACACAGGTTCTCGGCCACCACCTCCACCCAGTCGAGTCCCGGCAGCCGCTCGACCGCCTCCGCGATCTCCGGCCGCCAGCCGATCCCCACCCCCAGGCGTGCCATGGGCTTCATGCCCCTCGCCCCCCTTCCGTTGCTTCGTGCCGATGTCATCGCCCCGGCGCCGTGCGGCCAACCGTGCGGGGGCAGGTTCAGAGCAACATTTGAGCTTCCGGGCCGCCGGCGGTGGTGGCGGCGGTGGCGGTGGCCCGGTTGGTGAACGGCCGGGCGAGGAGGGTGACGGCGACGGAGACCGCGGCGACGACGGTGATCGTGGTGCCGGGGTCCAGCACCTGGGCGAGGCCGCCGGCGAGCGCGGCGCCCAGGCCCTGCCAGGTCATCCGGCCGGCCGACTCCACGCCCTGGACCTGGCCCCGGACCGGGCCGGGCGTCAGCTCCAGCAGCTGCTCCTGCAGGGGCAGGGTGGCCGCGAACCCGGCACTGGCCAGGAACACCGCCACCGCCGCCACCGCGACCGGCGGGTGGCACACGAACAGCAGGTAGGGGACGGCGAGCAGGAGCCGCAGGGCAAAGGCCCACCGGCGCCGCCGGGCGGCGTCGAACAGCCGGCCGACGGTCAGGTCCCCGAGCAGCATGCCCGCCGCCCCGGCGGCCAGCAGGGTGCCGGCCGAGCCCGGGTCGTAGGAGATGAACAGGGCCTCGCAGCCGACGATCAGACCGTTGGGGACCCACAGGTTCACCAGCAGGGCCCGCCGGCCGGGGTGGGCGAACAGCTCGGCGTTGGCCGTCCGGGTCCGGCGCAGTCCGGGCCGGGCGCCGAGCCGGACGGAGTGTTCCCGGACGGTGGCCGCCGCCACCGCCAGCCCCAGCGCGGTCAGGGCCGAGGCGAGCAGGAAGAGCCCCTGCGGGCCCAGCTGCCGCAGCAGGACCGCGCCCAGGGCGTAGCCGAGGATCGCGGTGCCGCCCGAGGTGATGTTCATCAGCGACCGGGCCGGGGCGTAGGCGGCGGCCGACACCACCTCGGCGAGCAACCCCATCCGGGTGCCGGTCCCCAGGGACTGGAAGAACCCCAGCACCAGCAGCAGGGCGAACCGGGCGGCCAGCGGCAGCCCCGGCAGGCCTTGGGCGGCCATGCCCACCAGCGAGACCGACTGGAGGGCGAGCAGGGTCCGGCGCGGCCGGTCCGCGTCGGCGACCGACATCAGCGTCAGCGCGCCGAGCACCGTCGCGAAGGTGGCGCCGTACATGCTCACGGCCGTCAGGAACGGGGAGCGGGTCTGCTGGTTGACGAGGGTGCCGAGCGCGAAGCCCGACAGGGTGGTGGCGGCGACCGTCAGCGTGAAGCCGGCGTACAGCCCGGCGAACTCGCGGTTGCGGAGCAGCGCGCGATATCCGGTGGTGGCGGGAGAGGAGAGGGAGAAAAGGGAGGACATGAAAAAAGCCTCCGGATGCGTGCCCGTTCCGCGTGTGTGTGAGCGGGGCACTCCGAAGGCCAACGCGCTCATTCTAGCAGGGGGTTCAGCCGGGACCGCAGGGCCGGGTGGTCCGCCACCACCGTGCAGGAGCCCGGCGCGATCTCGGTGAAACCGGCGTCCCGGACCACCGGCAGCCCGCTCCCGGTCAGCTCCGCCCACTGCTCCGGCCCGGCGGCGGTGCGCACGGCCAGCCGGAAACCGGACTCCCGCCACCGGGCGCGCTCCGCCCCGGTCAGCTCCCACCAGGCCAGCTGTGCCGCGTGGCCGGCCTGGGCCATGGCCTTGCCGGCCGACATGTCCAGGTCGGGGTTGAACCACAGCACCGGCACCCCGGGGTCCGCCGGGCCGGCCGGCTCCGGGTCGTCCAGGTCGGTGCCCGACACCTGGAGCTTCACCAGCTCCTTGGGCCAGCCGTCCAGCGGCACCGGCGGGAACACCCGCACCTGCGCGCCGACCGTGCCGGTTCCCTCGACGGTGATGCCGGGCAGGGTGGCCGCCTTCCGCCACTCCGCGCCGCGCGCCCGCCGCACTACCTTCCGGATCCGGGCGTCCTGCCAGTCGCGGACCGCCGCGGCCCATTCACCCTCGCCGCGCGAGCGCTCGTCCGAGAGCAGGACGAGCACCGCCCGGGCGGCGGTTTCCAGCGCGTCCGTCCGGGCGGGCGGTCCGGTCTTCTCGATCCGCACCACCAGGGGGAGGACGTACTGGGGCGCCTCGTCGCGGGCGATGTGCTCCTGCCGGAACGGGCTGTCCGCTCCGACGGCCGGCCGGTCTTCGGTGTCGTTGCTGCTCATCCGGTCAAGGATGCCAGGAGTGGAGCCCGGGTCCGGCCAAGCTCCCGGACCCGGGCCCCACGTGGATCTACCTCGGGCTGATCGTGACCTGGTAGGTGGCTCCGGCCCTGCCGCGGGTGTTCACGGTGACGGTCTGGCCGCGCTCCTTCCAGCCGGCCTTGCCGCCTCGGACGTCGACGCGGTAGCCGCCCGGGTAGGTGTCCCTGGGTACGGTGATCTGGGTGGGGCCGTCCGCGGTGTGGCGGGTGCGGAAGGTGAGCGTGTAGGTGCGGGTGGCCGGGTCGTACGCGTACGTGAGCGGGTCGCCCGCGACGGCCCGCGCGTACGGCTGGACGAGCAGCTGGGCGTTGGGCTTCACGGCACCCGTCTGGTCGAGGAAGCAGTAGCTGCCGCCCCGGCACCACTGCCACCAGGTCCAGCCACTGGAGAAGCGGTCCATGGCGGCCGTCATGTCGGTGACGAACTGGCGGCCGTGCGGAATGGAGGGGTTGCCGCCCCACTCGCCGACGATCACCGGCATCCGGTGACGGGTCGGGTAGTCGCTGATCGCGGCCTCGTAGGCGGGAACGAAGGTGCCGTTGGGGTCGTAGTCGGCGCCGGTTTCCATCGCGGTCTCGTAGAAGTGCGGCGCATAGCCGGCGTGCGGGTCGTCGATGCGGCCCAGCTGCGTGGGGACGCCGAGACCGACGATGACGGTCGGTTCGACGAACACCCACGACCTGCGGTCGACCAGGCGGATCGCCTTGGCGAGGCGGTTCCACAGCTCGGTGAGCTCGGTGGCCTCGAAGCGGGCCGCGGCGGTGGGGAGGTCTTCGCCTTCGAGGAACTTCGCGAACGGCTCGTTCATCAGGTCGTAGCCGAGCAGCGCCGGGTGCCTGCCCAGATCGGAGGCGACCGTCATCCACATGCGAGCGTGTGCGGCGCGGAGGTCGGCGTCCTTGTACAGGTGGTCGAAGGCGGTCTGTACGGATGGCTGGAAATACCCGGCGAACCAGTCGTCGGGTGTGGGGGTGAACGGCAACCCCTCGTCGCGGGTGGCCCAGGCGGGGATGCCGCGGAAGCCGAAGTGCGGGCCGTACACGTCCTGGTGGGCGTCGAGTATGACCTTGATGTGGTAGCGGTCGGCCCAGTCGAGGATGCGGCGCATCTTGGTGAGGTAGCCGCGGTCGTAGTGCCCGGGGGTGGGTTCGAGGTCGTCCCAGAAGAACGCGAGGCGCGCGAGGTTGAAGCCCCGGGCGGACATCTCCTTGAGGTCCCTCTCCTGGATGCCGGCAAACGCGTTGGCGCCTCGGCTGTTCTTGTCGGCGAGGTTGAAGCCGCGCCACTGGAGTGCGCGGCCCTGCCCATCGGCGATGAAGGTGCGGTCACCGACCGTGACCCGGTCGGGGGTGCGGCCGGGGGTGCGGTCGGGGTGGGCCTGGGCCTGCGCGGGGAGGACGCCGAGCAGGAGGGCGGCCACGGCGAGGGCGGCGGGGGCTATCCGGGAGGTCAAGCGCATGCAGGAGACCCTTTCGAGGATGGCTGCCGGGGCGGCGTGCCGATGGGCGCTCGGATGCTACTGGCGAGTTGCCCAAGTTCCCAGACCCTTCCTGGAGTTGGCCGGTACCGAGGTGTTCCGGCAGCCCGTGGGGCAGCCGCGAGGCGGGCGGGGGCGTAGGCTCGTACACATGGACGAGAACGAGCCGTACTGCGCCGCTCCGGCCCGCCCCGAGGGCGCGGTGGCCGGGCCGCCGTTCGCGGACTGCGTGGAGTGCGGCCGGCCCACCGAGTACGGGGTGGCCACTCCGGGGCGGGTGCTCTGCCCGGTCTGCGAGTGGCAGGACGCGCAGCGCACCGCCTGCTCGGGCTGACGGCCACCCCGACCGGTTCAGGTTCCGATCAGCTCGGACACCTTGACGAACCGGTAGCCGCGCTTGCGCAGCTCGGGGACGATCGTGCGGATCGCCTCCTCGGTCACCGGGGCCGCGCTGCGGGTGCAGTGCATGACCACCACCGAGCCGGGCTTCACCCCGGCCAGGACCTGCCGGGCCACCGCGTCCGGATCCTGCGCGAAGGCGTCTCCGCTGACCACGTCCCACTGCACCGCGGTCACCTTGGCGGTGGACAGGGCGCGCAGGGCCTTGTCGTCGTAGCAGCCGCCGGGGAACCGGAAGTAGGGGACCGTGTTGACCGCGCCGGCCGTGCGGAAGGCCTCGAAGGCGCGCTCCACGTCGGCGCGGGCGGCGGCGCCGTCGAGGGCGGGCAGCCCGTAGCAGGGGGTGGTGAAGGCGTGGTGGCTGTAGGAGTGGTTCGCGATCTCGAAGGTCGGATCGGTGCCGATGGACTTGGCCTGGTCCGGGTACTCCTCCGCCCAGCGCCCGGTCATGAACACGGTGGAGGGCACCCGGAGCCGGCGGAGGGTGTCGATCAGCGGGGGGTTGTCGAAACGTTCCCCCTGGGCGGCGCGCGGCCCCTGATCGGCGGTCATGTCGGCGTCGAAGGTGAGCGCGACGGTCTTGTCGGTCTGCTGCCGGGCCCGGCTGAAGACCGGGGTCAGGCCGCCCGGGCCGGGGGCCAGGGTGGGGGGTTTGGCCTGCGGCGCGGGAGCGGGCTTCGCGGGTCCGGCGGCGGGGGCGCCGGAGCCGGGTGCCCCGGAGGCGGGAGCCGAGGCACCGGCGCGGGGGGCCTCGCGGCCGAGGTCGGACTTCGACGTGGTGCCGGCGTCTCCCGCGCATCCTGCGAGGGCGGCGCCGAGCGCGGCGAGGACCGCCGCGGTGCGCACGGAACGTGCGGAAAGTACGGAATGTACGGAAGCAGTCACCTAAGCAAAATATATGACTATCTGCCAGGCGGCCTGCCACCGCGCACGTGCCGCCGTTGTCAGGCCCGCCCCTACCGCCAGGGACCGGTGATCGCGAAGGTACGGCCCGGAGTGTAGGCGTTGACGAACATCGTGGTGCCATCCGGGGAGAAGCAGACCCCGGCGAACTCCCCCCACTCCGGGGCCTGCGCCGTGCCGAGGTTGTCCGCGTTGCGGGCCACCGGGTAGACCGTGCCGGCCCGGGTCACCCCGAACACGTACTGGGCGCCGCCGCCGTCCTCGCACACCATCAGCCGGCCGCCCGGCGCCAGGCAGATGTTGTCGGGGGAGTCCCCCGGCAGCCGGACGTCCGTGGCCGGCCCGAACAGCACCTCCAGGGTGACCCGGGCGCGCTCCGGGTCGTACGTCCAGACCTGGCCGAAGTGGTCGGCCGCCGCACCCTCGCGGGCGCGGGCGTAGCTGGACACGAAGGACACCCCGCCCCGGTTCCAGTAGCAGCCCTCCAGCTTCTGTGCGTGGGTGATCCCGCCCCGGCCGAAGTCCTGGAGGCGGACCGGGGTGCGGGCCGCCGACGGGTCCGGCACCGGGACCCACTCCACCGGGAACTCCGCGCCCGGCTCGGTCACCAGCGCCAGGTCCGGCACCCCCGGCACCCGCATCGCCTCCAGCCGGCCGCCCGCCCGCAGCGAACCGGTGCCGCCGAGCGGCCGGGCCGGCAGGAAGCGGTAGAAGAGGCCGAACGGCCGCACGAAGGCGTCCTCGGTCTCGTAGACCACCCCCCGGTACGGGTCCACCGCGACCGCCTCGTGGGCGAACCGGCCCAGCGCGGTCAGCGGGACCGCGCCGGTGCGCAGCGGCTGGGCGGGGTCGACCTCGAAGACATAGCCGTGGTCCTCGGCGTAGCCGTTCTCCCCGGCCCGGTCCTCGGTCTCCTCGCAGGTCAGCCAGGTGTGCCAGGGGGTGGTGCCGCCCGCGCAGTTGACCGCGGTCCCGGCGATGCCGACCCGCTCGTCCGCGACCGCGCCCCGCTCGTCCAGGGTGAGCAGGGTGCAGCCGCCGCGCGCGTACGGGTCGTAGGTCAGACCGGCGACGGGCGGGACGCGCAGCTCGGCCGTGGCCCGGTTCTCGTGGTTGCGGGCCAGCCGGATCCGGCCGCCGCCCGCGGCGAAGGCCGCCATGCCGTCGCAGTTGCCGGGGAGCGGGCCCTCGCCGGAGGACAGCGGGCTCCCGGCCCGGGACAGGGCGCGGTAGCGGAACCCGGCCGGTAGGTCCAGCAGGCCCTGCGGGTCGGGCAGCAGTGGCCCGTAGCCGTGGAAGTCCCGGGGCGAGGCCGCCGGGGAGCCGGCGAACAGCGCGCCCAGCGCACCCGTGAAGACGATGCCGGCGCCGGCCAGGAACCGACGACGTGTGGCCGAGAGGGGTGCCGTGCGTGACATGCGCCCTGTGGTACCACGCGGCGGTACGGGCTCCCCGGACCGCCGCGCGTGCGGGACGGACCGTCAGGCGAGCTTGGCGCTCAGGGTGATGGTCGTACCGGTCAGGGCCTGGCTGACCGGGCAGTTCTTCTTGGCGTCCTCGGCGGCGGCGACGAAGGCGTCGTTGTCGATACCGGGGACCTCGCCCTCCACCGTCAGGTGGATGCCGGTGATGCCCTCACCGGGCTGGAAGGTGACATCGGCCTTGGTCTCCAGGCGGGTGGGCGGGGTGCCCTTGCCGGCCAGGCCGTGGGACAGCGCCATCGAGAAGCAGCTGGAGTGGGCGGCGGCGATCAGCTCCTCCGGGCTGGTCTTCCCGTTCGGCGCCTCCGCCCGTGCGGGCCAGGAGACGTCGTACGAGCCGATACCCGAGGAGTCGAGGGTGACGACACCCTTGCCCTCCAGCAGGTTGCCTTCCCAGACCGTGTGGGCGTGACGCGTGGTGGCCATGTGGATCCCTTCGCAGAAGGTGGAATCGACCGGGCGACGGCCGAACGGCCGAGCCCGGGAGTCCCCAACCTACTGCGCCACCAGCCCCTTTGCGTCGCGGGCGAGGGCGGTGAGCCGCGAGATGGCGCGGAAGTACTTCTTTCGATAGCCGCCGTTCAGCATGTCTTCGCCGAACAGCCGGTCGAAGGGGACTCCGGAGGCGAGGACCGGTATCTCGCGGTCGTAGAGCCGGTCGGCCAGGACCACCAGCCGCAGCGCGGTCGACTGGTCCGGCACCGGGCCGACATCGGTCAGACAGACCGCGGTGATGCCCTCGGTCAGCGCGCCGTACCGGCTGGGGTGGACCCGGGCCAGGTGCTCCAGCAGGCCGGGGAAGTCGTCGAGGCTGGCGCCCGGGGTCGCGTAGGCGGTCTTGGCGACCTGCTCGTCGGAGAACGGCGGCGGAGCCTCGGGTAGACCGCGGTGCCGGTAGTCCTGGCCGTCGATGCGCAGCGGGCGGAAATGGGCGGAGAGGCCCTGTATCTCGCGCAGGAAGTCGGCGGCGGCGAACCGGCCCTCGCCGAGCTTGCCCGGCAGGGTGTTGGAGGTGGCGGCGAGGGCCACGCCTTCGTCCACCAGCCGGCCGAGGAGGGAGGAGACCAGGACGGTGTCGCCCGGGTCGTCCAGCTCGAACTCGTCGATGCACAGCAGCCGGTGCCCGGACAGGGTCTGCACGGTCTGCTGGAAGCCGAGGGCGCCGACCAGGTTGGTCAGCTCCACGAAGGTGCCGAAGGCCTTCAGGGCGGGCTCGGCCGGGGTGGCGTGCCAGAGCGAGGCCAGCAGGTGGGTCTTGCCGACGCCGTAGCCGCCGTCCAGGTAGACCCCGCGGGGGCCGGCCGGCGCGGTCTTCTTCGGGGTCCGGGCGAACCAGCGGCGCTTCCCGGCGCCGGAGGCGTGTGCACCGCCGAGGCCGGCGGCGAAGCCGCTCAGCACGGTGACGGCCTCGGCCTGGCTGGGCTGACCGGGGTCCGGGTTGTACGTGTCGAAGCGCACCGAGTCGAAACGCGGTGGCGGCACCATCTCGGCGACCAGCCGCTCGGCGGGCACCCGGGGCTCGCGGGCGCACAGGGCGTGCGGGCCCGCGTCGGGTATGTGGCTCCGTCCGGCTGCGCCGCCGGACTCGGTGAGAGATGTTGACACAGCATTCAACTCTACGGCGTGCCACACTGCACCCCATGCGCCACCTGTTCCCTGTGACCGATCAGACACCGGCCGAGACCGATCGGGAGTGGTCGCTCGATGAGCTCGCGGAGGCGTATGCATACCCGCCGCTGACCGGAGACGCCCACTGGCTGCGCGGGAACATGGTGTCCACGCTCGACGGGGCGGCCCAGCACGACGGGCGCTCCCAGCCCATCTCGAACGACACCGACATGCGGATCTTCGGCACCCTGCGGGCCCTGGCGGATGTGGTGGTGGTCGGGGCCGAAACGGTTCGGCAGGAGGGCTACCGGCCGGCCCGGGCCCGGGAGGCCTTCGCGGCCCGCCGGGCAGCCGCCGGACAGGGCCCGGCGCCCGCCATCGCGGTGGTCTCGGCAAGCCTCGACCTGGACTTCTCGCTGCCGCTGTTCACCGCCCCGCTGGTGCCCACCCTGGTGCTGACCGGCGCGACCGCGCCCGCGGACCGGGTGGCGGCGGCCTCCAAGGCCGGGGCCCAGGTGCTGGTGGCCGGGGAGGGGGCCGGGGTGGACCCGGCGCGCGTGGTCCGTGAGCTGGCCGTACGCGGTCTGGTGAGGCAGCTCACCGAGGGCGGGCCGAGGATGCTGGGCCAGTTCGTCGCGGCCGGGGTGCTGGACGAGCTGTGCCTGACCGTGTCCCCGATGCTCACGGCGGGTGACGCCCAGCGGATCGCGGGCGGCCCCCCGATGGCGGTGCCGCGGCGGCTGGAACTCGCATCCCTGCTGGAAGAGGCCGGGTTCCTGTTCACCCGCTACCGTCGGATCTGAGAGGCCGCGGAATGTGAGAGGCCGCGGAATTTGTCGTTCCGCTTAGCTTCCGCTGGGCAGAATGACCAGCGCGAGCCCCGTGCCACAGCGGGGCAGGATGGTTTCCGCAGGGGCCGCCGCGGCCCATGAAGGAGAGGGCGTCCGTGTTCACGAGCGTATTGATGATCGAGAAGCCTCTGACATCCGTAGACGTGGACTTCGTCACCACCCTGCACGGAGACGACCCGGTCTCCTTCTTCGTCCTCATGCAGCCCCGGGGCGACCAGGACCGGCTGCTGCGCGCCATCGACGACGTCGCCCTCGGCGAGATCCCCGACGCGATCCGGGAGGGGGACGTGCCCGAGGGGGAGGCCGCCCGCGGGCCGGCCGAGCAGGCCCTCGCCTACTCCCTGGACGTCCTGCGCAAGAAGGGGGCGAAAGCCGTCGGGCAGATCGTCGAGGACCATCCGCTGGACAAGCTGAAGGCGGTCGTGGACGAATCCGGGGCGGACGAGGTGATCGTGCTGACCGCCCCGCACTTCGTCGAGGAGTTCTTCCACCGCGACTGGGCCTCCCGGGCCCGCCACAAGGTGGGCGTCCCGGTGCTCAAGCTCTTCGCCCACAACGAGTAGCCGGCGGCTCCCCGGCCGTGGGGGAGCCCCCGCGGCCGGGGGAGGAATTAGGCTGGGGCCCGTCACACCCGCACCGACGACGACCCTGGAGCACCACGGATGATGCCCGGCCTGCCCACCGCCATGGACCGACCCCACTTCATCGGCATCGGCGGGGCCGGCATGTCCGGGATCGCGAAGATCCTCGCCCAGCGCGGCGCGCAGGTCGCCGGCAGCGACGCCAAGGACTCCGCCACCGCCGACGCGCTCCGCGCCCACGGGGCCACCGTCCACATCGGCCACGCCGCCGGACACCTCGCCGACGACGCCACCTGCGTGGTCGTCTCCAGCGCCATCCGCGCCGACAACCCGGAGCTGGCCCGGGCCGCAGAGCTCGGCATCCCGGTGGTCCACCGGTCCGACGCGCTCGCCTCCCTGATGGACGGCCTGCGCCCGATCGCCGTCGCCGGCACCCACGGCAAGACCACCACCACCTCCATGCTGGCGGTCTCCCTGTCCGCGCTCGGCCTGGACCCCTCCTACGCCATCGGCGGCGACCTGGACGCCCCGGGCTCCAACGCGCACCACGGCGAGGGCGACATCTTCGTGGCAGAGGCGGATGAAAGCGACCGCAGCTTCCACAAGTACGCTCCGCAGGTCGCGATCGTCCTCAACGCCGAACTCGACCACCACGCCAACTACGCGTCCATGGAGGAGATCCACGAGTCCTTCGTGACCTACGCCGGGCGCATCACGGCCGGCGGCACCCTGGTGATCTCCGCCGACCAGGAGGGCGCGGTCGAGCTGACCCGCCGGGTCCGCGCCGCCCAGCCCCAGCTGACCGTGGTCACCTACGGCGAGTCCGAGTCGGCCGACATCCGCATCATCAAGATCACCCCGCGTGGTCTGACCAGCGAGGTCACCGTGCTGCTGGACGGCCGGATGCTCACCTTCACGGTCTCGGTGCCCGGCCGCCACTACGCCCACAACGCGGTCGCCGCCCTCGCCGCGGGCACGGCCCTCGGCATCCCGGCGCACAACCTGGCCTCCGCGCTCGGCAAGTACACCGGGGTCAAGCGCCGCCTCCAGCTCAAGGGCGAGGCCCGTGGTGTCCAGGTCATCGACTCCTACGCCCACCACCCCACCGAGATGACCGCCGACCTGGAGGCCATCCGAGGCGCCGCCGGGGACTCCCGCATCCTGGTCCTCTTCCAGCCGCACCTGTTCTCCCGTACCCAGGAGCTGGGCACCGAGATGGGCACGGCCCTCGCGCTCGCCGACGCCTCCGTGGTCCTGGACATCTACCCGGCCCGCGAGGACCCGGTCCCCGGGGTCACCAGCGAGATCATCATCGCCGCCGCGCGGGCCGCCGGCGCCGATGTCACCGCCGAACACGACAAGACCGCCGCCCCCGAGGTGATCGCGGGAATGACCAAGCCGGGCGACCTGGTTCTGACCATGGGCGCGGGCGATGTCACCGATCTCGGACCCGAGATCCTCGCCCGCCTGAGTGACTGAGCGACTGCAGGGAGCGAGCGCAATGGCGTACGAGATCGAGAAGCCCGACGAGCAGTGGCAGGCCGAACTCACCCCGAGCGAGTACCAGGTGCTGCGGCTGGCCGGCACCGAGCCCGCCTTCCGCGGTGAGTACACGGACACCAAGACGGTCGGCACCTACTCCTGTCGCGCCTGCGGCGCCGAACTGTTCCGCTCCGAGGCCAAGTTCGACTCCCACTGCGGCTGGCCGTCCTTCTTCGACCCGAAGGACTCCGACGCGGTGGAACTCCTCGCGGACACCTCCCACGGCATGGTCCGGACCGAGGTCCGCTGTGCGAAGTGCGGCTCCCACCTGGGCCATGTCTTCGAGGGCGAGGGCTACCCCACCCCCACGGACCAGCGGTACTGCATCAACAGCATCTCGCTGCGCCTGGCGCCGGACGAGGCCTGACCACCACCGGGCCCGGCGCGGAGGCGCCGGGCCCGGCGGGGGGTCAGCAGGTGGGGCAGGCGTCGCGGATGACGCGCCAGGTGAAGGTGGTGCTGCCGGTCGCACCGGCCGCGTCCGTCGCCGTGACCGTGACCGTACGGGTGCCGGCGCCGCGGGCGACGCCGGAGATCAGGCCGGTCGTGGCGTTGATCGTCAGGCCCGTCGGGAGACCGGTGGCCGACCACCCGTAGGGCGCGGTCCCGCCGGAGGCCGACATCTGCAGGCGGACCGGGTCGTACTGGTAGGAGACCTGGTTCCCGGGGTGGGCGACGGCGACGCCGCCGGCCGTGGTGCCGGTGTACAGCAGGAGGTTCGGCGAGCCCGTGCCCGGGTTGATCACCTTGTTCGGGGTGGCCGCGGCGGTGAGGGCCGCGGAGACCTGGGCCGGGGTGTCGCCCGGCCGGACGGCCAGGTGCAGGGCCGCCGCTCCGGCCGCGTGCGGGGCCGCCATCGAGGTGCCCTGGAGGGAGTTGGTGGCCGTGTCCCCGGTGTGCCAGGCCGAGGTGATGGCCACGCCGGGCGCGAACAGGTCGGTGCACGGGCCGTGGTTCGAGAAGGAGGCGCGGTTGTCACCGCTGTCGGTGGCGTTGACCGTGATGGCCTCCGTCACCCGGGCCGGGGAGTAATTGCACGCGTTGGCGCCGTAGTTGCCCGAGGCGATCACAAAGGTCACCCCCGAGGCGATGGCGGAGCGGACCGCGCTGTCCGCGGTCGGGTCCACCCCGCCGTAGCCGAGGCTCATATTGGCGACCGCGGGTTTGACGGCGTTGGCGGCGACCCAGTTCAGGCCGTCGACCAGCCCGGCGGTGGTGCCGGATCCGGCGCAGTTGAGCACCTTCACCGCGATCAGCTTCACGCCCTTGGCCACTCCGTACTGGCTGCCGCCCACGGTGCCGGCCACATGGGTGCCGTGGCCGTTGCAGTCGGTGTTGTTGCCGTCCACGGAGTTGTGCCCCCAGACGGCCCGGCCGCCGAAGGTGCTGTGGCTGGTACGGATGCCGGTGTCCAGGATGTACGCGTTCACCCCGGCGCCGGTCGTCCCGTACGAATAGCTCGCGTCGAGCGGGAGGCTGCGCTGGTCGATGCGGTCCAGGCCCCAGGACGGGGGGTTGGGCTGGGTGGCCGCGAGGCGCACCTCGGCGTCCTGCTGGACGTACGCGACTCTGGGGTCGCCGGCCACTCTCGCGGCCTGCTCGGCGTTCATCCGCGCCGCATAGCCGCGGACCGCGGTCTGCCAGACCATCCGGACCTGCCCGCCGTGCCGCGATGCCAGGCTGTCGGCTGCCTCCGGGACCGCCCCGGCCGCGACCACGCCGTCCTTGAGGATCACCAGGTAGCTGCCGGGAACCGGGGTGGCCCCCTGAACCGTACGGACCGTCCCCACGGGGACGGGCGGAGTGCCGGCGTCGGCCGGGGCGGCGCCGAGGGTCGAGGCGAGGGCGGCCACCAGGCCGATCACCAGGGCGGGTAATCGGCGCCGGGCGCCGGACGATGCGTTCACTGGAACCTCCGAAGTCGCAGGGGAGCGCGGGGACTGCGGTGGGGCAGGCGGCGCTCGGGGCAGGGCGTTTCAGAAGTCGGACCCCGTTCGACGGACCCAGGCGGACCGCCTGTGAACGACATGTGGGGAACCGATGGCCATGCATGTGCGAACTGTGGTGGAGCGGTGCGCATCATAGTGAGATCTGACGGCGCGGCACCAGAGGGGGGAGCGGTCGTCGCGATCCGGTTCCGATCGGGACTCCGGTCGGCAACAAGGGGGTCGCTCATAGCATCTGCCGATATCAGAATCAATGTATCCGATTCAGCCGTTCGGCTGGTTATGATCAGCGCCTTCAGACTGACTGTCCCGCGCACCCCGCTCCCCGCCCGCTGCCCAGCCGCCCCCGAGGAACGATGTCTTCCACAGAACCCGAAGGACCGGCAGAACCCGAAGAGCCGGCAGCGCCCCTGACGGCCCGGAAGCGGCAGCGGCTGCCGCGGCGGCGGACGGTGCGGCTGCGCACCCTGCTGATTTGTCTGGCAGTCGTCCCCACCGTGGCCATGGGCGCCCAGACCGTGCTGAACGCCGACCGGCTGCTGGCACAGTCGGCGCACCTGCGCGCCGATGTGGAGGCCAGCGAGCGGGTCGGCGTGCCCCTGTACACGCTGATGGTCAACCTGCAGGCCGAGCGGACGGCGACCGCGGCCCGGTGGGCGGGCACCCCCGGTGCCGAGGACGAGCTGAGGCTCCGGCGGCAGGCCACGGACCGCGCCGTGGCCGACTTCGGCCGGGCGGTGACCGGTTCGGACGGTTCCCTCGCGGAGGTGGACCGCCGCATGCAGACGATCGGCGGTCCCCGCCAGCGCACGGACGTCCGCATCGGCCCGGCGGAGAGCTCGCTCGGCTACTACACGGGCGCCATCAGCGAGATCATCCGGGTCTACCAGGAGGAGTTCAGCCACGCGGAGGACGCCGGACTCACCGAGGCCAACCGGCCCGTGGTGTCCATGCTCTCGGCCTCCGAGATGGCGGCCCGGGAGGACGCGGTCCTGGCCCTGGCCGGACCCTCCAGGGAACTGAGCCCGGCCGGCTTCGACGAGTTCGCCAGCGCCGTCGGTGCCCAGCGCTACCTGTACGAGACCTGGATCGTGCCCTACCTGCCCGAGGGGGACCGGAGGTTCTACGAACGCATCGTCACCTCCGCGGACTGGCAGACGAAGAAGCGCATCGAGAACGCGATCATCCACGAGAACAAGGACACCGCCACCGGCATCAGGCTGCCCGCCGAGATCAGCGGGTGGCGCGCGGCGCACAACAACGTCTCGGTCCAGATGGCCACCCTCAACATCGACCGGGCGCGCGACGTCCTCTCCCGCGGCGAGGCCAAGGCGGACGGCCTCCAGACCGAGGTCGCCTGGCTGATCGGCCTCAACGGCGCCGGACTGCTGCTGGTCGTGGCCGTGGTGGTGTTCTCCACCCGCTCGGTGCTGCGCCGCCTGGACGGCCTGCACCGGCGCACGGTGGCCGTCGCCGACCGGATCCTCCCGGACGTCGTCTCCCGGCTCGACAGCGGCCGGCCCGTGGACGAGTCCGTACTGCCGGAGGTCCGCGGGCACCGGGACGAGGTCGGGCGGATCAACGACGCCTTCGCCCGGGTCGTCGCCGTGTCCGTCGACGGGCACCGGCAGCTCGCGGCCGAGCGCCACGGCTTCGGCATGTTCGCCTCGGGCATCGCCTCCCGCACCGGGAACCTGGTCAGCCGGCAGTTGAGCCTCACCGAGGATCTCCAGGACGAGTTCGGCCACGACGAGGCCCTGCTGGCCCGGCTGATGCGCTCCGACCAGCTGACCGTCGGCATGCGGCGGCAGATCGAGAACCTGCTCATCCTGTCCGGCGGGGAGATCCCCGACCCGCACACCGAACCCATGCGGGTCGCCGACCTGCTGCGCGAAGCCGCCGCCGAGGTCGAGGAGTTCCGCCGGATCGAGCGGCACGCCCTGGACGAGGCCAGCGTGGAACCGTCCGTGATCAGCCAGATCAGCCACCTGCTGGCGGAACTGCTGGACAACGCCACCCGCTTCTCCCCGCCCCGGTCGAAGGTGGTCATCCGCGCCGAACTGGTCGCGGACGGACTCTCGGTCGAGATCGAGGACCGCGGGCCGCGTGTGACCGGTGCCCGGTACGAGGAGATGAACGGGCGTCTGCACTCCGCCCCGCCGTACTCCGTCCTCGCCGAGAACGCCCACCGGCTGGGGCTCTTCGTGGTCGGCCACCTCGCCGACCAGCTCGGGGCCACGGTCACCCTGCGCCGCTCGGTCTACGGGGGCACCTCGGCCGTGGTCATCCTCCCCGCGGAACTCCTGACCCCGGCCGCGCACGAGCCGGAACACGCCAAGGAACGCGCCAAGGAACCCGCCCGGGAACGGACCCCGGAGCGCGCCCCGGAGCGCGACCCGGACGGCGCGCCGGAACAGGAGCGTGAGCCGGAGCGCCTGCCGGAGCACGCGCCCGAGCGTGCGCCGGTACGCGAGCCGGAGGGCGAGCCGGAGCGTGAGCTCCAGCCGGTTGCCGCCGCCGGGCCCGTGCCCGTACCGCGGACCGCCGAACCGGCCCCGCTCACCGGCTCCGGACTGCCGAGCCGCCCGGTCTCCGGCCGGCCGAAGGAGCGTACGCCCGCACTCCGGCCCGTCACCCAGGACGGCGGCGCCCGCCCCGCCCTCCCGGAGCGCGTGCCGCAGACCCATATGACCGAGCAACTCCGCGGGCCGCGGGCGGCGGAGCCGGCCCCCGCCCCGGACCGGGCCACCCCCGAAGAGGTGGCCGATGCCTGGTCGGACTACGAACAGGGGACCCAGTCAGTGGAAGCAGAGCTCAGACAGGATCAGCCATGACGACGACACCCAACACCGCGGCATCTCACAGCGCGATCTACAGCGTCCTGGACAACAACCTGAGCCGGATCGCCGGCATCCAGGGAGCCGTGCTCCTGTCCAACGACGGGATCAGGCTCAGCGACTACCTGCTGGACCGGGACCAGGCGGAGCGGATGGCCGCCGCGGCCTCCGGTATCGCGGCCACCATGAAGGCGATCTCCAGAGAGGTCGACGGCGGCCGGGTCATCCGCCAGCTGGTCGAGATGGACGACCGCTACCTGTGCATCGTCGGGTGCGGAGAGGGCAGCACCCTCATCGTGGTGACCTCCCGCAAGGCCCGGCTCGGGGAGCTGGGCGGCGAGGCCGTCCGGACCGCCCAGGCACTCGGCGAGTGGCTGGGCACCCCCGAGCGCCATCAGGCGCCGACCCCGTAATGCCGGACGAGCCGCAGCGCTCCGGCCGCCGGACCCGGCTGTACGCGCTGACCGACGGCCGGACGGCCGCTCCGCACACCGTCCTCACCATGGACACCACGATCACGGCGGCCGTCGCCGAGGACGCCCGGGGCGGCCTGCCCAGCGAGTGGCAGGCCATCCTCGCCATGTGCCCGGCCCCGGGCGGGCTGGCGGTCGCCGAGATCGCGGCGCGGACGGGCATGCGCCTGACGCCGATGACGCTCCTCCTCGGCGAACTCGCGGACCGCGAGCTCATCGAGCACCGGCCGCCCCTGGACGGGGCGGAGACCACCAACGTCCACCTGCTCATGAGAATCAGGGACAACCTTGCCCGCATATGACGCGCCCGGCACCCCCGCCGAGGCCCTGGCTCCCGTCAAGATCCTGGTCGCGGGAGGATTCGGAGTCGGCAAGACCACGGTCGTCCAGACGATCTCCGAGATCGAGCCGCTGCGTACGGAGGAACTGCTCACCAGCGCGGGCGTCGGCGTCGACGACCTCGACGGCATCGAGTCCAAGACGCTGACCACGGTGGCGATGGACTTCGGCCGGATCACCCTCGCCGACGCGGGAATCGTCCTCTACCTGTTCGGCACCCCCGGCCAGGAGCGGTTCTGGTTCATGTGGGACGACCTGCTGAACGGGGCGCTCGGGGCGCTGGTGCTGGTCGACACGCGGCGCCTGGACCGGAGCTTCCCGGCCATCGACTTCTTCGAGAGCAGAGGGCTTCCGTTTGTGATCGGAGCCAACTGCTTCCACGGCGAACAGCCCTATACCGCGGAGGAGATCGGGGCGGCCCTGCACCTGCGCGATCCGCAAACCCCCGTCCTACTGCTGGACGCACGCGTCCGCGACGATGTCCGCGGTGCCCTGCTCGCCCTGCTGGACCAGCTGATCGCCGGGGCGGAGACCGCGGCGACCGCCTGAGCCCGGCCTGACCGGCAGGGCACCCTAGATGAGGCTGTGGCGGACGGCGCGGGCCACCGCGTGGGCGCGGTTGCGGGCCTGGAGGCGGGCCATCAGTTCGTAGATGACGTTCTTGACGGTGTGCTCCGAGCAGGACAGGGTGCGGGCGATCACCGCGTTGCCGTGGCCCTCCGCCATCAGCGTCAGCACGGCGGTCTGCCGGGCCGTGAGCAGCGGGGCCTCCGGCAGGGCCGTCGAGCGGGGGACCGCCGGGGTGCCCGCGCCGCCCAGCAGCCGGACCAGGGCCGCGTACGGCATCCGGCCGTCGCCCTGGTGGGCGCAGTGCACGGCGGCCATCAGCTGGTCCGGGGTCAGGTCCGCCGAGCGGAGGATCGCCAGCACTCCGGCCTGGATGGCCAGCCGCAGTCCGGCGGGGGTGACGGTGTCGCAGATGGCCAGCAGCCGGTGGCCGGGACCGGGGCAGGCGGCCAGGGCCTCCTCCACGGTCGCGGCGACCGCCACCACCACGGTGTCCGGGGCCGGTTCGGCGGCCGGGGCCAGCACACTGCCGGCCTCGGCCAGCATCCGGGCCAGCCGGTCCGGCGGGGTTCCGCCGGGGCCGCCCACCACATGCACCCGTACGCCCTGCTTCGCGCGCTCCGCCGGCTCCGCCCGCTCCGGGGCGGTGGTGAGGGCGGCGCTCACAGCAGACCCGTCCGGAGCGCGTAGGCCACCGCGTGGGCGCGGTTGCGCAGCCGGAACCGCTGGGTGATGTCATGGACGACGGTGGTCACGGTCCGCGGCGAGTAGCACAGCCGCTGGGCGATCTCGCTGGTCTCGAGGCCGTCCGCGACCATCCGCAGGACCGATCTCTCCCGGTCGGTCAGGCCTGCCGCGGCCCAGGGGGCGGCCGTCGGGTCGCCGTCCCGGCCGGGCGCACCCGAGTGCTTCAGCAGCAGGTCCAGCAGGTCCGGCGGCAGGGTGCAGTCGCCGCGCGCGGCGGCCAGCACCGCCCGGGAGAGCCGGGCGACGTCCGCCTCCCGGCGGCGCAGCAGCCCCCGGGCACCCGCCGCTATCGCGTGCAGGGCGCCCCCGGGTGCCAGTTCGGCGGCCACCAGCACCACATCGGGCCGGTGGGGCGCCTCGCGGATGGTCCGCAGGACGTCGAGCTCCGGGTGGCCGACCTGGTCGACGGTCATGACCACGACCCTCGGGGCACCGTCGGGCGCTGTCAGGACCACCTCGGGGCAGGCGAACAGGGTGCTCTTGGTGCCGGCTTCCAGCACCGGGTCGAGTGCGACGACGTTGACAGGGACGGGCTGTGCCACCGAGTCCTCCGAGGGGTCGAGGTCCGAGGGGTCAAGGGGAGTGGGGCTCTGGACAGCAGACTGGCGGCGGCTGCCGGGGCCCGGCATCGGGCCCCGGCCCCCACATTTGTGAAGGGGCGGTGAGCGGGCCCCGCAGATCCGGTGCGGACGGATCCGCAGAGCTCACCGGCCGCGCGGGCGGCTGTCCGCGCCGCCCCGCCCCGGGCCGGCGGCGGCCCCGGCGGGCACGCCGGCGGCGGCCGTGCGGGGGCCGCCCGCCCCCAGGCCCGTAGGTCCCCCAGGCGTGGTGGGGGAGGGCCCGCAGAATATGGGGGAGTTCCCCCCATGTGGGGGGCGGCGGGCTCTGCGAGTTTTTCTCCCGTGACTGATACCGCCACTGACCGAGAGACCCGGGTCGGCGCCCTCCTCCCCCACGGGTGGTGGGCCCGAGGCCTGAACCTGCGGGAGAGGCTCGCCGCTCCGGACGCCCCGGCGTCCGCGGCGGGCGCCGCTTCCGGCGGCCGGCCCGCGCCGTGGTCCTGCGGGGACGCGGAGGGTTTCGCCGCCCGGCTCGCGAGCCTGGGTGTCGGTGCCGGCCTGGCCCACGGCCTTGCACAGGAGGCGCCGGCCCGGCTCGCCGGGCGGGCGGCCAAGCCGCACTGGGCGGCGTACATCGAGCGGGCGGTCGCGGAGGTCCCCGGGGCGCGGCAGGCCATCGGCCGGCCGGACGCCGAGGACAGCCGGGACGGCGCGCAGGGCGCGGACGGCTCGCGGGCCGCGGACGGCTCGCAGGGTGCGTACGACGCCGAGGCCGACGGGGCCCGCCTGTTCCTGCCCGTGCTGCGGCCCCTGATCTCCCTCGCCTGGGCCGAGGTCGAGGCCAGCGCCGACTCCGGCGAGGCCGAACTCGCCGCCGTACGCCCCGGGTTCGAGGAGCGCCTCGGCGAGCGGCTGACCCGGCAGGCGGCCCGGACCCTGGTGAAGGAGCTGAACCTGGCCCGCGCCGCGGGTGAACTGCCGGGCCGGACCCCGCAGGACCGCTTCGCGGCCTTCCTCGCCCGGCTGGGCACCCCGCAGGGTCTCGCCGGCCTGTTCACCCGCTATCCGGTACTGGCCCGGATGCTCGGCCAGGCCTGCGGATACGCGGCCGAGGCCACCGCCGAGCTCCTGGACCGGTTCGCCGCCGACCGCCCCGAGATCGTCAAGGAGCTCCTCCAGGGCACCGACCCGGGCGAGCTGGTCCGGATGGACCTCGGCCGGGGCGACGCCCACCAGGGCAACCGCTCCGTCGCCCTGCTGCACTTCGCCGACGGCGCCACCGTGGTCTACAAGCCCCGGCCGCTGGGCCAGCACGAGCTGCTGGACCGGGCGGTGGGCTGGCTCAACGCGAAGGTGCCCGGCCTGGGGCTGCGCACCCCGCGCACGGTCCACGGGGCCGGCCACGGCTGGCTGGAGTTCATCGGGCACCACGGCTGCGAGTCGGTCACCGAACTCGACCGGTTCTACCGCCGCCAGGGCGCCCTGCTCGCCCTGCTGTACGCCGTGGACGGCGTGGACATGCACTACGAGAACGTGATCGCCAGCGGGGACCAGCCCGTGCTGGTGGACGCCGAGACCCTGCTGCACACCGGGCTGCCCGCGGCCATGACGGCCGGCCCGGACCCGGCCGCCGAGGCCCTCCAGGCCTCCGTGCACCGGACCTGCCTGCTGCCGAGCCTGCTGATCGGCGAGAACGGCGGTCTGGACATCTCCTCGCTGGGCGGCGGTGCCGGCGGCGCCTACCCCAGCGACGACGTCTGCTGGGAGGGCGCCGGAACGGACGAGATGCGGGTCCGGCGGGCCGCCGTGGTCTGTCAGGCCGGGCAGAACCGGCCGGTGCTGAAGGGCGGCCGGGCCACCGGCCACACCGACCACCGGGCGGCCCTGCTGGAAGGCTTCCGGGCCGGGTACGAGGCCATCGCCGGGCACCGGGCCGAGCTGCTGGGCGCCCACGCCGAAGCCGACGTCACCGGCACCGGCGGGGGGCTGCTGAACCGCTGGGCCGCGGCCGAAGGACGGCTGATCGCCCGCTCGACCCGCCTGTACGCCACCCTGCTGGACGAGTCCGCACACCCCGACGTGCTGGGGGACGCACTGGCCCGGGAGTCGGTGTTCGCCCTGCTGTGGTCGGAGTCCGTCCACGACCCGGCCCGGCAGCGGCTGGTGGAGGACGAGATCGCCGACCTGTGGTGCGGGGACGTCCCGCTGTTCTTCCACCACCCGGCCGGCACCGCCGTCCGCACCACCCGCGGCGACCGCCTCGAAGGGCTGCTGCCCGCCGCCGGGCTGGACACCGTACGCCGGAAGATCGCCGCGATGAGCGAGGTGGACCGCTACGACCAGGAGTGGATCATCTCCGCCACCCTGGCCGTCAGCAGCGCCAACTCCGGTGCGGCGCACCCCCGTTCGGTACTCGCCCAGCGGCCCGCCCCCGCCGAGGTGCCGGAGCCGAACCGGCTGCTGGCCGCCGCCTGCGGGATCGCCGACGAGCTCGCCGCCCGCGCCGTGCCCGGCGCCGGGCGGGTCAACTGGCTCGGTCTGGAGCAGGTCTCCGGAGCGCACTGGGCGGTCCTGCCGATGGGTGCGGGGCTCGCCCAGGGATACACCGGGGCCGCCCTGTTCCTCGCCCAGATCGGCGCCCTGGCCGGCGCCGAACGGTACACCGCGCTGGCCCGGCAGGCGGTCCGGCCGCTGCCGGAGCTGCTGGCGGCGCTGGCGGCGGAGCCCGAGCTGAGCGCGGCGGCCGGTCCGGGCGCCCTGCACGGCCTGGGCGGCATCGTCTACGCGGTGGCCCGGCTGTCCGCGCTCTTCGGCGAGGCCGAGGGGGATCCCGCGGGGATCGGACGGTGCCTGCCCGACGCCCTGGCCGCCCTCGAACTGGCCGCCGAGGCCGACCCGGACGGCCCCTGCGATCTGGCCGACGGCCTCGCCGGCGCCCTCGCCGTCACGGTCGCGGTCGCCGGTACACCCGGTACACCCGGCGCGGCCGGTGCCCGGGCGCTGGCCGGCCGGCTCGCCGACCGGCTGCTCGACCGGCTGGGCGGCGCCACCCCGGCCCCCGGCTTCGCCCACGGCGACGCCGGCATCGGCTGGGCCCTGCTCCGCTACGCCGCCGGCCGGCCGGAGGCGCGCCGGCACGCCGAGGCCGGTACCGCACTGCTGCGGTCGGCCCTGGACACCGCCCTGCTGCACCCCGGGCACCTCGACTGGTCCACCGGCCTCGCCGGGACCGCACTGGCCGCCGCCGACGCCCTCGGCGACGGCGCGGGCACCGGCGCGGCGCTCGACCGCAGCACCGCCCTGCTGGCCGCGGCCCCGCAGGCCGCCGACCTCTCCCTCCAGCACGGCACCCTCGGTGCCCTGGAGCTCCTCTCCGTACGCGCCGCCCGGGGCCACCACCCGGCCCGGGGGGCGCTCACCCGCCACACCGGCGAACTGCTGGGCCGGCTCGCCGAGCACGGCCACCGGTGCGGCACCCCCGACCAGGTCCCGTCCCCGGGACTGCTCGCCGGACTCTCCGGCATCGGCTACGCCCTGCTCCGGCTCGGCTTCCCCGAGGCGGTCCCGTCCGTCCTGCTCCTCGAACACACCTCTCGCTGAACCCCGTTCACCGTCTCACCCTCCTTTCCCGCCCCGTCCCCGAAAGGCAGCCACCGCCATGCAGAAGAACCTCGCCGCCACCCAGTCCGACGCCGCCGCCACCGCCATCGCCTCCGAGGACCCGGCCGGCCGCCTCACCCTCTCCGGCCGCAACAAGGTCTGCGCCCGCGCCCGCGTCCTCTCCGGGATGGTGCTGACCAGCGGCATCGTCATCACCCTCGGCCAGCTCGACACCAGCGTCTCCTTCATCAAGGCGGGTGCCTGAACGGCCGCCGAGGCGGGCCCAGGGGGTCATTCCGGACCTCGGGGAAAAGGCCAACTTTGAGTGGACCTCGAACAGTTCGTATGAACTAGCATCACGCTCATGCGTTCCCGTGCGCGGTACCTCGTGGGTCGTGACCCCCAAATGGCGGAGATCAGACAGGTGTTGGCCGACGCGCGCGAAGGGCGCGGCGGGGTGGTCTTCCTGGTCGGCGAGGCGGGAATCGGAAAGTCCCGGCTCGCCGCCGAGGCCGTGGGCCTGGCCCTCGGCTCCGGAATGCGCGTCCTGCGCGGCCGGAGCAGCACCACCGGCCCGACCGTACCGTTCCGGCCACTCACCGAGGCGCTGATGTCGCTGTTCCGCAGCGGCCGGCCCATGGACGACCTGCCGCTCGGCCCCTACCGGCCGGCCCTCGGCCGGCTGATACCGGACTGGAGCAGCGACGCCCAGGACAGCAGCTCCATGATCATCCTGGGTGAGGCGGTGCTGCGGCTGCTGATCGCCACCGCGGAACCGGCCGGCCAGCTGCTCCTCCTGGAAGACCTGCACGACGCCGACCCCGAGACCCTGGCGGTGGTCGAGTACCTGGTCGACAACCTCGAATACACCCCGGTGGTCCTGCTCGCCACCATCCGCACCGAGCCCTGCGACGCCCTCGACATGGCCGACTCGGCCCGGCGGCGCGGGGTGGGCGCCGTCCTCGAACTCAGCCCCCTCACCCGCCCCGAGGTGGGCGCCGTGATCGCCGCCCAGCTCGGCACCGAACCCGATCTGGTCCCGCCCGAGGCACTGGCCCGGCTGTGGGACGACAGCGCCGGCAGCCCCTTCCTCGTCGAGGAACTCCTCCAGAGCATGATCAGCGGGGGCGCCCTGGTGCAGGGCGAGGACGGCTGGCGGGTCGTCGGCGATCTGCGCAGCGACGTCTCCACTGCCCTGGCCCGCGGCATCCTGCGGCGCATCGACCGGCTGGGCCCGGAGGGCCTGACCCTGCTCTCCGCCGCCGCCGTGATCGGCCGGCGCTTCCCGCTGACCGTCCTCCAGAAGATGACCGGCATCGACGACCGCGGCCTGCTCAGTCACCTGCACGCCGGGGTGGCCGCGCAGCTGGTGGTGCCCGACGAGCCGTCCCCCGACTGGTACGCGTTCCGCCACTCGCTCACCGCGGAGGCCCTGCTCACCCAGCTCACCCCCGGCAACCGGGCCGCCATGGCCGGGCAGGCCGCGGACGCCGTCCAGGCCCTGCACCCCGAACTGCCCGGCGACTGGTGCCCGCTGGTCGCCGAACTCCGCTCACAGGCCGGCGACCGCGACGAGGCCGGGCGGCTGTTCGCCGAGGCCGGCCTGCGCGCCCTGCGGGCCGGCGCCATCGGCTCCGCGATCACCCTGCTCAGCCGGGCCGAACGGCTGCTGTCCGAAAGCCAGGACGCAGGCCGCCGGGCGGAGGTGCTGGAAGCCCTGCTGCCCGCCCTCGCCGAAGCCGGGAACTTCTCCGAGGCCTTCGGCTTCGCCGACAACCTGCACGTCCTCGGCAGCCTGACCGCCGTACGCCTGGCCGCCCTGCACACCCGGCTCGCCAAGGTCGCCCACACGGCGGGCCGCTGGGAGGACGGCAACCGGCAGATCGCCCAGGCCAGAGCCCTGCTGAAGGCCGAGCCCGACGAGCGCAGCACCGCCCCCATCGACGTCACCGCCGCCTACCTGGCCCTGGACACCCCCGGCCCGGACCGCACCCAGCTCGCCGAGAAGCTCGCCCGCTCCGCACTCCAGGCCGCCGAACGGCACGGCCTGTCCACGGTCGTCTGCCAGGCCTGGGAACTCCTCGCCACCCTCGCCCGGGAACGCGACTTCGACGAGGCCACCGCCCTGCTCGAATCCGCCCTGTACACCGCCGAACAGCACCGGCTCCCGGTCCAGCGGATGTACGCACTCACCCGCATCGGCGGCAACAACTGGCTGACCGAGGGCACCACGGGCGGACTCGTGGCCGCCCGCGGCGAGGCCCTGCGGCTCGGCTCCGCCACCATCGTCTACACCATCGACGGCATCCTCATCCTGGACACCGTCCTGCGCGGGGAGTTCGCCGCCGCGGCGCGCGCCGCCGAGGAGTGCCTGACCGTGGTCCAGCGCCTCCGGCTGGCGCCCGCCACCCGGTACGTCCTGATGTCCCAGGCCGTCCTCGCCGCCCACCAGGGGGACCGGCCGGCCATGGACCGCGCGCTGTCGGCGTTCGCCGACTGGGACGGGGCCGGCGCCCAGGAAGAACCGCTGACGCTCGGGCTCGCCCGGGCGTTCTGCGCACTCATGGAGGAGGACAGACCCGGCGCGGTCCGCGAGCTCCGTGCGGTCCGCGACCTCGAAGACGCCAACCCCAGCACCTACTACCTCAGTGGGCGGTACGGCATCGGCCTGCTCCTCGACGTCCTCTCGGGAGAGGTCGGCCGCAGCCCGTACGAGGAGATCGCCGCGACCTCCCCGGGCCGCATGCGGTGGAACCGGCAGTTCGTCCTGTTCGCCGGCGCCGTCCTGCTCGGCCGCGAAGGGCGCCGGGAGGAGGCGGCCACCGCCGCCGCGGAGGCGCAGGCCCTGGCCGAGGCCTACCCGACGGCACTCCACCTCGGCCTGCGCCTGATCGCGGAGGCGGCGCACGAGGACGGCTGGGGCGAGCCGGTGGCCTGGCTGCGCCGCGCCGAGCACCATTTCCACGGGCTGTCCGTGCCCAACGTGGCCAACGCCTGCCGGGCCGCCCTGCGCCGCCTGGGCGCCCCGGTCCACCAGCGCCGCTCCGGCTCGAACGCGATCCCCGAGGTGCTGCGCACGCTCGGGGTCACGGTCCGCGAGTACGAGGTGTTCCAGCTGCTGCCCGAGCGGCTCGGCAACAAGGACATCGCCGACCGCCTCTACATCTCCCCGCGCACGGTGGAGAAACACATCGCCGCCCTCGGCACCAAGACGGGCCACCCGACCCGCTCCTCGCTCTGCGACTTCGCCGCCGCCGTCCTGGCCTGACGGCCGGTGGCCGGTAGCCACCGGGTCAGCGCATCTCGCGGACGTGGCGGGAGGTCAGGACGCCCGCCGCCGTCACCGCCAGGACCACCGCGGAGAGGGCGAACATCGGGCCGGTGCCCGACTGGGCCATGGCCCCGCAGAGGACCAGGGACAGCGGGGCGACGGCGTAGCCGAGCACCATGTCCACCGAGATCACCCGGCTCAGCACCGATCCGTCGATGTTCCGCTGGATCCAGCTGACCCCGAACACCCCCTGGAACCCCATGCCGAACCCCATCACCAGCACCGTGGCGAGCGCCGCCACCGTGTTGTCGACCAGGCCGAGGATTCCGGAGCCCACCGCCAGCCAGCCGGCCAGCGCGGCGATCAGCAGGCCCACCCGGGGGCGGCCGGCGATCGCGCCGCCCACCAGGGTGCCCAGCATCGCTCCGCCCGCCAGGGCGCCGTTGAGCAGGCCCAGGGTGGTCGAGCCGCCGTCCAGGTCGATCTTGGCCAGGGTGGCGAAGCCGACCGTGAACGGGCCTGCCTGACAGAACGTCACCGCCATGTCGATGGCCAGGACGGTACGGATCCTGGGGTCCGCCCAGGCGTACCGCAGGCCGGCCCTGATCCGCGCGCCGAGGGTGTCCTCCGCGGCCTTCTCCGCCGGGGCCGCCCCCGCCGCCGGTTCCGCCTTCGGCAGGGTGCGGATCCGGGCCACGCACAGCCCGCAGAGCGCAAAGCAGACCGCGTCCACCAGGAAGGCGATATGCGCGTCGGACAGCGCCACCACCAGGCCGCCGACCGCCGGGCCCAGGATCGCCGACACCTTGGTGCCGACCCCGAGCAGTGCGTTCGCCTGCGGCAGCATCTCCTTGTCCACCACCGACGGCAGGATCGACGCCCGGGCCGGCTGGAAGAACGCGTCCACCGCCCCGAACGCCGCCGCCGCACAGCACAGCAGCCATACGTTCAGCGCGCCCGCCATGCCGGCCAGGCCCACCGCGGCCATCAGCCCGGCCCGGGCCCAGCTGGAGAACTTCATCAGGGTCCGGCTGGACCACTTGTCGCTCAGGGAGCCGCCGACCAGGGTCAGCAGGGCCCGGGGAACGCCCTGGCAGGCCAGCACCCAGCCGAGGGCCAGGGTGGACTGGGTGAGGCCCAGGGTGATCCACGAGAACGCGATGTAGCTGAAACCGTCGCCGAGCAGGGACAGGGACTGGCCCAGCCACAGCAGCCGGAACGACGGCTGCCGGGCAGGGGTCCACAGCCGGGAGCCCGCGCTCGTCAGGGTGCTTGCCATGGTCGGATTTCCTTCGGGTCGGTGGCGGTCAGTAGCGGACGGGCAGTGCCGTCAGCGCCCGGTTCAGGAGGGAGAGCTGCCAGGTGTGCGGCTGTTCGACCAGTTCCAGCCCCGGGTACTCGCGGACCAGTACGTCGACCACTGCGCCGGCCACCAGCCGGGCCAGTGCCGCCCCGATGCAGAAGTGCGCGCCGAAGCCGAAACCGAGGTGGGACGCGCTGCCGCGGCGCACGCTGAACACGTCCGGATCGGCGAAGCGTTCCGGGTCCCGGTTGGCCGCGGCGGTGACCAGGAACATCCGGTCCCCGGAGCGGACCGCCCGGCCGTCGAGGTCGAAGTCCTCCGCAGCGGTGCGGATCGACATCTTGGAGGGCCCGTCGAACCGCATGGCCTCCTCCACGGCCATCGCCACCAGCTTCGGGTCCTCCCGTACGGCGGCCAGCTGCTCCGGGTGCCGCAACAGCGCGAGCACGCAGTTGACGATCAGGTTGCTGGTGGTCTCGCCGCCGGCGAAGGCCATCTGGGTCAGCATCCCGACGAACTCCTCCTCGGAGACCGACTTCCCGATCTGGCCGCCCGCCAGCACCGCGCTGATCAGGTCGTCCTTCGGATCGGCGCGGCGCTGCCGCACCAGGTCGGCGAGGTAGTCCTCCAGATTGACCAGGGACTGGAGGGAGGTGCGGTACTCCTTCTCCTCCTGCGCGGCCCCCAGGACGAGGTCGCCCACCCGCGCGTTCCAGTACCAGAAGGACGGGCCGTGGGCCTGGGGGACGCCCAGCCAGCGGGCGAAGACCAGCGCGGGCAGCGGCCGGGCGATGTCGGTGACCAGGTCGCCGAACCGGCCGGGGACCGCGCGCCGGGTGAGCATGGCCCGGGTGGCGCGTTCCACGAAGGCCCGGTAGCGGGCGATGGTCCGGGCCGCGAACTGCTCCTGGAACACCTGGCGGAGCCGGCGGTGCTGGGGCGGGTCGTTGAACACCATCCAGCGGGACAGGATTCCGAAGGCCCGCTCGGCGTCCTCGCGGGCGCCCTCGGGGATCGCGTCCATCAGCGGGCGCACCCGCTCGGCGGAGACGGCCGGGTCGCGCAGGCAGTGCATCAGCGGGGCGTGCCCGGTGATCAGCCAGGCCCGGTGCATGGCGCTCCAGTGGACCGGGTCGTGGTCGCGGAGGGAGTTGAGGTAGGGATACGGGTCGGCGTTGACCGCGGGGTCGAGCAGATACCGCTCGGCGAACGGACCGCCACTGCGGGGGGCGGCAGGGCCGGGCCCGGCCGGGGCCGCCGGGCGGTCGCCCGCCGTGGCCCCGGTGAACGGGCACACCCCCGGCGCGACGCCGGCCGGCGCTCCCGCGCCGGGCGCGGCCGAAGCGGTGCGCGGGCCCGTGTCCGGCCTGCCCGAGGCCGCTTCGCGGCTCGTGGTGGTGCCCGGGGCCGCTGCGCGGCCGGTGGCCGACGCGTTGCGCGGATCCGTGGCTGCCGTGCGGTTGGTCGCCGGGGCGGTCGAGCCCATCGTGTTGGTCAGCGTCATCGCCGTGCCCCCGCCTTGATCGTGTCCAGCAGGGCGGCCGTCTGCGGCATCAGCCGTTCGGACATCATCGACATGTGGTCTCCTTCGGTCACATGGACGGTGAGCCCGCCCAGAGCCAGCTCGCGCCAGCGTTCGACATAGGTGGGGTAGTCCACGTCCAGGCCCGGCATCGGTTCGCCGTCCGGCAGGCCGGCGGCCACCGAGCCCACCACCAGGTGGACATGGCCCGGGTAGGGCCGGGTCTGGTAGCCGGCCAGGGCGACCAGCAGCGAGTGCCACACCTCGATCGGTGCGTTCTCCACCAGGGCCGCCTCGCTCGGGCTCATCCCCGCGCCCAGCAGCAGGGCGGTGAGCTCGGCCACCGCCGCCTCGCGCTCCGCCGAGGGCGGCAGGGACCGCACCCGGTTGCGCATCCGCAGCCCGGTCTCCATGTCCCGCCCGACACCCGCGAGGCGGTCCCGGGCGACCGGGTTGGGCAGGTACGGCTCGATCAGCACCAGCGGTTCGACCTCGTGCCCGGCCTCGTACAGCTGGGTGGCCATCTCCAGGGCGATGTTGGCGCCCATCGACCAGCCCAGCAGGTCGTGCGGGCCCCGCCCGCCGTGCGCGGCGATCTCCGCGACGTAGTTGGCGGCGATCCCGGCCAGCGTGGTCGGGTCCACCCCGCCCAGCAGGCCGCGGGCCTGGAAGGCGCGTACGGGCCGCCCCGGCGGCAGCGTCCGGGCGAGCGGCACGTACCAGGCGGCGCTGCCGCCGGTCGGGTGCACGCACCACAGCGGCGAGCCCTCGCCCTCCCGGAGCCGGACCTCCGACCGCACCTCGGCCGCGGCGGACTCCGCCGCCAGGCCGGCCGCGGCGGTCACGGCGGCCACGGCCCGCTCCGCCAGCCCGGCGATCGTCGGCAGTTCGATCAGGTCCCGTACCGAGACGGGCAGGCCGCGCGAGGAGGCCTGGGCGGCCACCCGGACCGTGGACAGCGAACTGCCGCCCAGGCGGAAGAAGTCGTCGTGGACGCCGACCTCGTCGATGCCGAGCACGGTGCACCACACCTCGGCGAGTTCCTTCTCGGCCGGCGTGCGGGGCGCCACGAACTCGGTACCGCCGTCCCCACGGCCGGCCGCCGGCAGCGGCAGCGCCCGCTTGTCGGTCTTGCCGCTGCTGGTGACGGGCATCGCCTCGAGGAACACGTACCGGGCCGGGACCATGTACTCGGGCATCTCGGCGCGCAGGGCCCGCCGGAGCTCCTCCGCGCCCGCCTCGGCGCCGTCCCGCAGCACCACGTACCCGACCAGGGCAGCCTCGCCGCCCGGCAGGTCCCGCCGCAGCAGCACCACCGCCTGCCGCACCTCGGGCACCTCGCGCAGCCGGTGCTCGATCTCGCCCAGCTCGATCCGGTAGCCGCGCAGTTTGATCTGGCTGTCCCGGCGGCCCAGCCACTCCACGGTGCCGTCGGGCCGCTGGGCGCCGATGTCGCCGGTCCGGCACAGCCGGTCGCCCGGGGCGCCGTACGGGTCGGGCACGAAGGTGGCGGCGGTCAGCGCGGGCCGGTTCAGATAGCCGGGGCCGACGCACAGGCCGCCGAGGTAGATCTCGCCGGGGACACCGACCGGGAGCGGCCCCATGTCCTCGTCCAGCACGTACATCTGCGTGTTGCGGACCGGGCGGCCGACCGGGACCCGCCGGGTGTCCGGGGTCAGGTCGGCGCACACCGACCAGACCGTGGCCTCGGTCAGCCCGTAGATGTTGATGAAGCGGCGGTTCCGCGACCAGGCCCGGGCCAGTTCGGCCGGGCAGGCCTCGCCCGCCACCTGGAGCACCGCCAGGTCCGGGAAGCGGTCCTCCCCGAGCACGGCCAGCGCGCTGGGCGGCAGCATCGTGCCGGTGATCCCGTACTCCAGCAGGGTGTCCGCCAGGTCGGGGCCGGGCCGCAGGGCGTCCTTGGGCGGGGTGCACAGCCGGCCGCCGTTCGCCAGCGACCAGGTCAGCTCCAGGATGGACGCGTCGAAACTGAGCGAGGCGAACTGGAGCACCCGGTCCGCGGGCGTCGGGGCGAACACATCACGCTGGCCCTCCAGCATGTTGGTCAGCCCGCGGTGGGCGATCGCGGTGCCCTTGGGGGTGCCGGTGGAGCCCGAGGTGTAGATCAGGTATGCGGTGCCGTCCGGGTCCGCGCCCGCAGCGCCCTCCCCGGCGGGGCCCTCGTCCGCGCCGGCCGCCCAGGTCCCCGGGTCGTCCAGCAGCAGCACCTCACCGCCGAAGGGCACCCGGCCGGCCAGCGGCGACTGGGTGAGCAGCACCCGCATCCCGCTGTCCTTCGCGGTGAACTCCAGCCGCTCCGCCGGGTGCTGCGGGTCCAGCGGCAGGAACGCGCCGCCCGCCTTCAGCACTCCGAGCACCGACCGCACCCAGTCCGGGCCACGGTCCACGCAGATGCCAACCACCACCTCCGGTCCGACGCCCAGCCCGCGCAGCCGCCGCGCCAGCCGCTCGCCGGCCTCGTCCAGTCCGGCGTACGTGAGCTCCCCGCCCTCGTACGCCACGGCCACCGCCTCCGGGGTCCGTTCGGCGTGCCCGGCGACCAGCTCGTGGAACATCAGCGGGGTGTTCTCCCGCTCCGGGCCGCGGGCCCAGTCCGCCAGGGCCTGCTCCCGGGCGGCGCCGGTCAGTGCGGGCCGGACCACCGGGGCATCCGGGGCGCCGGTCATCGCCTCCAGCACCTGGCACAGCAGGTCCGCCAGCTGGTCGGCGGTGGCCGGGGCCAGGTACTCCGGGTCGGCATCCAGCTGGAAGCCGTCCACGCTCGCGTTCACCAGCAGCGGGAACATGGTCCGGGCGATCTCCAGCGACTCGTCCCAGCTGTCCCCGGCCAGCCGGTGGAAGTTGACGAAGTTGAAGATGGCCTCGACCAGCCCGGGCTCACCGGGCCGCAGCTGCTGCAGCCGGACCAGCGGCACCCGGCGGTGCGGCAGCATCTCCTGCTCGGCCGCGAACACCGCCCGGACGTACTCCAGCCAGCTGCCTTCGGGCCGCCGCACCCCGAACGGCACCGTGTTGAGGAACAGTCCGCGCATCCGGTCGCCGCCCGGCAGCTCCGGCCGGCCGTTGGTGGCCAGGCCGATCGAGTGTCCGAGAATCCCGTCCCCGCCGGCCTCGTCCCGTTCCGCGAACAGGCTCATGGTGTGGTGGAAGGCGGTCAGCAGGACCGTGCGCCGCGGCACCCCGGCCTGCCGGGCCAGCCGGCCGATGGGCTCGGCGAGGCGGGCGTAGGACCGCTTGATCTCGTACACCGGATGCCCGCCGTCGGCGGCCGGCTCGCCGTGCCTCGGGAACCGGACCGGACGGAGATCGGCCAGCGTGGACTGCCAGTACCGCAGGCCCTCCGGGTCCTCCACCGCGGCCCGTTCCAGGGCGACGTACTCGGCGAAGGCGGGCGCGGCCGGCAATGCCGGGGCACGGCCGTGCGCCACCGACTTCCGGTGCAGGTCGAGCAGGTCGGCGATGAGCGAGGTCAGGCTCCAGCCGTCGAGGACGATGTGGCAGTCGGTGAGGGTGAGCCGCAGCTCGGTGTCGCCGATGTGGTGCAGGTGGATGCGGATCAGCGGGGCCGCGGCCAGGTCGAACCGCCGGACGAACTCCGCCTGGACGAACTCCCGCAGGACCGACCGCTGTTCGTCCTGCGGCAGACCGCGCAGGTCGGTGTACCCGACCGGGACGTGCGCGGTGCGGTGCACCAGCTGGAGGGGCTCGGAGTACGACCCGAGGTCCACGGAGGTGCGCAGGATGCCGTGGCCGCGGACGACGGTGTCCACGGCCGACTGGAAGGCGGCCAGGTCGAAGCCCTCCGGCACGGAGATCTTCAGGTCGGTGACGTTGTGGTAGGCGCCGCGCTGCTCGTCGGCGAGCATCTCGTGCAGCATGCCGGCCTGGAGCATGGTCAGCGGGTAGGCGTCCTCCAGCTCCTGGGGCCCCTCCTGCCCCTCCTTCAGCCGGTCCGCATCGGCCGGGGACAGCTGGGAGAACGGCTCCACCGGGGCCGGGCCGTCGTCCTCCGCCACGGTCGCCGCCCGGGCCAGATCGGCCAGGGTACGGGCCCGGAACAGGTCCGGCACGGTCAGCGCGAGCCCGGCGGTGCGGGCCCGGCCGATCACCTGGAGCGCCAGGATCGAATCGCCGCCCAGATCGAAGAAGTTGGCGGTGGCGCTCACCCGCTCGGTACCGAGCACCTCGGCCCAGATCCCGGCCAGGGTCTCCTCGGCCGGGCCGGCCGGGGCCGTGTACCCGGTGGTCCCGCCCTGCTCCGCCGCCCCCTCGGCCGCCACCGCGATCAGGGCCTTGCGGTCCACCTTGCCGTTCGCGGTGATCGGCAGCTTCGGGTGGCGTACGAACAGGGCCGGCACCATGTACTCCGGCAGGGTCAGCCGCAGCCGGTCCCGGAGGTCGGCCGCGTCCAGCGGGCGGCCCTCCGTCAGCACCACATGGGCGACCAGCCGGGCCCCGCCGTGCCCGTCCGGGCGGGCCACCACGGCCGCGTCCCGGACCCCGGGCAGGGAGCGCAGGGCGGTCTCGATCTCGCCGGGCTCGATCCGGAAGCCGCGGATCTTCACCTGGTGGTCGGCCCGGCCGCAGTACGCCAGCTGCCCGTCGGGCAGCACCCGTACCAGGTCTCCGGTGCGGTACATCCGGCCGCCCTGCGGGGCGAACGGGTCCAGCGGGAACCGCTCGGCGGTCAGCTCGGGCCGGTTGCGGTAGCCGCGGGCCACACCGCCGCCCGCGACATACAGCTCGCCCACCGTGCCGCGCGGCACCAGCCGGCCCGCCCGGTCCAGGACGTAGCCGTGCTGGCCGGCCAGCGGGCGGCCGATCGGCGAGTACACCGGGGACCCGGGGTCCTCCTCGGTGATCAGCCGGTAGGTGACGTGCACGGTGGTCTCGGTGATCCCGTACATGTTGACCAGCGCCGGGCGGCGGTCCGCGGGCACCGCGAACCAGTCGCGGTAGTCGCGGGTGTCGAAGGCGTCCCCGCCGAAGACCACCGTACGGAGCGCCAGCTCGCCGAAGTCCGCGCCCTGCTGCGCCAGATACGCCCGCAGGCCCTTGAACGCGGCGGGGGTCTGGTTGAGCACGGTGACCCGCTCCTCGCGGAGCACGGCGTGCACCGCGGCGGGGTCGCGGACCTCGTCCTCGGTCAGCACCACCACCCGGCCGCCGGAGGTCAGCGGACCCCACAGCTCCCAGACGGAGAAGTCGAAGGCGGGGGAGTGGACCAGGGTCCACACATCGCCGGGACCGAAGTCGAAGTGCCGGTCGGCGGCGGCGAACAGCCAGGCCGCGTTGGCGTGGGTGATCTCCACGCCCTTGGGCTGTCCGGTCGAGCCGGAGGTGTAGATGACGTACGCGAGGGAGTCCGGGCCGGGCCGCACGGCGGCCGGGACGTCGGTGCCGGGTGCCGCCTCCGGGCCGCCGTCGAGCGGGATGACACCCACCGGCAGCCCGGCCAGGGCGGCTTGGCCGGTGGCGTCGGCGACCACCCACTCCACCCCGGCGTCCGCGATGGTGAACTCCCGCCGCGCCCGCGGGTGCGCCGGGTCCAGAGGCAGGTAGGCCGCACCGGCCCGCCACACCCCGAGCAGGGCCACCGCCAGGTCCACCGAGCGGCCCAGGCACACCCCGACCAGGGACTCCGGCCCGATGCCGGCCGCCCGCAGCCGCCGGGCCAGCGCGGTCGCGGCGGCGTCGAGCCCGGCGTACGTCAGGGACCGGCCGCCACCGGAGACGGCCACCGCGTCCGGGGCCCGGCGGATCTGCTCGTCCACCCGGTCCAGGGCGAGCCGCGGGGCCTCCGTCTGCTCCGGGGCCTCCGCCTGTTCCGTGGGCTCGGGCGCACGGTTGGCCGGACCGTCCGGCCCGAGCAGCTCCGCGATCTCCGTGTCGGTGAGCAGGGCCATCTCGCTCAGCGGCACACCGGGGACCTTGGTGAACGCCCGCAGTACGGCCACCGTGTGGGCCGCCAGCCGGGCCACCGACTCCTCGGTGTACAGGTCCGGGCGGTAGACGAACCGCAGGGTCTGCCGGCCGCCGCCCTCGTACACGTCCAGAGTGAGGTCGAACTTGGCGGTGGTGAGGTCGATGGGGAAGACGGTGCCGGTGGCCGCGCCGAGGGCGTACGCGCCGGACTCCCCGGCGGCGGTGTGCGTGTACAGCACCTGGAACAGCGGGTTCCGGGACAGGTCGCGTTCCGGGCTGAGTTCGTCCACGATCCGCTCGAACGGCAGGCCCTGGTGCGAGAGCGCACCCAGCACGCTCTCCCGGGTCCGGGCCAGCAGCTCGGCCGGGGTCGGGTCGCCCGCCAGATCGGTGCGGACGACCAGGGTGTTCACGAAGAACCCGACCAGCTGCTCGGTCTCCGGCCGGTCGCGGTTGGCGACCACGGTCCCGATTGCGATGTCGTCCTGACCGCTGTGGAAGGCGAGCGCCGCCTGGAACGCCGCCATCACCGTCATGTACGGGGTGGTGTCGGCCCGCTCGCCGGCCTCGGCCAGCGCGGCGGTCAGCTCCGCCGGCAGCTCCACGCTGTGCAGCGCGCCGACGGAGGAGCGGACGGCGGGCCGGGGGTGGTCGGTGGGCAGGTCCAGCGGGCTCAGCCCGGCCAGGGTGCTGCGCCAGTAGTCGAGGTCGGCGGTCTCGTCGGTGCCGCGCTGCCAGACCGCGTAGTCGGTGTAGTCGATGGGCTGCGGGGCCAGTCGGGGGGCGTCGCCCTCGGAGCGGGCCCGGTACAGCTCGCGCAGGTCCCGCAGCAGGATGTCCAGGGACCAGCCGTCCGAGACGATGTGGTGCATGGCCAGCACGAGGACGTGGTCCTCATCGGCGACCTTGAGCAGGGTAGCCCGGAAGGCGGGCTCGGCGGAGAGGTCGAAGGGCCGGACCGCGACGGCCCGTACCGCCGCGGAGATGGCGGCGGGGCCGCCGGCCACGATGTCCGCGGGCAGGCTTCTCAGGTCCAGCCCCCCGGCGCCGTCGGGGGGCAGCACCCGCTGGGCGGGCAGACCGTCCCGGTCGGGGAACACCACGCGCAGCTGCTCGTGCCGGGCGACGAGGTCGCCGACGGCGGCGCCCAGCGCGGCCACGTCCAACGGCCCGGCGAACCGCCAGGCGGCGGGCATCAGGTACTCGACCCCGCCGGGGTCGAGCTGGTCGAGGAAGTACAGCCGCTGCTGTGCCGCCGACAGCGGCGCCTGCTCGGGCCGCGGCTCGACCCGCGGAATCCCGACGGGGGCCCCGGCCCCCGCCTTCCCCCGGAGCCGGCGCTCCAGCAGGGCGCGGGCGGCGGGGGAGAGGCCGCCGTGCGGGGCGGAGGATTCGACGTGGGAGGTGGTGGGGGTGATGGTCATCGGAAGGTCCGTCCAATCGGAAGAAGAAGTCGGAAAGCGGATCCGGCGTGACCGCCGGGTCGTGACGGTGGGGCGAGCGGCCGGCGGCAGGGGCCGGCGCTTGGCCGTGGGCCGGCCCGGGCCCTCGGCTGTGGCCGGCGCGGCCTCGGGCTGGGCCCGTTGTGCGGGCCGTTGGCCGTAACCGGCGGCCGAAGCGGGTCCCCGGCTCCCTCAGCAGCGCGGTCCGGCCGCCGTGGCCATCGACCGGCTGTGGCCGGTGTGACCGGCGGGCTGGGCCCGTTGTGTGGGCTGCTCGCCTGCCTGCCGTGACCGGCTGCCGGAGCCGGTCCTCGGCTCCCTCGGGAGCCGCGGTCCAGCTGCCGTGGCCACCGACCGGCTGTGGCCGGTGCGGCCTTGGGCTGGGCCCGTTGTGTCGGCCGGTAGCCGCCTGGCCGGTCCCCGGAGCGCGGGCCGGTCGCCGTGGCCGCGGGCCGGCTGCCGGCCGGAGCCCGGTCGGGCCAGGCCCCCGTACCGCGAGCCGGCCGCCGAGGCCATGGCCGTCGTCAGAAGTCCGCCGTCAGGGACAGGTCGATCTCGTCGTCGCTCATGTCCGCGATCAGGGCGACCAGCTGGCGTTCCACCTCCACCGCCAGCCGCTCCACCGTCGGGTGGTCGAACAGGTCCCGTACCTGGACCGGGCAGTCGAACGCGGCCCGCAGCCGGGACGCGACGGCCACCGCGCGCAGGGAGTGCCCGCCGAGGGCGAAGAAGTCGTCCCGGATGCCGACCTCCGGCAGCCCGAGCACCTCGGCCCAGATCTGGGCCGTCACCACCTCGGTGGGGGTGCGCGGCGGCACGGACTCCGCCGCCGCCGGCAGTTCCGGATCCGGCAGGGCAGCCGCATCGAGCTTGCCCTGCACCGTCCGCGGCAGCTCGTCCAGCAGGACGAACGCCGCGGGGACCATGTAACCCGGCAGCACGGACGCGCAGTGCGCGGCCAGCGCCTCCGCGGTCAGCCCCGCCCCCTGCCCGGCCGCGTACCCGACCAGCGCCCGGTCCCCGCGGAGCTCGCGCACCAGCACGGCCGCCGCATGCACCCCCGGGTACTGCTCCAGTACGGATTCCACCTCGCCGAGTTCGATGCGGAACCCGCGGATCTTGACCTGGTGGTCGGTCCGGCCGAGGAAGTCCAGCTCCCCCGAGGGCAGCCGGCGGACGATGTCGCCCGTACGGTACAGCCGGCCGCCGCCACCCCCGGCACCGCCGAAGGGGTCCGGGATGAAGCGTTCCGCGGTCAGCGCCGGCTGCCCCAGGTAGCCGCGGGCCAACTCCGGTCCGCCGACCAGGAGTTCACCCGGCACCCCGACCGGCACCAGCCGGTCGTGCGCGTCCACCACATACGTCCGGCGCGCCCCCCAGGCCCGGCCGATCGGCACCCGCCCCTCGACCGGCCCGGTCACCAGATAGGAGCTGGCCGAGATGACCGTCTCCGTCGGCCCGTAGGTGTTCTGGAACGGTACGTCCGGCAGGTGTGCGAACCAGCGGGCCAGCGGCGCCGACGGCAGGGTCTCACCGCCGGTGACGGCCAGCCGCAGGCTCTTCAGATCGCCCGCCACCCCGTCGAGCCGCGCAATGATCTCCTCCCAGTACGACGGGGTGGCCTCCATGACGGTCACCCCCTCCGCCCGCACCTGTGCGGCGAGTTCCTCCACCGTCCACACCTCGTCGGGCCGGATCACCACCGCGGCACCCGCACCGAGCGCGGGCAGGATCTGCTCCAGCGAGGCGTCGAAGGAGAACGAGGCCAGGTTCATCACCCGGTCCGCGGCGGTGATGCCGAACTGCTCCCGCGCGGCCAGCGCATGCGCGGCCATTGCATGGTGTTCCACCCCGACCGCCTTGGGGCGGCCGGTGGAACCCGAGGTGAAGATCACGCAGGCGAGTTCCCGCGGATCGGGTACGTGCCGCGGCGCGTCGGGCGCCGGCCGTACCGTGTCGACGGACACCACCGGCACCCCGAGCCCGGCCGCCCGCTCCGCCGTGCCCGCATCGGCGACCACGCAGCGGACCCCGGCCCGTTCGACCATGTACCGCAGCCGGTCCACCGGAAGCTGAGGGTCCAGCGGCACGTACACGCCGCCCGCCCGCCAGACCGCGGCCATCGCCGCCACCGACCGCACCCCGCGCCGCAGGCACACCCCCACCGGCACCTCCGGGCCCGCCCCGGCCCCGGTCAGCGCCAGGGCCAGGCCACCGGTCAGGGCGTCCAGTTCGCCGTACCGCAGGGAGTCCTCCCCGCACACCAGCGCCACCGCATCCGGATCGTCACCGCAGACCTCGAACGGCGGCACCTCCGCCACCTGTCCGCCGGACCCGGGCCCGGACTCGTACCCGCCGCCCGGCTGCGCGGTCAGCTCCTCGTACTCGGCGGCCGACAGCAGCTCCAGACGCCCCACCGGGGTCGACGGATCGGCCAGCACCGACTCCAGCAGCCGGCCCACATGCCCGGCGAACCGGGTGACCGTCGCCGCGTCGAACAGATCGCTCGCGTACTCCACGTTCAGCGCGAACCGGTCGGGATACAGCAGGAAGGTGGCCGTCATGTCGAACTTGGCCGACCCCCACGGCAGCAGGAAGTGCTCCACCTCCAGCCCCTCCACCCGCGGACCGCCGGTCGCGGACTCCTGTACGTCGAACATCACCTGGAACAGCGGGTTCCGGGACGGGTCCCGCTCCGGCCGCAGCTGCTCCACCAGCCGCTCGAACGGCACCTCCTGGTGGTCGAAGGCCCCCAGCACCGACTCCCGCACCCGGCCCAGGAACTCCTCGAAGGAGGGCTCACCGGACAGATCGGAGCGCAGCACCACGGTGTTCACCAGCAGCCCCACCAGCCGCTCCAGCTCCAGCTGTCCGCGGCCCGCCACCGGCGTGCCCACCGCCACGTCCTCCTGTCCCGACCAGCGGGACAGCACGAGCTGGGTCACCGCCAGCAGGACCGTGAACCGGCTCACCCCGTACCGGCGGGCCAGCTCGCCCAGCCCGGCCGCCAGCTCCGGCGCCAGGTCCAGCTCGACCGCGGCGCCCCGGCCCGACCAGCCGGCCGGCCGCGGCCGGTCCGTGGGCAGCTCCAGCACCGGAACCCCGGCGAGGGTCTGCTCCCAGTACTCCAGCTGCCGGTCCAGCACCCCGCCGGCGGCCAGCCGGTCGCGCTGCCACACGGCGAAGTCCCCGTACTGCACCGGCACGGGCGGCAGTTCCGGCTCCCGGCCGGCCAGCCGGGCCCGGTAGCCCTCGGCCAGCTCCCCGATCAGGATGTCCTTGGACCAGCCGTCGGTGGCCACGTGGTGGAAGGCGATGACCGACACATGGTCCTCCGGCCCCAGCTCCCACACCCCGGCCCGCAGCAGCGGCGGCGCGGCCAGGTCGAACCGGCGGGTGGCGAAGGCCACCGCCTGCTCCCGGACCAGGTCCAGCCGGCCCGTCTCGCCCCCGGCCGCCGGCTCGGCGGCCCCTGCCGCCGGCACCGTATGCCACTCCACCGGCAGGCCCAGCCCGCCGACCACCCGCTGGACGGGCCGCCCGTCCACCTCCACCAAGGCGGTCCGCAGCGCCTCGTGCCGGGACACCAGCGCATCGAGGGCGCCCTGCCAGGCCTCCCGGTCCAGGCCGCCGCGCATCCGCCAGGAGAACCACAGCACGTACTCGTCGCCGACATCGGACATCCGGTCCAGGAACCACATCCGCTCCTGGGCGAAGGACAGCGGCAGCGGACCGGACCGGTCCACCGGCACCACCGTGGCCGCACCGGCTTCCCGGGCCGCGGCCACCAGCGGGCCGAACAGCCGGATCCGCGGGTTCTCGAACAGCGTGCGCAGCTCAACCTCCCGGCCGAGGCGCTCGGCGATCCGGGACACCGCCATGGTGGCGAGCAGCGAATGCCCGCCCAGGTCGAAGAACCCGTCGTCGATCCCGACCCGGTCCACGCCCAGCACCTCGGCCCAGATCTCGGCGACCACCCGCTCGGTCTCGTCGCGCGGCGCGACGAACTCCGCACCGCCCACCGCCCGGTCCCGGTCGCGGTCCCCGGCCGCCACGGCGGGCAGGGCCTGCCGGTCGAGCTTGCCCGAGGCGTTCACCGGCAGGGCGTCCAGGGCCACGAAGTCCGCGGGCACCGCGTAGTGCGGCAGCCGGTCCGCGCACCAGGCCCGCAGCACGGCCGCCTCGACTCCGCCGTCCGCGCCCGGGACCACGTATCCGGCGAGGCTCTGCCCGCCCTGGGCATCCACCCCGACCGCCACGGCGGCGGCCACCACTCCGGGGCACTCCCGCAGCACCGCCTCCACCTCGCCCAGCTCGATCCGGAAACCGCGGATCTTGACCTGGTCGTCGGTCCGGCCGAGGAACTCCAGTTCCCCGGAGGGCAGTCGCCGGACCAGGTCCCCGGTCCGGTAGAGCCGGCCGCCGGCTTCCGCGCCGTACGGATCGGGTACGAACCGCTGCGCGGTCATGGCCGGCTGCCCGAGATAGCCGCGGGCCAGCTCCGGCCCGCCGATCAGCAGCTCGCCGGGCACTCCTTCGGGCACCAGCTCGCCGTACGCGTCCACCACGTACGCCCGGCGCCCGCCCAGCGGGCGGCCGATCGGCACCGGGCCGCCGTCGGCCGGGCCGGCCGTGTGGGTGGTGGCGGTGACGGTCGTCTCGGTCGGACCGTACGCATTGCACACGCGCGCCTGCGGTACCGCTGCCTGCCAGGCCGCCAGTGCCCCGGCCGGCACGGACTCGCCGCCGAGGATCAGCAGGCGGAGGGAGGCGAGTGCGGGGGCGGTGCGGTCGTCGAGGGCGTGGGCGAGCTCGGCCCAGTAGGTCGGCGGCAGGTTCAGCACGGTGATGCCGTGCTGCCGGACCTCCTCGGCGATCCGGCCGGGCAGCCACTGCTCGTCCGGGCGGACCACCACGGTGGCCCCGCAGCCCAGCGCGGTGAGCAGCTGGTCGAAGGAGGCGTCGAAGCAGAAGGAGGAGAACGCCAGCACCCGGTCGGCGGCGGTCACCCCGAACTCCGCCCGGGCGGCGGCGACATGCGCGTCCAGTGCCCGGTGCTCGACGCCGACGGCCTTGGGCCGCCCGGTGGACCCGGAGGTGAAGATCACATACGCCAGCTCCTCGGGCGCGGCCCGATGCCATGCGGTGGCCCCGCCGGCCGACACGGCGCCACCCTCGGCCGCCGCGGCTCCGCTGGCGTGACCGCCCCCGACCGCCGCGCCCGGCCCGCCGGCGCCGCCGTCAACCGTTGCGGGCACGCCCGCACTCGCGGCGCCTGCGCCGGCCGCGTCGGCACCGGTGCCCGAGTCGGCCACACCGGCCGCGCCGGTGGCCCCTGCGGTGCCTGCGCCTGCGGCGCTGGCCGCTGCCGCGGCGCCCGTTCGGGCGGGCCCGGCCGCACCGACGGCACCGGTGCCCGTACCCGCGTCCGCGGTGCTCGCGCCGCCGGCGGCGGTCATGGACTCCGGCAGGAGGGTGGCCGGGCCGAGGGTGGTGGCCAGGGCGGTCGTGTCGGGGTCCGTCAGGACCAGGGCGACTCCTGCTTCGGCCGTCATGAAGCGGAGGCGGTCCTGCGGGAGCTGGCGGTCCAGGGGGACGAAGACGCCGCCCGCCCGCCACACCGCGGCCATCGCCGCCACCGCCGGTATCCCGCGCCGCATGCACACCCCGACCGGGGTGCCCGGGGTCACGCCCGCCGCCACCAGCCGGGCCGCCAGCGCGCCGGTCAGGGCGTCCAGCTCGGCGTACCGCAGGGACTCGTCCCCGCAGACCAGCGCCACCGCATCCGCCTGGCCCGAGATCTCGAACGGCGGCGCCGCGGCCGACGACGTGGCGGTCGGCGACGTGGCGGTCGGCCCGCCGGCCAGCGCGATCAGCCGGCTCCGCTCGCCGCCAGGCAACGGCGCGATCCGCGCCGCGAGTTCGGCCACCGGCCGGTCCGGCTCGGCCACCACCGCCCGCAGCAGCCCCACGTACCCCTCGGTGAACTGCCGCATGGTGTCCGCGTCGAACAGCGCCGTCGCGTACTGGAGCCGTGCCGCGATGCCGCCGTCCGCGGCCAGGCCCAGGTCCAGGAACACGTCCAGCGGGGTCCCGCGCAGCGGGGTCCGGACCAGCGCCACGTCCAGGCCGTCCAGCCGGGCCGGCTCCGGAACCGTGTTGAGCAGGGTGAACGAGGCCTGGGCGAGCGGGTGCCGGGACAGGTCCCGCTCCGCCCCCACCGCGCCGACCACCCGGTCGAACGGCGCCTCGAAGTGCGAGAAGTCCTGGAGTGCGCGCCCCCGGACCCGGCCCAGCAGCTCGGCGAAACTCGGCTCCCCGGACAGGTCCGTGCGCAGCACGATGGTGTTCACGAACGGCCCGATGACCCCGGCCACCTCGGCCTGGCCGCGGTCGGCCAGCGTGGTGCAGACCGCGATGTCGGACCGGCCGGAGTAGCGGGCCAGCAGCGCCTGGTACACCGACAGCAGCAGCATGTACCGGGTCGCACGGTGCTCACGGGCCACCCGGTCGACCTCGCCGACCAGCTCGGCCGGCAGGTGGAACCGGACCACGTCCCCGGAGCCGTCCCAGAACTCCGGCCGGGGCCGGTCCGCGGGCAGGGCGAGCGGGGACACCCCGGTCAGCCGGTCCCGCCAGTACCCCAGCAGCCGCTCCATCCGCGGCCCGGTCAGCCGCTCCGCCTCGGCCCGGGCCACTTGCGCGTACTGCAGGGCCGGCGCCGCCGGCTCCTCGCCGCGGTATCCGGCGGCCAGTTCGCGCAGCAGTACGTCCCAGGACCAGCCGTCCACGGCGATGTGGTGCACCACGATCAGCAGCAGGTGCTCGCCGGTGCCGAGCCGGGCCAGCGTGACCCGCATCGGGTGCTCGGTCGCCAGGTCCAGCGGCCGGTCCAGTTCCCGGTCGAAGAGCTCCTCCGCGTCCGCCGCCTCGGCCCGCTCCACCACCAGGGCGCCCGGCGGATCCACCCGCGGTACCGGCTCCCCGTCGACCTGCACGAACCGGGTGCGCAGCACCTCGTGCCGGTCCACGATGCCCGCCAGAGCGCGTTCGAGCGCCGGGACGTCGAGCGTGCCGCGGATGCGCAGGGCCAGGGGAAGCAGGGAGTCGGCGGAACCCCCGGCGAGCTGGTCAAGGAACCACAGCCTCCGCTGTGCGAACGATGCCACCCGGTCAACCATCACTGTGCCCCTCCAAGCGCGGCGTGTTTTCCTCAACCCTGCTGGCTGCGGAGGCGGCCCAGTAGGGAAGAAGACGCAGCGGCGCGCGCGGAAGAACGCGCAACGGCGTGGCGGCGGGCGCGCGCCGGCCGCCACGCCCCGGCGGTGCCGTGGCCCCCACGGCGGCCTCCACCGGCCCGCCGCCGCGCTGGCCCTGCCGCGGCCGTGCCGGCTTGGGGCCGTGCCGGCTTGGGGCCGTGCTACGCGCCCGCCGTACCGGCCGGCCGCCGCACCGGGGCGCCGTGGCCCACAGGGCGGCTTCCACCGGCCCGCCGCCGTGCCGGCCTGGCGCCGTGTTACGCGCCCGCCGTACCGGCCGGCCGCCGCACCGGGGCGCCGTGGCCCACAGGGCGGCTTCCACCGGCCTGCGGCCGTGCCGGCTTGGGGCTGTACCGGCCTGCGGCCGTATCGGCCCGCCGCCGTGCCGGCTTGGGGTCGTATCGGCCTGCGGCCGTGCCGGCTTGGGGCGGTGCCGGCTTGGGGCCGTGCCGGCCTGCGGCCGTATCGGCCCGCGGCAGTACCGGCCGCCGCCGGGCCACGCTCCCGCCGGGCCACGCCCCCGCCGGGCGGCGGCATCGCCGCCACCGCACCGCTACGCCTCGTCCACCGCCACGAACCGCAGTTCGGAGGTGAAGGTGTTCCCCTCCCCGTCGGTCAGCCACGACTGCTCGGGACTCGGCAGCATCTCCGTGATCACGGCCCGCCCGTCCGGGTCCTTGCGGGCCAATCTGCGCAGCGCCTTGGCGAGGATGTTGACGTACACCGGGCTGTCGAAGTCCACGTAGAACGGCCGGGTCTCGGTCGGCAGCACCACGAACACAAAGCGCGGCAGCCGGTGTTGTTCGCGCCACTGCCGGGCCCGGACGAACCGGCGGGCCTCGTCCTTCTCCTCGGCGAAGGAGATGTCCGCGGCCGGCAGCCGCCAGGTCTCGCGGGCCACGACGAGCCGGTCCACGGTCACCCGCGGGGCGTGCGCGGCCTCCTCGGGCAGGATCTGGAACAGGTCCATGGCCAGGGTGGTCAACACATGGGAGAACACGTCCACCGCGGCGAACTCGGCCCCGTCGGGCAGCACCACCACCAGCTCCCCGCCGCGTTCGGTGACCGCGACGTCGGCACTGAGCACGGTGCGGGGCCGCCCGGGATCGGAGGTGAAGTCGACCAGGGCCACGTAGTAGTCCTCGTCGCGGACCAGGGTGTGCCGGATCCGGGCCGAGAGCCGGGACCGGTGTTCCTTGGGCAGCAGCGGCATCAGCCGCGGGCCGGGGTGGTCGCGGCCGGTGAGGCCGAGCAGTTCCCCCGGTTCGGGATGCTGGTTGACGAACAGGGAGGCGCCCAGGGTGTTGGCCGCCATGTGCAGCTCGCCGAGGACCAGTTCGAAGTCACCGCGGGCCACGGCCTCCGCCCCGGTCGCGGCGATCATGATGTCGGGGCTGAGATACCGTGCGGCCGTCCAGCCCGCAGTCCCGTTGCCACCCCCGTTGCCACCCCCGTCCCCGTCGCCCGCCCGCCCGCCGAACCGTTCGGCGACCGGGCCGGCGATCTCGGCCGCCGACAGCCGGACCCGCCGGGCATCCGGCGGTGCCGCCAGGACGGACTCCCAGCGCCGCCGGAACTCCCGCTGGAGCGCCGCGGCATCCTCCCGCGCGGCCCCGTGCAGGATCGGCATACAGGCGAACCAGAACGCGGCCAGATCGACCGGGCCCTGCGCGGCCAGCCGGGCGTACACCTCCTTCGCCCGGCCCATCACCCGTTCCGCCAGCCGGGCCGTGAGCCAGCCCGCACTGGTGAGCAGCGGTTCCAGCGGGGCCAGCGCCTCGTGTACGGCGGCGCCCACGGTGGCCGTCGCCGCCCGCCGGCAGTCGGAGTACACCAGCGCCCGGCAGGGCGCCGTGCCGGCCGACTTCTCCCGTACGGCCGCGGTCTCGGTGAGCGCGGTGAACTCGCCCTCCAGGGCGGTGAGGGCGGCGACCAGCTCGTCGGCCCCCTCGGCGGCGGCCACCCGGGCCCGGCCGCTTTCCAGTGCGTCCAGCGCCGCCAGCCCGGGCCGCCTCAGGTCCGCATCGCCGACCCGGTCGAGCCAGGCCCGCAGAAAGCGCTCCGGCCGGGCGTCGGCGGGTATCTCCAGCCGCCACACCGCCCAGCGGCGGGCCACCAGGTCCTCCAGTACGGCGGACACGTCGACGGCGGGCAGCGCGGCACGGATCTCCCGCGCGGTCCTGACCCCGTCGCACAGCCCGAGGACGGCGGCGGCCCCGTCGGACACCTCGGCGGCCGGCCGGCCCGGGACCGTCACCTCTGTGCCGGAAAGGCGTACGAACGGCACCCGGCGCGGCGCCACCCAGTCCCGCAGCGCCGGGTCGGAGCCGATGCTCGCGGCGAGTGCGTCGATGGCCCAGGAGGCGAAGTACACCTCCGAGCCGGCGATCAGCCCCCGGCCGGGGTCGACCGTCACCCCGGCCGCGCTCAGGTCCCAGCGGCCCCAGCCGACCGGGCCGAAGAAGCCGATGGTGTCGTTCTTCACGCAGAACCGCTGCCAGTAGTGGGCGACGAGCTCCTCGCGCTGGCGCGGCATGCTGGTCCGGCCGGCGGCGGTCGGGGTCCAGTTGAGGAACGGGGTGATCCCCGACTGGAGGACCGGGCGGTTCTGCCAGGCCACCGCCTCCCGGAAGGCCGGCATCCGTGCGATGTCCTGAAGGGTGTGCGCGGTCTCCACGGCGGCCTCGGCGAACAGGCCGGTGAAGTCCCGCCAGCCGTCCCCGTCGAGCTGCTCGCCCGGTTCGAACTTGTCGGCGGCCGAGGCCAGCCCGTCGGGGGCCAGCCGCAGCACCCCCGGGGCCGGGAAGCCGGCCCCGCGCAGCGCAAACTGCTCCCAGAGCCGCCAGCGCCCGCCGGGCAGCCGTACGTCGTCGGTGTCGGTGTCGGTCATGGCGGGCCGCCCTACACCTGGACGAGGTCGGACTCGACGACGGAGGAGAGGTCCGCGGGCGAGGGGTAGGCGAAGACCAGTGCGACCGGTACCTCCACGCCCAGGGTCTCCTCCAGCCGTGCGGTGATCCGGAAGGCGGACAGCGAGTCGCCGCCCCACTCGTAGAAGTCGCTGTTCTCGTCGAGTTCCGCGACCCCGAGGGTCTCCCGGTAGATGCTCACCACGAGGTCGGTGAGGGCGGGTCCGGTGAGCTGCGCGGTGCTGGTCATGACGGGTTCCTCCGGTTGAGGTCGCACGGATGTGCGGATGATGGTGGACGGGTCGCGGTCGTACGCGGTCGGGTGCGGCCGTACGCGGTCGGATGCGTCGTACGTGTCGTACGTGTCGTACGCGGTCGTGGTCAGGAGGCGCCGGCGCCGGCGCCCGCGGTGCGCGGTCCGGCGGCGAGGGCGGCGTGCAGTGCCGCGGTGGTGTTGCCGCCGGAGACGATGGCGACGGCCCGGCCGCCGTCCCGCCCCGCGCGCAACGCCCCGGCCAGCGCAACGGCTCCGCTGGGCTCGGCCTCGACACCCCGGCGGCGCAGCAGCGCCACCGCGGCGAGGATCTCGGAGTCGGAGACCGCGATCAGGGCGTCGACCCGGTCGCGGATGATCGGGTACGGCACGGCCCCGGGCTGCTGGCCGCGCAGCCCGTCGGCGACGGTGTCCCCGGGCGGTACCCGTACCGGCCGGCCCGCGGCCAGGGAGCGGGCGTAGCGGTCGGTGCCGGCGGGCTCGACCCCCACCACCCGGACCGGGTGGTTCCGGGCGGCCAGGCAGACCCCGGCCAGCAGGCCGCCCCCGCCGGCCGGCACGTACACGGTCTCGGTGTCGGGCGCGTCGGCCAGGATCTCCCGGCCCACCGTGCCCTGGCCGGCGACCACGAGCTCGTGGTCGGAGGAGGGCACCAGCACCGCGCCGGTGTCCTGCGCCAGCTCCCGGGCCCGGCCGTCCCGTTCGGCGGCCCCGCCCGGCACGCTGACGGTGTGGCCGCCGAGCGCCCGGATCAGGGAGATCTTGGCGGGGCTCGCCCCGCCCGCGAGGACCACGGTCACCCGGATCCCCAGCGGGGCGGCCAGCCGGGCCAGCGCGATCCCGTGGTTGCCGGAGGAGCCGGTGACGATCTCCCGGGCGCCCAGCGCCAGGACCGCGTTTGCGGCCCCGCGCATCTTGAACGAGCCGCTGTGCTGGAGGTGTTCGGCCTTGAGCAACAGCCCCCAGCCGTTGCGCCGCCGGCCGGGCGCGGGCAGTCCCGGCAGCAGCGGGGTGTGCCGGACCTGACCGGTGATGCGTTCGGCCGCGGCGTCCACATCGGCCGGTCCCAGGGTGGCGAGGGCGGCGGTCATGACCCTCCTCCCGTCCCGGCCAGGGCCCGCCGGTCCGCTTTTCCGCTGCGGGTGGTGGGCAGCCGGTCCAGCCGGACGAACCGGCGCGGCATCAGGTGCGGGGGCAGAGTGGTGGCGAGGTGGGCGCGGAGTGCGGGATCGGGAGTGTCCGCCAGGTCGCCGGTGACGTGGGCGAGCAGGAACACCCGGCCCTGGTCGTCGGTGCCGGCGGTGACCACCGCCCCGGTGACCCCGGGATGGGCCAGCAGGGCGCCCTCCACCTCGGCCGGGTCCACCCGGTAGCCGCGGATCTTCACCTGCCGGTCGCCGCGGCCCAGGTATTCCAGCCCGTCCGGCCCGCTCCGGGCCAGGTCCCCGGTCCGGTACAGCCGGGCGCCCGGCGGCCCGAGCGGGTCGGGCACGAACCGCTCGGCGGTCCGGGCCGCCAGCCCGCGGTAGCCGCGGGCCACCCCGGCCCCGCCGAGGTAGACCTCCCCGGTCTCCCCGTCCGGCACCGGTGCCAGGGCCGCGTCGAGGAGCCGTACGACCACCCCGTCGATCGGGGTGCCGACCAGGTCCGCCGTGATGTCAGGGTCGGCCGGGACGGCGTACCGGGTCGAGGTCATGGTGCACTCGGTCGGTCCGTACTGGTTGACCAGCGCGGCACTGCCCAGCAGGGCCCGCCCGCCGGCGGCCAGGAAGGGACGCAGGGACTCCCCGCTGGACACCACCAGCCGCAGTCCGGACAGCAGCCCGGCCGCATGCGACTGCCCGGCCAGGAAGGACAGGAAGGACGGGGTCACGCTCAGCAGCGTGTTCACCCCGTGGGCGCGCACGGCGGCCCCGAACTCCGCGGGCCGCAGCAGGGCCGACCGCGGTACGAGGACCAGCCGGCCGCCCGCCAGCAGCGGGGCGAAGGTGTCCCGTACGGAGGCGTCGTAGCCGGGCGGGGCGATCTGCAGGGCCACCGTGTCCGGCCCCAGAGCGTAGTCGCGGGCCACGCAGCGCAGGTAGTTGTCCACCGAGCGGTGCTCGACCAGGACGGCGCTGGGCTCCCCGGTGCTGCCGGAGGTGTGGCTGACATAGGCGAGGCTCCGCCCGTCCACCTCGGCCGACTCCGCCGGCGGGCCCGCCGGTTCGCCGGCCACCGGTTCGGCGTCCACCGGTTCGCCGGCCACCGGTTCGGGCCCGGGCGGCCGGTCCAGCAGCACCGGCCGCCCGGGCACCGGCAGCCGCTCCAGCTGCCCGGCCAGCGCCGAGGTGGTCAGCAGCAGGTCCGCCCCGCCGCTGCGGACCAGCGCGGCCAGCCGGGCCGGCGGCTGCTCCACGTCCAGGACCAGGAAGGCCGCCCCGGACCGCACCACCGCCGCGGTGGCCACCACCGCGTCCGCGCCGCGCCCCACGGCCACCACGCAGACCGTCTCCGGCCGGGCGCCCCGGGCCCGCAGCACCTCGGCCAACGCCTCGATGCGGGCGGCCAGTTCGCCGTACGTCAGTTCGCCGTCCGGGGTGGTCAGGGCCACCCGGCCGGGGGTGAGGGCGGCATGCGCCGCGATCTCGTCGACGAAGGTGCGCATCACGCCTCCCCGGAGCCCTGGCCGACAGCAGCCACGGTGTCGACGGCCGTCTGGTCCACGGCGACGAACCGGAGCTCCGAGGTGAAGGTGTTCCCCTCGTCGTCGGTCAGCCACGCCTGCTCCGGAGTGGGCAGCATCTCGCTGATCTTCAGCCGGGCCTCCGGGTCCTTGCGGGCCAGCCTGCGCGCGGCCTTGGCGAGGATGGTGACGTACACCGGACTGTCGAAGTCCACGTAGAACGGCCGGGGTTCGGTCGGGGACACCACGAACACATAGCGGGGCAGCTCGCGTCCGGCCTGCCAGTGCCGGGCCCGGACGTACCGCTTTGCCTCCGACTTCTCCTCCGCGAAGCCGAGTTCGGCCACCGGCACCGACCAGGTCTCGCGGGCCACCACCATCTTGTCGATGGTGATCCGCGGGGTGTGCTCGCCGTCCGGGCGGAGCGTGAACCGGTCCATGACCCGCTGGGTGAGCGTGTTGGCGTATACGTCCAGCAGGTCGAACGCGGCGCCGTCCGGCAGCACCGCCACCAGGGCGCCGTCCCGGTCCTCCACCACCACGTCCGCGCCGGGCAGGGTGCGCGGCCGGTACGGATCGCCGGTGTCGTCGATCACGGCGACGTAGTAGTCCTCGGGCCGGTCCAGGGAGGGCCGGCTGCGCGCCGACCACTTCAGCGGCAGCTCCTTGGGCAGCTGAGGCAGCAGCCGGGGCCCGGGGAAGTCGCGGTCGACCTCGGCGATCAGCTCGTTCCGGTCGGGGTGCTGGTGTACGAACAGGGAGGCGCCCATGGTGTTCAGCGCGGAGTGCATCTCACCGAGCACCAGCTCGAACTCGCCGCGGGCCACCGCCTCCCGGTCCTCGGCCACCACCAGAACGTCCGGGCTGAAGTACCGGGCCAGCGACCAGCCGGCACCCGGCTCCTCGAATTCCGCCCGCACCCGCTCGGCGATCTCGGCCGAGCTGCGGCGGACGCTGCGCGCGCCTTCCGGAACGGCCAGGATCGCCGCCCACTTGGCCCGCAGTTCGTCCTGTACGGCGTCGATGATGGGGCCGGCCTGCGGATGCGGGGACGGCAGGGTGGCCATCCACATCGACCCCAGGTCCACCGGCCCGTCGTCGGCGTTCGCGGCGAGCCGCTCGTACGCCTCCCGGATGCCTGCGCCGATCCGCTCGGCCACCCGGTTGGTCATCCAGCGGGCCGCGGTCAGGCACAGGTCGAGCGGGGTCAGCTCGTCGAGGAGGGCGGTGCCGAGGGTGGCCGTTGCGGCGCGCCGGGCGTCGGAGTACACCAGGCCGCGGCAGGGCGCGGTCCTGGCCCCCTTGGAGCGCTGGGCGTCGGTGGCGGTCAGTGCGGCGAAATCCGCCTCCAGCGCGCCGATCGCCGAGGTCAGCGCGTCGGCGTCCAGTCCGGCCGCCTGGACCGCGGCGCGCCCCCGCTCCAGTACGGCCAGCTTTTCCAGCGCGGGTTCGCGCACGGCCGGGTCGCCGATCCGGTCCAGGATGGCCCGCAGCTCGCGCTCGGGGTGGGTGGCGGACGGCACGTCCAGCCGCCAGTGCACCCACCGCTTGGCGACCAGGGCCGTCACCGTCTCGGCGGTCTCGGCCACGGTCAGACCGGCCGCGTCGGCGATCGCCGCCACCGGCCGGGTCCCGTCACAGAGTTCCAGTACGGTCCGGGCGGTCGTACCGATCTCCTGCGGCGGCCGGCCCGGCATCCGGACCGTGCCGTCCGCCGCGACCCGTACGAAGGAGACCCGGCGCGGCGGGATCCAGGCGAGCAGGGCGGGGTCGGCGCCCAGCGATTTGGCGAGCGCGTCGACGGCCCAGGAGGCGAAGTACACCCGGGAGTCGGCGAGGAACCCGGTGCCGGGGCTGCCGGGGTCCACGGCGATCCCGCGGGTGGCGAGGTCCCAGCGGCCCCAGCCGACGGGGCCGAAGAAGCCGATGGTGTCGTTCTTCACGCAGAACCGCTGCCAGTAGTGGGCGACGAGCTCCTCGCGCTGGCGCGGCATGCTGCTGCGGCTCGCGGCGGTCGGCGTCCAGTTGAGGAACGGCGCGATACCGGTGCGCAGTACGGCCGGGTTCTGCCAGGCCACCGCGGCGCGGAAGCGCGGCGAGGCGGCGATCTCCTGGAGCAGGCGGGCGGTGCGTACGGCACCCGTGTCGAAGGCCTCGAGGAAGGCCTCCCACTCCGGTCCGGAGAGCGGATCGGCGGGTCCGAACTTGTCGGCGGCGGACGCCAGATCCGGCGGGGCCATGCGCAGCACCCCCTCGGCCGGGAAGCCGGGTCCGCGCAGGGCGAAGTGCTCCCACAGGCGCCACCCCCCGCTGGGCAACTGCACGTTCTGGGGGCCGTGCGGGCTGTGCGGGGCTTCCGGCAGCTGCGGCAGCTGCGGCGTCTCCGTCATGACGAACTCCTTCCGGGCTGGCTGCCCCGAACACTGCCGGGGGGCGGTGCCGGGCGGACAGGGAAGGAGCGGCAGCGTCTTCCGCCGGTCCTGCTGCGCGTTTGTCCCTATGGCCGGCCCGGCCGGCGGGGCACGCTGGGCCTGTCGACCGAGCGAGCGAGTGAGTGCGGGAGGAACCGAAACGATGAGCACGAACAACGCGGACAGCGAGACCGGGCGCTACCGGGTCGTCCACAACGAGGAGGAGCAGTTCTCGATCTGGCGGACGGACCGGGAGCTGCCGGCCGGATGGCATGCGGAGGGCACCGAGGGAACCCGGCAGGAATGCCTGGACCACATCGCCCGGGTGTGGACGGACATGCGCCCGCGCAGCCTGCGCCGGCGGATGGCGGGCGCGAGCGTCTGACGGCGACCGGGAAGACGGACGGGCGAGCCGGACGGGCGGCGGGACGGACGGGCGAGCCGGACGGGCGAGCCGGACCCGACAGGGCCCAGGCTCCCCTGCCCGGTGCCGGGGCGAGCCGTTGGCCGGGCGTACGACCGCAGGTCATGGCATGGCCAACGGCCCGTACGCCGGGCGCGCTCTCCTTGGGGCGCCCCTCGCCGCCGCCCCGATACCCGCAGAGGTCGCCACCATGGCAGAAGTCAATCGTCGCCGGTTCTTGCAGATGGCGGGCGGTACCGCCGCCTTCGCCGCGCTCTCCGGGAGCATCGCCCGGGCTGCCGCCATCCCGGCGCAGGGCAGTACCGGCACCATCCAGGACGTGGAGCACATCGTCGTCCTGATGCAGGAGAACCGTTCCTTCGACCACTACTTCGGCACCATGAAGGGCGTACGCGGCTTCGGCGACCCGCGCCCGGTTCTCCTCGACAACGGCAAGCCCGTCTTCCACCAGTCCAGCGGCACCAAGGACATCCTCCCGTTCCACCCGGACGCGGAGGACCTCGGCATGCAGTTCCTGACGGGCCTCAATCACGACTGGGCCGGCGGCCAGAAGGCCTACAACAACGGCAAGTACGACAAGTGGGTGCCGGCGAAGACCGCCAACACCATGGCGTACATGACCCGCCAGGACATGCCCTTCCACTTCGCCCTGGCGGACGCCTTCACCGTCTGCGACGCCTACCACTGCAGCTTCATCGGCGCCACCGACCCCAACCGCTACTACATGTGGACGGGTTACACGGGCAACGACGGCACCGGCGGCGGCCCGGTCATGGGCAACCAGGAACTGGGCTACGGCTGGACCACCTACCCCGAGCGCCTGGAGGCCGCAGGCATCTCCTGGAAGGTCTACCAGGACATCGGCGACGGGCTGAACGCGGCCGGCCACTGGGGCTGGATCAACGATGCCTTCCGCGGCAACTACGGCGACAACTCCCTCCTCTACTTCAACTCCTTCCGCAACGCCCAGCCGGGCAGCCCGCTCTACGAGAAGGCCCGCACCGGCACCAACGCCAAGGCGGGCGAGGGCCTGTTCGACAGGCTCCGCGCCGACGTCACGGCCGGCACCCTGCCGAAGGTCTCCTGGATCGCCGCGCCCGAGGCGTTCAGCGAGCACTCCAACTGGCCGGTGAACTTCGGCGCCTGGTACATCTCCCAGGTCCTGGACGCGCTCACGGCCAACCCCGACGTCTGGGCCAAGACGGCCTTCTTCATCACCTACGACGAGAACGACGGCTTCTTCGACCACGTCGTGCCGCCGTACCCGCCGGCCTCGGCGGCCTGGGGCCTCTCGACGGCCGATGTCACCGGGGACCTGTACAAGGGCACTGTGTCCGGCTACGCCGCCGGCCCGTACGGCCTCGGCCCCCGGGTCCCGATGATCGTCGTCTCGCCGTGGAGCAAGGGAGGTTTCGTCTGCTCCGAAACCTTCGACCACACCTCGATCATCCGCTTCATGGAACAGCGCTTCGGCGTCGCCGAGCCCCACATATCGCCGTGGCGCCGCGCGGTCTGCGGCGACCTGACCTCGGCCTTCGACTTCAGCCGGGCCGACACCACCCCCGCCGCCCTGCCCGGCACCTCCGGATACCTCCCGCCGGACCACGACCGGCACCCGTCCTACGTCCCCACCCCGCCCGCCACCGGCACCCTCCCGCGCCAGGAGGCCGGCTCGAAGCCCTCCCGGGCCCTGGGCTACGCCCCGTACGTGGACGGCACCCGCACCACCTCCACCGGCAAGTTCACCCTCACCTTCTCCTCCGGGCCGGCCCTCGGAGCCCACTTCCACATCACCTCGGGCAACCGCACGGACGGCCCCTGGCCCTACACGGTCGAGGCGGGGAAGACCCTCTCGGACACCTGGAGCACCAGCAGCTCCACCGGCAACCAGATCAACCTGACCGTCTGGGGCCCGAACGGCTTCCTGCGCACCTTCCGCGGCCCGACGAAGAAGACCGGCCCCGAGGTCACGGCCCGCCATGACGCCACCACCGGCAACCTCGTGCTCACCCTGAAGAACGGCGGCACCACCGCCGTCAACCTGAAAATCACCAACGCCTACGGCGGCACATCCCCGACCCTCCGCGTCGGCGCCGGCTCGACCACCACCCACACGGTCGACCTCCGCACCACCGCCCGCTGGTACGACGTCACGGTCGTCTCCGACCTCGACGCCACCTTCCTCCGCCGCTTCGCGGGCCACGTGGAAACGGGCGCCCCGGGCATCTCGGACCCAGCAATCAAGACGCTCTAACACCCCCCGCACCGCCGCCGCCGGGGCAGTCACCTCCCCAGCGGCGGCGGTGTGTGTCAGTACAGCCCCGGGCCACAGAGGCATCCACCGCCCGAACAGGACGACGGCCCCTGTCTCTCCGCTCCCGCCCGCCGAGAGGCAGGATGTGCGGATGGCGATGAGCGAGACTGAACTGCTGGCCCTCCTGCGCGAACTCGATGACCCCGAACGGCTGGAACGGTCGCTGCACTACGACCGTGCGGCGACCGGCCTCAAGTTCGGCGGGCTGGTGCGCCAGCTCGAAGCGGACTTCGGGGTCCCGTGCGAGTCCGAGCGGGACACCCAGGAATCCAGCGAGTACGGGCGCGTCCGTATCCCCGCGGAAGCGACGGTCTGCGGGACGCGGATCGTGGTCTGCGTGAGCAAATTCGGCTCCCTCGCCGAGGTCTGCGCCGACAATCCGGGGGCCTTCCTCGGCACGGAGGAGGCCCACGAGGAGGGGGCGCTGGACCTCGGGGACCTGGCTACCGTGGAGCGGGCGCTGGCCGACCTGGGCTATGTGAGCGTCCCCGAAGAACTGCTGGAGAGCGACTACAAGGGCCCCAGCGCGCTGGAGCACTTCACCGCACGGCCCACCTGGTGGACACGGTTCTTCGGCCTTTTGTGATCCACCCGCCCGACGGGCATCCTCGGGCGGCACGGGGGACCGCGCGGTGGGGCGGGTCAGCGGGGCCAGATTTCGGCCAGGTCGGAGCGGATTTCGTTGAGCTTGTGCCAGGGCGGGCTTTTTCCGGCCAATTCCGAACCGACAACCGACCGTACGTTGAAGAAGTGCACCGAGTCGATGCCGAAGCCGTCCAGGAACACCATGGCACAGCCGTCGATGTCGTCCCGCACGCTCGCGTGAGCTCTGTCCCGGGCGGACCGGGATTCGTTCAGCTCGCTCAGTGCGGCCACCAGCAGAAGGGCCTCGGCCGCCTCGTCCACGTTCTGGATCAAGGGCATGGACTCCAGGCACTCGTCCGCGTACTGCGCCGAGCGGGCCGGGAGTTCGGGGTCCTCGACGTCCCAGGACTGGAAGATGTCCACCGTGCGGATCCTCAGCCCGACGACGTGTGAAAGCCGCAGTTTGTCGTGCAGGGTGCGTAGGAGGCTGGTCGGGCGTTGGGCGAGGTAGTCGAAGGTGAACCTGGTTTCCTGCCTCGGGCGGTCGGGCGGCGTCGCGGCGTTCGCGACCTTCGGCACGCCGCCGGCCTGCGCGAGCGCAGCGGACCGGAGTTCAAGGAAGGGTTCCGGGGATGTCCTGAGAGCCTTCGCCAGGGAGACGAGCGTCGGTTCGCTGGGGATGGCGGCCCCGTTGAGGGCCTGGCTCGCCGTGGTCCTCCCCAGACTGGCGCGGAGCGCCAGCCCCGCCATGCTGAGTCCTCGCTCCACGCGAAGGCGGCGAAGCCGGCGCTTCAACACGGCCAGGGCTTCTCCCTCACCCGGCCCCTGCGCCGGGAGGGCGGACATGCTCTCGCTCATCAGCATCCCGCTTCCGGTTCAGTCGGATTCTTGTTCCAGGTGCGGCTCTTGAACCCTACGGGCTTCCCGTCCCGGGTGGCCATGATCAGAGAGCAGCCGTCAGCCGCCGGTCACCGCGGCGAGGGCGGCGGTGAGTGCGGCGGCCAGGCCGAGGGTGGCTGCGAAGGCCGCCCCCGCCCGGGACAGCGCCGCAGGGTAGGTGGCCCGGTCCCGGCGGGCGAGACAGCCGGCAGCGGCGCCGGCCAGCACGGCCGTCATCAAGGCCACCGCAATGGACAACAGGACCAGGGCAGTTCGGACGGATGCGGAAGTCATTCGGTCATCCCTTCGGCACGAGAGCGCGGGCTTGGGCTCGGTGACATGCGTCCACTGTTGGGCCCGTCGCGTTCAGGTCCGTTCGTCCGTACCGATCCGTACCGATCCGATCCTCCGCCCTACGGCGTGTGGAGGCGGGAGACCAGCCATTGCAGGGCCGGTTTGGTTTCGCGGCCCCAGGTTTCGTAGTTGTGGCCGCCCGTGGGGAGGATGATCGAGGAGACGCGGGCCGGCCAGGTGACCGAGTTGATGAACTTCACCGTGTCCGGGTACTGGTGTTCGCCCTTCAGGCTGCTCGCCACCAGCAGGGAGACCGGGGGCTGGGGCACGTGCTTCAGGCGCCAGAGGAGGTCGTTCTCGCGGCGGTACTGGGCGTTGCCGCCGAAGAGGTTGCCCGTCGTCGGGTCCTCGGCCGCCTCGTAGTTGGCCGACAGGCCGGCCGCCGCGCGGTACGAGTCCGGTTTGCGCAGGGCCAGTTTGAGGGCGCAGTAGCCGCCCACCGAGTTGCCCATCACGCCCCAGGCCCGGGGGTCCTCGGTGAGGCCGTAGTGGGAGGCGATCGCCGCCGGGAGGTCGTCCGCGAAGAAGGTCTCCGTCTGGGGGCCCTTCGGGACGTCCACGCATTCCGTGTCCCGGGGCGGGGCCACCGTGGGGGTCAGCATCACCAGCACCGCTGGGCGCATCGCGCCCGACCGGACCCCGTCCAGGGCGTGCTGGGGGTACTTGAACAGGTCGATCAGGACCCGGGTGGTGCTCGGGTACCCGCTCAGGGTCACCGCCACCGGGAAGCGCCTGCGGTCCGCCGCGGAGGCGCGCAGGTACTCCGGGGGCAGGTAGACGTAGGCCGGGGCCGAGATGCCGCTCCGGGCGCCCCGTACCGTCACGGCGTCGATCCGGCCGATCACCGCCGGGTCGGTGGAGTTCAGGTAGCGCCAGGAGTGGGTGCCGTGGACCCGTACGCCGTCCCGCCCCGCCGGGGCGGAGCCCGCGCCGGCCCGGTCGTCGCGGGCCAGGGCCAGCAGATCGCCCCAGGAGGCGTAGAACCCGTACGAGGAGTTCACCGCCAGCAGCAGTGGCACGCCCATGGTCAGGGTGATCGCCAGCTGGAGCCCGATGCGGCCGAGGATGTTCCGGATGCCCGGCCCGGACAGGCGGGGCCAGGACCAGACCGTGACGGCGAACACCGCGCAGGCCACCGCGATCGACAGGGCCAGGGTCGGCCAGGCGCCGATGGACACCGGGTCAGCCCACCGGGCCGCGCGCGGGAGCGGTGCGTACGGGAGCGGTGCGCGAGGGGGTGGTGCGTACGGGTGCGGTGCGTGCGGGAGCGGTGATCGGGGGCCGGATATCGCTCGTCATGGTCCTGATCTTGCCAGGCCCGCGCCGCGGGACCCGGACTCCGGGTCGGGGCGGGCCGCGGAAAAGCCCGTAGGGGGTACGAGGAAAACCTCGTACCCCCTACGGGATCACAGGGTGAGTGACGGGACTCGAACCCGCGGCCACCTGGACCACAACCAGGTGCTCTACCAGCTGAGCTACACCCACCACGAAGGGCGGCGAAACCACCCTCTCGATGTGCACGCACAGCATAGCGGATCAGCGGGGTGCTCCTGCGACGGGTTATCCGGCGACGGAACCCGTCCCGGCCTGCGTATCTGCGGCTCGGCTGGCCGCGCGGGCCACGGCCGCCTCCGCCAGGGCCCGGACCGCCGGGTGCGGGCGGCTGCCGTCCCCGGACAGCTCCGGCTGGAAGAGGGTCGCCAGGAAGAAGGGGTGCCCGGGCAGCTCCGCCATCCGGACCTGGCCGCTCTCGTCGTGTCCGGACAGGCGCAGTCCCCGCGCGGCGAGGGCGGGCAGGTGGTGGGCGTCGGGCCCGTAGTTGCAGTGGTACCGCTCCACGGAGCGCTCCGCGCCCAGCACGCGCTCGGCGAGCGAGCCCGGCTCGGCCCGGACCACGCCCTCGTGCCCCACGAGCGAGCAGGCGAGCGGCGCGATCAGCGGGTCGGTGGCCGCCGGGTCGTTCTCGGCGTGCGCGGCGCCGGCCAGCCCGCAGACGTTGCGGGCGTACTCCAGCAGGGCGTGCTGGAAGCCCCCGCAGGTGCCGAGGAAGGGAATGCCCTGCTCGCGGGCGGTCCGGATGGCGGCGAGCGCCCCGGCCTCGCTGGCGTACGGGCTGCCGGGCAGCACCCACACGGCGTCGAAGCCGGCCAGTGCGCCGGACTCCGCCTCCGCGAGGGCGTCACCGGTGGGGATCCAGTACGCGTCGAGGACGAGACCGTCGCGGGCGGCGAGGGAGTCGAGGAGGTGGGGGATGCGGGTGTGGGAGGCGACGTGCGGGGAGCGGTCGCCGACGAGTGCGATCCGCGCGGCGAGGGCGTGCGTGGTGTGTGCGGTGGTGGTCATGGGGATCATCGTGGGCGGGATGGTGTGTTCACGTCCAACGATGATTCATGGAGGGTCCATCAGTGTTGCTGATGGGTCAGGCGGGCGGCCAGGGCGGCAGCCGCGCCGGAACCCGTACCGGTCAGGGCGCCGGGCGAGAGCAGCTCCGTACGGTGCACCAGGCGCGGCGCGGCCAGTGGTACGGCCACCCCCGCGCCGGCCGATTCCGCCACCCGGCGCGGCAGCAGGGCCAGGCCGTGCCCGGCGGCGGCCAGGGCGCACAGCGCGTGCAGATCCGTACCGTCGTAGCGCAGGGCGGGGCGCGGCCCGGGCGAACCGGTGACCGCGCGTACGGCGGCCAGCGGGATCCCGGCCTCGGGGGCGTCCAGCCAGCGCGCGTCGGCGAGGTCGTCCAGCCGGACGGCGGTACGGGCGGCAAAGGGGTGGCCGGCCGGGAGCAGCACGGCGAGCTCCTCCTCGCCGAGGCCGGCGACGGCCAGCGGGGCCACGTCCGGCAGCCGCAGCGGATCGCTGGGGGCGGCGGGGCCGTCGACCAGGCCGAGATCGCAGCCGCCGGTGGCGACGGCGGCCGGTACGGCGGCGGGGGCCATCACCCGGAGGGTCACCCCGGTCGGGGGCAGTGCGGCGAGCAGCCGCGGCCCGACGGCGAGCGGCGAGGCGGCGACGGTCACCTCCTCCGGCGGCGCGGCGGCCAGCCGCAGCACATCGGCCCGCGCGGCATCCAGCCGGAGGAGGAGCGGCCCGGCGTGCTCCAGCAGCCGCGCCCCGGCGACCGTCGGCCCGACCGGGCGCCGGGTCAGCAACTCGGCGCGGAGGTCACCCTCCAGGGCGGCGATGTGCTGCGAGACGGCGGACTGGGTGTAGCCGAGCTCGCGGGCGGCGGCGGAGAAGGACCCGAGCCGCACGACGGCGACAAAGGTCCGGAGCAGATGCGGATCCATGGCCCCCAGCATGCCGTTCGCCGGCGCGCGCCTCCGCAGCCCACCGACCCGCGCCCACACCCCCCGCGGGCCAGCCGGCCCCGGCCGTGCCGCTCTGGCTACGCCGGCCCTGGCTGCGCCGCGTGTCGGGCTGCGCCGGTCCCGACTGCGCCGCGTATTCGGCTGTGGCGCGTGTCCGGCTGTGCCGTCGGGCGGCCCGAGCGGCCCGGGTACGTGTCTTCGGCCTTGCCGAGGGCGGTCCTGCGCCCGGACAAGGCCGGCCAGTCGGCCGGGTCCGCTTGGCTGTCGCCTTCGGCCCCGCGGCCGACCCACCTGTTCCGCCCCGTCCTGCCGGCCCGCCGCCCGGGCTGCGCCGTCTCCGCGGTCGTTCTGCCTCCCCGGCGCTCCGCCGTCGGGCGGCCCGGGCACGTGCCTCCGGCCCTGCCGGCGGTGGCCCTGCGCGCAGGCATATGCGGCCGGTCGGTCGGCCGGGTCTGCCTGGCTGTTGCCTTCGGCCCCCGCGAACGCCAGGCCTGATCCGTCCCGCCCTGTGGGCGCGTCGGCCCCGGCCCTGGCTGCGCCGCGTATTGGGCTGCGCCGTCGGGCGGCCCGGGCACGTGCCTCCGGCCCTGCCGGCGGTGGCCCTGCGCGCAGGCGTATGCGGCCGGTCGGCCGGCCGGGTCTGCCTGGCTGTTGCCTTCGGCCCCCGCGAACGCCACGCCTGATCCGTCCCGCCCTGTGGGCGCGTCGGCCCCGGCCCTGGCTGCGCCGCGTATTGGGCTGCGCCGTCGGGCGGCCCGGGCACGTGCCTCCGGCCCTGCCGGCGGTGGCCCTGCGCGCAGGCATATGCGGCCGGTCGGCCGGGTCGGCCCGGTTGTCGCCTTCGGCCCCCCATACGTCCCGCGTACCCGCCCCGCCCTGTGGGCGGGTCGGCCCCCGCTCCGCCGTCGGGCGGCCCGGTCGGCGTCTTCGGCCGTGCGAGCGTCCCGCGTGTCCCGCCCCCGGGACGAAAAATCCCGGGCCCGGCCCACCCCGGTGGGTAAGGATGCCGGCATGGTCCACGACGACTCCGCACCCGCGCCCTTCACCGCCGCCGACTACGCAGCCCGTATGGCCGCAGCCGCCCAGGCCGCCGCCGCGGCCGGGCTTGACGGGTTGCTCATTGCGCCCGGGCCCGACCTCGTCCATCTCACCGGGTACCGGCCGGTCGACACCGAGCGGCTCACCGTGCTCGTGCTCGCCGCCGGGCAGCAGCCGACGCTCGTCGTGCCCGCGCTCGAGGCGCCCGACGCCGCCGCGGCGGCCGGGGCCGGGGCCCTGGCGCTGCGGGAGTGGACCGACGGGAAGAACCCGTACGAGGTCACCGCCCCGCTGCTCGACGCCCATGGCCGCTTCGGGGTGAGCGACAACACCTGGGCCCTCCATCTCCTCGGCCTCCGCCGGGAGTTGCCCGAGACGACCCATGTCGCCCTGACCGAAGCCCTGCCCCTGCTGCGGGCCGTCAAGGACGCCCGGGAACTGGAGCGGCTGGCCGCGGCGGGCGCGGCGGCGGATGCCGCGTACGGGGAGATCCTCGGCGTACGCTTCGCCGGCCGCCGGGAGACGGAGGTGGCCGCCGATCTCGCCGCCCTGCTGCGTGCCCACGGCCATGCGCAGGTGGACTTCACCGTGGTCGGCTCCGGCCCCAACGGGGCCAACCCGCACCATGAGGCGGGCGACCGGGTCATCGAGCGCGGCGACACGGTCGTCCTCGACTTCGGCGGGCTCAAGCACGGCTACGGCTCGGACATCTCCCGCACCGTGCACGTCGGCGGCGAGCCGACCGCCGAGGAACAGCGGGTGCACGACCTCGTACGCGAGGCCCAGCAGGCCGCGTTCGAGGCGGTGCGGCCCGGCGCGACCTGCCAGGACGTGGACCGGGTGGCCCGCGCGGTGATCACGGACGGCGGGTACGGGGACCGCTTCATCCACCGCACCGGGCACGGCATCGGGGTGACCACGCACGAGCCGCCCTACCTGGTGGAGGGCGAGGAGCAGCCGCTGCTGCCCGGCATGTGCTTCTCGATCGAGCCTGGGATCTACCTCCCGGGCCGCTTCGGCGTGCGGATCGAGGACATCGTCACCGTCACGGGGGAGGGGACCGGCCGGCGCCTCAACCATGCGCCGCGGGAGCTTGCCCTCGTCGACTGAGTCGAGCGGAGCCGACCGGCGTCCGCTGCGGAACGGCTGGAAATCATCGCCGCGCCGGGCAACCGAATCGGCGCAATCGGTGGTCTGGAGGGCGAGGGGGTGTGCGGCGGCCCGGGGGCACAGGGGACTCCCGGGCCGCCGCTCACCGACCACATCCGTGCACCCGCGCCCCCCGCCCCCGCACCCCGCGCAGTCCACACCCCCGCCCCGCCCCGGCCCCCGCTACGGCCCCAGGACCACCGCCGATGCGCCCGGCAGGTGGATCCGGCCGTCCGGGCCCGGGTGATCCACCGGCTTCCAGGCGGCCAGCACCCGGACCCCGTTCCGGCCCAGCGCGATGGTCACCGGGTCCGCCGACAGGTTCACCGCCACCCGGACGTCCCCGCGCCGGAAGCTCAGCCAGCGGCGCTCCTCGTCGAAGGCGACCCGCACCGCGCCCAGGTCCGGGTCCCGCAGGTCCGGCTGGGTGCGGCGCAGTGCGATCAGCGTGCGGTACCAGGCCAGCAGCCGTTCGTGTTCCGGGCGGTCCGGCTCGGACCAGTCCAGGCAGGACCGCTCGCGGGTGGCCGCGTCCTGCGGGTCCGGGACCTCCTCCGCCACCCACCCGTGTGCGGCGAACTCCCGCCGCCGGCCCGCCCGTACGGCCTCTGCCAGCGCAGGATCCGGATGGTCGGTGAAGTACTGCCAGGGCGTCCGCGCACCCCACTCCTCACCCATGAACAGCATCGGTACGAACGGCCCGGTGAGCACCAGCGCCGCGGCGCAGGCCAGCAGTCCGGGCGGCAGGCTGCCGGAAAGCCGGTCGCCCAGCGCCCGGTTGCCGATCTGGTCGTGGGTCTGGGCGTACCCCAGGAAGCGGTGCGCCGGCGTGCGGCGCCGGTCGACCGGGCGGCCGTGGGTGCGGCCCCGGAAGGAGGACCAGGTGCCGTCGTGGAAGAACACCCGGGTCATGGTCTTGGCGAGGGCGGCCAGCGGCGTCTGTGCGAAGTCGGCGTAGTAGCCCTGGGATTCGCCGGTCAGCGCACAGTGCAGGGCATGGTGGAAGTCGTCGTTCCACTGGGCGTGCAGGCCGAGTCCGCCGACCCCGTCGGCGCCACCCGTCCCAGCCTGGCTCCGCGGGGTGGTGGTCCGCGGGTCGCACCGGTCGGACTCGGCGATCAGGAACAGCGGGCGGCCGGTCTCCGCGGCCAGCTCGTCCACCGCCTGCGACAGCTCCTCCAGGAAGGTCAGCGCCCGGTCGTCGGCCAGCGCATGCACCGCGTCCAGGCGGAGGCCGTCGATCCGGTAGTCCCGCAGCCAGGCCAGGGCGCTGCCGATGAGGTACGCCCGGACCTCGTCGGAGCCGGCCGCGTCCAGGTTGACCGCCGCACCCCACGGGGTGCGGTGCGTGTCCGTGAAATAGGGCCCGAAGGCCGGGAGGTGGTTGCCCGAGGGGCCGAGGTGGTTGTGGACCACGTCCAGCACCACCCCCAGCCCGTGCCCGTGCGCCGCGGCCACGAACCGGGCCAGCCCGGCCGGGCCGCCGTACGGCTCGTGGACCGCCCACGGCGCCACCCCGTCGTACCCCCAGCCGTGCCGGCCGGGGAACGGGCAGACCGGCATCAGCTCCACATGCGTGACGCCCAGCGAGACCAGGTGGCCGAGGCGGTCGGCTGCCGCGTCGAAGGTGCCTTCCGGGGTGAACGTGCCGATGTGCAGCTCGTACAGGACCGCGTCCTGGAGCCGGACCCGGGGCGGCGGCTCGGACGCCGCAGCCGGCCAGGCAGCGGCGGGGTCGGCCACCGCGGAGAGGCCGTCCGGGCCGTCCGGCAGCCGCCGGCCGCGCGGATCGGGGCGGACGACGGGATCGTCGTCGAGCAGGAACCCGTACCGGTCCCCGTCCCCGGCCGGGGCATCGGCCCGCCACCAGCCGGCCCGCTTCGGATCCGTGTCGCGCTCCATCGGGTACACGACCTCGTTGAGCTGCATGTCCACGCGCGCCGCAGCATGCGGCGCCCACACCTCGAACTGCACGGACGGTCTCCTCGTCGTGGGCGGCGTCGGCGGGGCCGGCGGTGACCGGCATTCACAGCCCATCATCCCGGGCCGGGCGGGGCAGTTCTGGACACTCCGGCCCCGACGGGCCGACAATCACCCTGTGACGTCGAGTTTTGAGTTTCCTGTGCACCCGGTGCCTCCCGTGCATCCTGCGCTGCGGCTCTCCGACGCCGATCGCGACCGGGTGCTCGTCCAGCTCCGGGAGGGCGCGGCGGAGGGCAAGCTGTCGCACGACACCTTCATGCGCCGGATGGAACTCGCGCTGGTGGCCCGGCGGTCCGAGGACCTGGCGGTGCTCACCGCCGACCTCGCGGCCCGGCCCGGCGAGGTCGCCGTACCGTACCGCCCGTACGGCGACCGGAGTCCGCACGGCGAGCACGGCTCCTGGACCGGGCGGCTGTTCGGCTGGGTGGGGCGGCTCTCGGCGGTGGGCGTCGGCGTCCGCCGCGCCTGGCACGCGGAGCGGCTGCCGAAGCTGCTGCTGCCGATGGCGGGCGGCGAGACCCTGAAGATCGGCCGGGACCCCGGCAACGGCCTGCGGCTCAGCCATGAGACGGTCTCCCGCAGTCATGCCGAGCTGAGCCTGCGGGACGGCCTGTGGGTGCTGCGGGACCTGGGCTCGACCAACGGTACGACCGTCAACGGGCGACGGGTCCTCGGCTCCGCGGTGGTCCGCGCCGGCGACCAGGTCGCCTTCGGCCGCATGGCGTTCCGCCTGGCCGCTTCGTAGCGCGGTCGCGCGGGGCGGACCCCCGGCCGGGGGAGCGGCCGGCCGGGGCGCGCAGGATGGGTACATGACCCAGCAGCCGCCGAACTATCAGCCCCAGTCCCGGTCCCGGTCCCGGTCCCAGCCTCAGTCCCCGTCCTTGGTGCGCCGCGCCCGGCCTCAGGACCTGGAACGGCTTGTCGAGCTCATCCACGAGCACGTCGCCTACGAGAAGTCCGCCCCGCGCCCGCCCGGCCTCGCGGACCGGCTCGGGCCGCAGCTCTTCGGACCCGAGTCCGGGGCCGAATCCGGGACCGGGGCCGCAACCGGGGCCGAGTCCGGGCGGCCCGGGCTGTGGGTGCTGGTCGCCGAGGACCCGGACGGCGAGGTGGCCGGATATGCGGCCTGCTCCGCCGAGTTCTCGTTCTGGGACGCCCGGCATTACCTGCACATGGACTGCCTCTACCTGGCCGACGGCGCCCGCGGCCACGGCCTCGGCGCGGCCCTGATGGACGCCGTGACGGAACTCGCCCGCGAGCTCGGCATGGACGAGGTCCAGTGGCAGACCCCCGAATGGAACGAGGGTGCGATCCGCTTCTACGACCGGCTGGGCGCGGCCGGTAAGCCCAAGCGCCGCTACAGCCTGGACCTGGACCTGGACCTCACCCCCGACCGGTGAGCCGCTCGTACGCCGCCAGGACCGTCCGCGACTGGTGTTCCACCTGCGTGGCCACCGGGATCCAGCGGGCCCCGAAGCGGTCCGCGAACTCCTCGCACCAGGCGGCCACCAGCCGGTCCAGGGAAGGGGCCGCCGGATGGCCGGCCGCGCGCAGGATGCGCAGCAGCATGGCCGCCGCGCGCAGCGCCAGCCGGCGGCTGAAGGCGTCCATGCTCCCGAGGTGGGCGGCGGTCGCCTCGGCGGGGGCGTCCGGGCCGCCCCATTGCGCGGTGATCCGCGGGATCAGTGCGAGCGTCCAGTCCACCGACCGCAGCAGCGGTGCGACGAGTTCGGGGTCGTCCGCGGGGAGTTCCGCGCGGGTCGCGTCGAGGATCCCGGCCACCCGGCCGGCGTCCCGGTCCAGCCGGCCGGCCAGGGCGCGCAGCACCCGGGGCGGATCCGGGTGCGGAGCCGGATCGTCCACCAGATCGCTGGCCCACATGGGGACTTCGACGATCGCGGTGGTGCCCTCGTACCGGTGTGCGTGGTACCAGGTGCTCAGCCGGGTGTCCTCCGGGTGGAACACCCCGGTGGCCTCGGTGCCCGGCTCCGGCATCACGAAGATGCCGGGCCCGGGGGAAGGCCAGCCGGCCGCGTCCGAGGCACCGGTCTCCACCGGAATGCGGAGCTCCGCCGCTGATTTGGCGAACGGCTCGGCCAGCCCGGGTATGTCCCGGGTCAGCTGCACCCAGCTGCCGCCCAGGTCGGTGCAGTGCAGGGACACCTGCAACAGCGGTCTCAGCTCGTCGATGAGCGCGGTCAGGGCCAGCGTTTCCGGCGGCAGCCGGTCCGGGGGCAGTAAGGACGGTGCCCACTCGGGCTGTTCGGGGCCGGGCGGCCGGTAGAAGTTCCGGTGGTAGTCCAGCAGCGAGTACGGGCGCGGTGTGCGGTGCAGGGCCGCGCCGTCCGGGTCGGCACAGAGCAGGAAGTGCCAGTCGCAGCCGGTCCGCGGCCCCGGGTCGCGGATGATCCGGCGGGCCACGGCCAGCGCGGTGGGTCCGCCGACGGGTTCGTTGGCGTGCGCTCCGGCGACGACCAGCACCCCGGGCCGCCCGGCATCGCCATCGTGGTGGCCGCGGCCGACCGACAGCAGCCACAGCGGCCGGCCGGCCCGGGAGGTACCGGCCCGGCGGAGCCGGACCAGACCGGGGTGCTGGTCGGCCAGGGCTCTTGCGGCCAGGGAGAGTTCGTGCGGGGTGGGGTAGCACATGTCACGGGTGAGGGTCACCGATGTGAGATGCCCGTCACACGCTCTGTGTATCCGGGGTCGAACGGCGGTCCGAGCGCCGGTCCGACCGCCGGTCCGACCGCATGTGGAGTCCGGGTCCGGTGGGACTCCGGGGGGCCGTGTCCCGACGTACGACGGGCCGGGTGGCTCATTCCCGGACGAGGACCGCGACCGGGGAGCCGGAGCCCGCGCCGAGCAGCACGGACAGCGCGACCGTGCCTTCGTACGCGCCCGCGTACGTACCTTCGTGCGTACGTTCGTACGGGGCGTCGGCCCGGGGGAGTACGGAGGTCCAGCGGCCCGGCGGCAGCGGCAGGGCCGTGTCCCGCCAGCCGCCCGCCTCCGCGAGCCGAAGCGCGAGCCGGGTCACGGCCACCAGCAGCCCGTCCGCCCGGGTGAAGGCGAGGCAGTGCTCCGCCGCCGGACCGGCTGCGGCCAGCGGGGCGTACCCGCGGAACAGGCCGGGGCGGGCCCGCCGCAGCCGCAGCAGCGCGGCCGTCAGGGCCAGCTTCTCCTCCGACAGCCCGGCGGGCGCCGACCCGGCGTCGAGCCGGTCCAGGGCCTCCCGGTGGAAGCGGGCCGGGCGGCGGTTGTCGGGGTCCACCAGGGCGCGGTACTCCGCCTCGCCGCCCTGGTACACCTCGGGCACCCCGGGCATGGCCAGTTGGAGGGCGGTGGCCCCGAGGGTGTTGGCCCGTACGGCCGGTGCCAGGCCGGCGAGTGCGCCGCCGCCCGTCCCGGGGACGGCACAGCGGTCGGCGTAGTCCGGGACGGTCTCCTCGTACGCCGGGTCGGGGTCGGTCCAACTGGTCCGCAGCGCGGCCTCCTTGGCCGCCTTCAGCAGGGCCGCGGCCAGCCGCTCCGGCCCGTCGGGGACCGCCCCGAGCCCCAGAGCGCTCTGGGCGGCGACCCAGGCGAGCTGGGGGTCGCCCGGCCCCCGCCCGGCCGGGCCGGGGCCGGGGAGCGGCAGGGCGTCCGGCCGCTCCGAGAGCGCGGCGATCCGCGCCCGGACGTCGGCGCTGCGTTTGGTGTCGTGCGTGGAGAGGACGGTGCCGGAGGCGGGCCAGTCCCGTTCCAGGTGGGTGCAGTACGCGTGGAACTCGGCCGGGGTGACGGCCGGCCGGCCCGGGTCCCCGCCGACCTCGGTGGCCGAGAGCAGCGGGGCGTACCGGTAGAAGGCGCGGTCTTCAAGGGACTTGGCGCGCAGCGCGGCCGAGGTCTGGGCGAACCGGGCGGCGAAGGCCGGTGAGGCGCGGAGCAGCGCCCGGACCCGGTCGACGGCCTCGTCCCCGGCGGTCTCCCGGGCCCGCGCCACCGCCTCCGGCGCGAGCCCGTCGCCCCCGGGGTACGGCCGGTAGACCGGATACCCCACCAACAACGCAGCCACGGCCCCACCCACCCCGGCCGCCGCCCCCGGCGCGGCCCCACCCGCGGGGTGCGCCCCCGCAGCCCCCGGCCCGGCCGGTCCGGGGGGCATGCCGCCGGCCGCCGAGGCCTCGGCCGCCAGGCGTAGGACCGCGGCCAGTTCCGGGGCCAGGTCTTCGGTCAGGACCGAGGCCGCGGAGCGGGCGGCCACCGTCGGCCAGTCGGGTGAGCCGGTGGCCGCGCGGTACCGCGCGGCCAGCGCGTCCGCGCCCGCCGGGTCCACGAACACGCCGTCCACCCGGTGCAGCGCGTCGTACCCCGTGGTCCCCGCCACCGGCCAGGTGCCCGGCAGCCGCTCCTCCCGGGCGAGGATCTTCTCCACCACCACCCAGCAGCCCTCGCCCACCGCCCCCCGCAGCCGCCGCAGATAGCCCTCGGGGTCGGCCAGTCCGTCCACATGGTCGATCCGCAGGCCGGCCAGCACCCCGTCCCGGACCAGTTCCAGCACCTTCGCATGGGTGGCCGCGAACACCTCCGGCTCCTCCACCCGGACCCCGATCAGCTCCGAAATCGTGAAGAACCGGCGGTAGTTGAGCGATGTGCGGCCCTCTCGCCACCAGGCCGGCCGGTACCACTGCGCGGCCAGCAGCTCCGGCAGCGCGAGCCCCGCCGTGCCGGCCCGCAGCGGGAACTCGTGGTCCTCGTACCGCAGCAGCCCTTCCGCCACCTGCACCCGCACCCGCGCCGGGTCCGGCGGCCCGCCCAGCACCGGCAGCAGCAGCTGCCCGCCGCCCGCCGCCCAGTCGATGTCGAACCAGCGGGCGTACGGCGACTCCGGCCCCTCCCTCAGCACCTCCCACAGCGGGCGGTTGAGCCGCAGCGGGGACGGCACCGCCATGTGGTTCGGGACGATGTCCAGCACCAGCCCCAGCCCGTGCCCGCGCGCGGTCCGGGCCAGCGCGCGCAGCCCGGGCTCGCCGCCGAGCTCCGCCCGCACCCGCCCGTGGTCCACCACGTCGTACCCGTGGGACGAGCCGGGCACCGCCTCGAGCACCGGGGACAGGTGCAGATGTGACACACCGAGCGAAGCGAGATACGGTACGGCCGCCTCCGCGTCACCGAAGGTAAAGCCGGGGTGCAGCTGGAGCCGGTAGGTGGAGGCAGGGGGCGTTCCGGGGGTTCCGGGGGTTCCCGGGGTTCCGGATGCCGGGCTCGCGGTGGCGTACTGCTGGGTCATGAGAACGTACGTACCCAGCAATGCCGATTCCGTGCCATTGCCCAGTGCATCCGGGTGACTCCATCCGGTTAGCGTGTGGCCGGTGGTTGGAACCGTCGACACCTATCGCAAAGTCATCGCCCTGACCGGGCCCCTTCTCCCGCTCGTCTCCTTCTTCGCCCGACTCCCCGTCGCCATGGCCCAGTTCGGGAGCGTGCTGCTGGTCGCCGAGACCAGCGGCTCCCTGGCCACCGCCGGAGTCGTGGGCGGCACGCTGTCCGCCGGACAGGTGGTCTGCGGCCCCGTACTGGGCCGGATCGCCGACCGGCGCGGGCAGCGCCCCGTGGTACTGACCGCCGCCGCGGTGAACGCCCTGGCCACCGGCGCCCTGGTGGCCGGCGCGCTCGGAGGGCTGGACACCGTCCCGCTCGCCCTGATCGGCGCCGTCGCCGGCGCCTCCGTCCCGCTCATCGGGCCCCTCGCCCGGACCCGCTCCGTGGCCCTCGCCCACCGCGCCAAGGCCGACGAGGGGGTGGTCGGTGCCGTGCACTCGCTCGAAGGCACCCTCGACGAGGTCTCGTTCGTGATCGGCCCGGCCCTGGTCGGGCTGGCCGCGCTGCTCGCCCACCCCGCCGTCGCCCTCGGCGGCGCCGCCGCCCTCGTCGCGGTCTTCGCGATCGCCTACGCACTGCACCCGACCGCCGCCGTCACGGCCGGGTCGCCGGCGCCCGCCAAGACCACCGGCGGGCGCCGCACCAGGCCGCCCGGCGTGGTGTACTCCGTCCGCGCCTCCCTCGCCCTGCAGGGCGCCATGTTCGGCGGCTGCCAGGCCGGAATCGCCGCGCTCACCGCCGAGTTGGGGGCACCCGGCCAGGCCGGGATCGTGTACGCCGCCATGGGCGTGGTCAGTGCCGCCGTCGGCCTCGCCCTCGGTGCACTGCCGGCCCGCTTCGGCCTCCGGCTGCGCTGGCGGGTGGCCACCGCAGCCGCCCTGCTGCTCTCCGTGCCGCTGCTGTTCACCGGCAGCCTGTGGAGCCTCTACGCCGTGGTGACCGTCCTCGGGGCCGCCTACGCCCCGCACCTGATCACCGCGTTCTCGCTGACCGAACGGCATGTGGAGCCGGCCCGGCTGGCCGAGGCGATGGCCTTCGCGGCCAGCTCCCTGGTGGCCGGCCAGGCCCTCGCGCTCGCCCTCTCCGGCCGGCTTGCCGAGTGGTACGGGCCCTCTGGCGCCTTCGCGGTGGCCGTCGGCGCTGCCGCGCTCAGCCTGGCCCTGGCCCTGCTGACCCGGGTTCCGGCCGCCCGCACCCACACCGTGACCGCCTTCATCCCGGCCCAGCAGACCGCCTCGCTCGACACGTCGCCCGGCACCGCATCGCCCGACACGTCGCCCGGCACGTCGGCCGACACCACCCACAGCTACGCCGGCCGCTGAAGCACCACCAGGCTCCGTCCCGTCAGCGCCACCCGGTCGCCGGCCGCGAACTGCGGTCCGGCGCCGGGTGGCATCACCTCCGCCCGGGCCGTGTCGACCACCATCCGCCACTGGGCGCCGTGCCCCGCCGGGAGGGTGAACTCCTGCGGGTCCGCACTGGTGTTGAACATCAGCAGGAACGAGTCGTCGGTGATCCGCTCGCCGCGGACCCCGGGCTCGGAGATCGCCTCCCCGTTGAGGAACACGGTCAGCCCGCGGGTGTTCTGCGCCTGCCAGTCCCGGGCGCGCATCTCCTCGCCGTACGGGGTGAACCACGCGATGTCCGACAGCTCGTCGTGGGCGCCCTCCACCGGGCGTCCGTGGAAGAACCGGCGGCGCCGGAACACCGGGTGGTTGCGGCGCAGCCACACCATCTGCCGGGTGAACTCCAGCAGCGGGGGCGGCGGTTTGCCGAGGTCCGGCCAGTCCACCCAGGACAGCTCGTTGTCCTGGCAGTACGCGTTGTTGTTGCCGTTCTGGGTGCGGGCGAACTCGTCGCCGTGGCTGAGCATCGGCACCCCCTGGGACAGCATCAGGGTGGCCGTGAAATTGCGCATCTGGCGCTCCCGCAGCTCCAGGATCTCCGGATCGCCGGTCGGTCCCTCCGCCCCGCAGTTCCAGGACCGGTTGTGGCTCTCCCCGTCCCGGTTGCCCTCCCGGTTCGCCTCGTTGTGCTTCTCGTTGTACGAGACCAGGTCGTGCAGGGTGAAACCGTCGTGGCAGGTGGTGAAGTTGATGGAGGCCAGCGGGCGCCGGCCGTCGTCCTGGTAGAGGTCCGAGGAGCCCGTCAGCCGGCCCGCGAAATCGGCGAGCGTGCGCGGCTGGCCGCGCCACAGGTCCCGTACCGTGTCCCGGTACTTGCCGTTCCACTCGGTCCACAGCGGCGGGAAGTTGCCCACCTGGTAGCCGCCCTCGCCCAGGTCCCAGGGTTCCGCGATCAGCTTCACCTGGCTCACCACCGGATCCTGCTGCACCAGGTCGAAGAACGAGGACAGCCGGTCCACCTCGTGGAACTGCCGGGCCAGGGTGGCCGCCAGGTCGAAGCGGAAGCCGTCCACATGCATCTCGGTGACCCAGTACCGCAGCGAGTCCATGATCAGCTGGAGCACGTGCGGGGACCGCATCAGCAGTGAGTTCCCGGTGCCGGTGGTGTCCGTGTAGTAGCGCGGGTCCTCCGCGAGCCGGTAGTACGAGGCGTTGTCCAGGCCCCGGAAGGACAGCGTGGGACCCAGGTGGTTGCCCTCCGCGGTGTGGTTGTAGACCACGTCCAGGATCACCTCGATCCCCGCCTCGTGCAGGGCCCGGACCGCCGACTTGAACTCCAGCACCTGCTGGCCGCGGTCCCCGGAGGCATAGCCGTTGTGCGGGGCGAAGAACCCGATGGTGTTGTAGCCCCAGTAGTTGCTCAGCCCGTCGTCCACCAGCCGGTGGTCGTTGACGAACTGGTGTACCGGCATCAGCTCCAGTGCCGTCACCCCGAGCTTCGTCAGATGCCCGATGACCGCCGGATGGGCGAGCGCCCCGTACGTGCCGCGCAGTTCCTCCGGAAGGTCGGGGTGGCGCATCGTCAGTCCCTTGACGTGCGCCTCGTACAGCACGGTGTGGTGGTACTCGTGCCGCGGCGGCCGGTCGTTGGCCCAGTCGAAGTACGGGTTCACCACCACCGAGCTCATCGTGCGCGGGGCGGAGTCCAGATTGTTGCGGGAGTCGGGGCGGCCGAAGTGGTAGCCGTACACCTCCTCGCCCCAGGTGACGGACCCGCTGATGGCCCGCGCGTATGGGTCCAGCAGCAGCTTGGCCGCATTGCAGCGGTGCCCGCGCTCGGGCTCGTACGGGCCGTGCACCCGGAAGCCGTACCGCTGACCGGGCATGATGCCGGGCAGGTAGGCGTGCCGGACGAAGGCGTCCGTCTCCCGCAGCTCCACCGCGGTCTCCGAACCGTCCTCGTGCAACAGGCACAGCTCGATGCGCCTGGCGGCCTCGGAGTAGACCGCGAAATTGGTGCCGGCGCCGTCGTACGTCGCGCCGAGGGGATACGCCTGCCCGGGCCAGACCTGCATAGATGCGACTCTTCCACTCCTGATCAGGCGTCCGTTGGTCTCCGCCAGATCTTCCCCGAAAGGGGGGCTCCGCGGGGGGACTTGCGCAGGTCCTACCGGGTGACCCCGTCTACCCGATATGCGGGTCAGCCCACTGTCCGGGAATCCGATGATGAGTCAACAGGCCTGCGCCGTCAGGGCCATCCGGCTGCACCGGGCCGGGTGCGCGGAGTACCCTTCCTTGATCACTGGAGGGGTAGCGGAAGGGCGGGTGCGCGGGTGAGCTCGGGAGGTCTGGAGCTGCCCCCTGGTGACGGCGGTCACGAGGGCGGCGCCGCGGAGGCCGGGGCGGTCTCCCTGGCAGGACCGGAGGCGCCCGGCGGAGTCTCCCGTACCGGCGCCGAGCTGGACTGGGGCGCCGACGCCTGGAGCGAGGTCCGCACCCGGGCCCAGCGGGCCGGCCGTGCGTACATCTGGCTGAACCTGATCGAGCAGCGGCTGCGGGCCGTGGTGGGCGCGGTGCTGCGGCCGATCTACGAGCCGGTGCACGGCGAGGACGACTGGGTGGTCGCGGCGGCCGGACCGGCCGGCCAGGAGTGGGTGCAGCGCGCGGTCGCGGTCCGCGAGGTCAGCCGCCGCAAGGGCTACCTTCTGGACCCGGCCGACGACAACGTTCTCTCCTTCCTGACCCTCCCGCAGCTGCGCGAGCTGATGGTCCAGCACTGGCCCTGCTTCGAGCCGTACTTCGACGACCGGCGCGACATCGAACTCGCCCTGGACGAGCTGGAGGTCACCCGCAACGTGGTCTCCCGCAACCGCGCCCTCTCGCAGGCGGTACTGAGCCAGGCGGAGCGGGCCTCGGCCCGGCTGCTGGAGGTGCTGGGCGGCGGCGCCGGCAGCCCCTCCGCGGACCGGCTGCCCATCGACGCCGTCGAGGACCTGGTCGGCGACCGGTACGCGGACGTCATCTCGGTCCACCCCGACCGGGTCCGGCTCCAGCGCCAGCTGCCCGCCGAAGACCTGTTCGGGGGCGCGCGACGGCTGGACGCCATCGGCATAGGACTGAACCTGCTCGTCCAGAACTACTCGGGGCGAAGACTCGTCCGGCTGGTGGAGGCGGGCTGCCGGGTCCGGCTGCTGTTCCTGAACCCGGCGAGCAGCGCGGTCAAGCGGCGCGAGCGGGAGCTGGGCCTGCGCAAGGGCGAGCTGAGCCGCTCGGTGGAGATGAACATCCTGCACGTCCGCCGGGTCCGGGCGGGCCTGCGCGACCCCTCGGGCTTCTCCATCCACGTCTTCGACGAGACCCCGCGGTTCACCGCCTACCTGGTGGAGGGCGAGAACTCGGGGATCGCGGTGGTCCAGTCGTACCTGCGCCGGGCCCGCGGCATGGAGGCGCCGGTGCTGGTGCTGCGGGGCGGCGGGCGGGGCGTGCCCCGGGATGCCGACCACGGGCTGTTCACGACCTACCGGGAGGAATTCGAGTCGGTGTGGGAGGATTCCCGGCCGGTGTCCTGAGTGTCAGTGCGCCGTGGCAGGCTGAAAGCCGTTGCCGCAGAGGTAGCGGCAGCGGCAGCAGTGGCGGCAATGCCATGCACAGGTACACGGGGGAGGGGCGCCATGGGGGAGTGGCACGGGGGAACGCTGATCGGGTTCGACCTGGAGACGACCGGCACGGAACCGGGGGAGTCGCGGATCGTCACGGCGGCACTGGTGGAGGTGGCCGGCGGAGTGGTCGGCGAGCGGCGCGGCTGGCTGGCCGATCCGGGCATACCGATTCCCGAGCAGGCCTCGGCGATCCACGGGATCAGCACGGAGCGGGCGGCCCGCGAGGGCCGGCCGGCCCGGGAGGTCGCGGACGAGGTGGCCTCGGCGCTGGCCGGACTGTGGCGGCGCGGCGCGGTGGTGGTGGCGTACAACGCGGCCTTTTATCCCCTCACGCCAGGTGCGTCTCAGGTGTCTCATGCCGAGGCGCGGCGCCGGCCGACAGCCCACGCGGGAATGAGGGCCGCGTGATGAGCTGGATCAGTGGGCCGTTGGTGGCCTTCGACCTGGAGACCACGGGCACCGACGTCGAGACCGACCGCATTGTGACGGCGGCGGTCGTGCGCCTGGATTCGGCCGGGGCCGTCTCGGCCGAGCGGACCTGGCTGCTGAATCCCGGGGTAGCCATACCCGAGCAGGCGTCGGCGATCCATGGCATCTCGACGGAGTATGCCCGCGAGCACGGGGTGCCGGCCGCTTCAGCCATTGAGGAGATCGCACAAGGCGTTGCTGAGGAGCTGCGCTCGGGGACACCTCTGGTGGTGATGAACGCACGCTACGACCTGTCGCTTCTGGACCGTGAGTGTCGGCGCTACGAGATCGAGTCGATCAGCGAGCGGCTGGGGAGCGTGCCTACGCCCGTCATCGACCCGCTGGTGATCGACAAGCACATCGACAAGTACCGGAAGGGCAAGAGGGCCCTCCACGCGTTGTGTGCTCACTACGGTGTGTCGCTCGATGACGCGCACAATGCGAGGGCCGATGCCGTGGCCGCCGCCCGCGTGGTGCGACGCATGGGTGAGAAGCACCAGCCAGTGGGCCTGATGCCATTGGCGGATCTGCATGACCTTCAGGTACGAGCAGCGGCTGAACAGTCGATGTCATTGCAGGCATACCTGCGGCGTACCGCGGATCCGGCGGCAGTCGTCGAGCCGGCCTGGCCGCTCATCCCCCGGAGGGGATGAGCGCGCCGGTCAGCGCTCTCCGGGGGCAAGCGCCTGTAGGTGGGAGAGAGTGATCCGGCGCCGTGAAAGGTCGACCTCCATGATCTTCACCGTGAGGGCGTCTCCGACCTGGACCACGTCCTCGGGCTGAACGACGTGTCCTTCGGCCAGCTCGGTGAGATGCACCAAGCCTTCGAGGCCGTCCTCTCTGTCTTCGATTCGGACGAAGGCGCCGAACGGTACGAGTTTGGTCACGATGCCGGTCACCGTCTGGCCGACTTGCTGTACAAACGGCGGCATCGGGTCCTCTTGCAATGCCTTCAGGGACAACGGCACACGCTCGCGCACCAGGTCGACGTCGAGGATCTCGGCCGAGATTTCCTGGCCGACAGTGACGATGTCAGAGGGGTGCTCGAAGCGGCGCCAGGACAGCTCGGGAATGTTGATCATCGCGGTGAAGCCGCCGATGTCCACAAAGGTCACACCGAAGCTGGCGATTTTGGTGACCGTGCCGGTGCAGATCTGCCCACGGTGGAGAGTCTTCAGAAAGGCCCAGTTCCGGTCACTCGGCGTCGGCTCGGTCCTCCATCGGGCGCGCAAGACGCCGTCGCTGTCGGGCAGGACCGCGGTGAACAGCGGGTGGCGTTCGTCGAGGGTCAAAGACAGGGCCGTGGCGGCACGGGCGCCTGCCACCCGGGCGGCCAGTTCCTTGTAGTCGGACTCGTCGACCACCGTGCTGGAGAGAGCCCCGTTCTCGTCCTCCCATACGAACTCCACCGGACCCTCGTCGGGAAGCGAGGCGAGGACCGCGTCGACATCAATGGACAGGTCAGGCCAGACGGTCAACTGGGCACGCGGGGTGAGTCGGGCGCGTACCGCATCGAGTGTGTCTTCGGTGAGGCGATGCCAGCGGAAGCATTGTGGAGGTAGCCCTCCTCCAATATCGCTGCCTGCCGCATAGCGATGGACCAGCGCAAACGGGCCCAGAAGTCCTCGTCGGCTGGCCGCTGCACGCCGGGCTCGTCGAAGTCCGCGTCGTAGGGCGAGGCCTCCAGCCGCTCCGGGAAGAGACCGAGAGCACGGGTGCGGGCAAAGGCACGCTCGCAAGGCTTGTCGCTACTGACGTAGACGTACCGGTCCCAACCGACCTGCACGTCGAACTCGTCCTCCACCGCCAGGCGGCACCAGGCACCGTTGCCGCGGAGCATGACCCTGACCAGCTCCAGGCCGAGGGAGACGGGCACCTCTGCACCGTCGTGGAACCCGCTGAGGTCGGGTGGGAAGAGCCCGGCAAGGCCGTGGCCGTCGACCGCCGGCTCCAGGCCGAAGTGGGCAAGGCCGGAGATCCCCGGCTCGCGAATGAACAGGTGGTCGATGCCGGTGTCCTCGGCGAAGGCGGCAATTGCTTCCAGATAGGCAGCCTCGACCGGTCCGTGGTCGCTGGTCGAGCCCTCAGCGCCGATATAGCTGCCGTGCTCGTCGCGGTCGGCAGGGTCGTACTTGGTGATCCGGTAGACGAAAGACGGCACGTTGCTCCCCGTGGTTGTTGACGATGCTCGCTCAGCAGTCGATCTCGTGATCGGGAGCGTAGGGCGGGTTGGGCCGGCGCATCGCCGCCTTGAGGATGGCCAGTGGGATCACCTTCTGCAAGCGGGATACCGTGCCGCTCAGTCGTATCGATCAGCGGCGATCGATGCGAGTGACGCGATCGCTTCGCTCAGCTGCCTTGGAGAGACGCTGGTTCTCCAGTGTGAGGAGCTGAACCTGCTGTGCGAGGACGTTGATCGAGGAGCGCAGCTCCCGGACCTCGCGCGCATGCTCTTGGCGGAGTCGGCGCTCCGCACCCTTCAGGGCCTGGACCTCCTGTCGGAGGGACGCTGAGGGCGTGGCTGCTTCTTCTCGATCGGCTACGAGGTTTCGGAATTCTGCCAGAACATGAGGGTAGCGGTAGGCGCTGGCTCTGCTGACGCCGGCTTCAACGGCGAGTGAGGCGACGGTCAGGGAACCGTCGCTACGGGTGGGCTCTCCTCGGAGTAGGCGTTCAGAGGCCGCTCGGAGGGCTGTTTCGGGTGGGTCAGTCGTTGGCACGGTCGATACCCTCGATCACGTTGGTGACGTCGTTGAGGTGCCCTCGCAGAGCCGTTCGCTGGAGATCGGAGAGGCCGACGAAGGCCAGCGCGCGCTCGGTATCTCCGCGTGCCGCTTCCCACCCGCTGCGATGCCGGGTCGTGATGGTCGAGTTGCCGCAGCGATCGGGGCGGCAGCTGTTGAGCAGAGGTCGGTCCTCGCCGCTCGGCGTACGGCACAAAGCGGTCTCGGGCTGGTAGTAGCAGTCGTTGAGCGTTCCGATGTGCAGGGTGCGTGCGGAGGCCTTGAGCATGGAGTGCAGGCGCCGCTCATCGACGACCCTGCCTGGGAAATCTTGGAGCTCTTGCTGCACCCGTGCGAACTCGTTGTCCGTCCGGGGCCCGCCTGGGGAGGCCGAGCGTACGCCTGCCTTGAAATCCTCGTAGCGCTCCACGACGTCGGCCAAGCGGGCCAGGGCTTCCTCAGCAGCCACCTCCGCGCGAAAGCCAGAAGAGGAAGTACCCGCGTACCCCTCGAACATGCCCACGGAGAGATGCTTGTACTGAATCATCCCGGCCACGGTGCCGAACGGGCGGTGTGCGATGTGCCAGGCCACGGTCCTGCGGAACTGGCGGGTCGTAAGGTTCCACGGTTCTCCATCGACATCGGGCACCGGAAATCCGATGTCGGCGCAGTGAGCCAGGAACTCGTTGAGGTTGTCATTCATGCGGTTGGCAGAGATCGTCGAGTGCGGTCGTCCTGTTACTGGGCGGCAGAACAGCAGGTCACGGTGGGGCAGGCGTTGCAGGACGTCGATGGCTTGCGCGACGGGCTCGATGACGACCCAGCTTTCCGGTGCGCCTCGCCCACCCTTGATGAGTTGGGAGCGCACCTTGTGCCGGACGACGACACCGTCTGCGCTCCGCTCGGTGAAGTGGCAGCCGTCCCGGAGTTCTTTGACTTCGGAGTCGCGCATGCCGGAGAGGTAGGCGATGAGGATGTAGCAGGCGGCCCGCAGGAGCCGTTCCTCATGGGAAACGGCGGGAGGGCTGAACCTGTCCCGCCACGGCCGCCCGGTCTGCGGATGTGGAGTGATGGGTGTGTCCATGCCGCCGGGCTCGGGCCCGAGCCGCTCCAGTGCGCTCACGATGTGGTTGGCGTAGGAGCCGCTGGCGACCCCTCGTCCTGCTCCCGACTTGCGCATGATGTACGTGTAGGCGGGTGAACCGGCCAGGTGAGGTTGGAGACCGGCACCGTCCAGCACCGGGACACCTCGCCCGTCGGCTGCGAGGCCGTCGAGGTAGCGGTCCAGGCGGGCGAGTGACTGCCCGCGGATCTCATGGACGTTGGCTTGCAGTTCCATCAGCTCCGCACGTGCGTCGATGATGTCTGATGCCGCGGTGCGGACGTAGAACAGGGCCGCTTGCACCAGCGGGGCGATGACCTGGGGCGGGATTCGGGGCGTTTGGTTTTCGTGCTTGCTGACGACCGGGCCGCCGATGATGCGTGTGAGGGGGCGGCCGTTCCAGGGATTGGTCGCCAGTGCGTCCGTCGGCATGGCCTCTGCCGCGAGGTGGAGGCGTGGGATGACCTGGAGACGGTGACGCATGCCGCTGTGCATCAGTTCCTCGGCCCGGCAGTGAACCAGGTAGGAATCGAGAACCGGCTGCGTCACGGCGTCCAGGCGAAGCCCGTCGTGTTCGGAGTCGAGGAATCGGAGGAAACACCGCAGGTTCCACCATTCAGCCGACACTGTCGAGATGGACGGAAGGGGACCGCGAACGGGGCGGGTGTTGAGTCTCCAGAACAGGAACTCGCGCGCCGCCTCGCGCCGTGTGACATCGCTGAGTGACTCGAAGTCGATGAAGAACTCGCTTGCGTAGCGGTTTCCGGCATGCCCGGCGACCGCGAGATTCCAGACGCGGTCTCCGAATCGCGGCATGAGGGATGGATCAGCGGTGAGGGGGCGTCCGGACAGTACGGCTGTCGCGTCGGAAGGACGGCTGGCGGCGACACCGCGTGGAAGAGGCTGTGCGGGCATCAGTGGCCTCCCAACAAGTTGTGGGGAAGAAAGAGCAGGCGTTCGGAAGACTCGGCGATTGCCCTGGCGTCAAGCACGTCACGCTGGCTGAACCTCGGGATGATCAATTGCAGAATCTGCTGGTGAGCGTTGCCGAACCGCGCTTCCCACTCCGCTGCGGGTGTCTTGGCCCGTTCGGTCTCGATGTGGTTGAGGAAGGCCAGGATTGCTGGGAGTTTCCTTCGGGTGATGACCGCATTACTGCACCCCAGGCAGGCGAAGAAGGAGACAGGGCAGGGCTTGCCTTTGACTCCGAAAGGCGAGTCGAAGAAGCTGCGGCAGGACGACAGCCACAGGTCGGATTCGCCGGATAGGAGTGGCGGTAGTTGCTCGGCCGGGATCCCAAGCAACTCAACTGCATCCGCCGGCTGTTGAGTGAGGCGCTCTTCCTCTTCCGGCGTCAGGATCGCGGGAGTCTGGGCGTCAGTGAGTGCGTCCTGCAGGCCGTCCGCCACGGCCTGTTCGTGGAGAGCGCGCAGTGAGGGGATGTCTGCGTAGTGCGCCGCGGCGACGTCCGGCGAATGGCCCTGCACGAACGCCGACATCCTGCCGCCGGTCACCTTGTAGACAGCGGCCTTGTGTGTCTTCCGAAGTCGCGACAGTCGCAGGTCGAAGGGTTTCCCGGCATCCGTGAGCCGGTGTGTCGAGACGAAGCTCCGAGCCGCACTCGACGCAGCTCCAGCGCTGAGTCCGGCGGACAGGATCCCATCCTTCGTTCTGAACTGCCAAAGCGCCGGCGAGTCGGTGGCCTCTCTGACAGGCGCTGTGAGCCGCAAGGCCAGCCGAAGCAGCCCGCCGGGTGAGTTGGAGGAACCGTCCCGGACCCTGATCGTGTTCCATTCCTGGCCGTGCCGTCGTCGCTTGAGGTATTCGACCTGCACATAGCCCCGGTTGGGATTCTTCAAGCAGTCGGCGGTCAGCTCTCTGGCCGCTTCCACCTCCATGCCGCTTTCGAGACAGAACAGCAGGAGCAGAGCGAACACGTCGCGGCTGGTCGGGTACACCAAGGGTGCAAGACGGCCGGGAGTGTGCGCATTGGCCAGCGCCGTGCCGACAAGATCGGCCAACTGTGTCCGTGTGAAGGTCCCGTGGGTCCGGGAGATTTCCCACAACACATTCGGGTCGGAGTCCCAGCCTGCGATCCGCGGGTCCTGCCCCCGTGCCAGGAGCGCTGGCCCGTCCAGCGTCAGGCGTCGGACCGCGTTATCGACATCGGAACGTGCGGCAGTGCGTAGCTGCTCGACGAGGTGCGGCGAGTAGGCGTCGCGAGGGGTATAGGAGCCTACCGGGCCAGTGGATGTGTAGGAGAGCCTCCGGAGTATCGAGGGGGATAGTCCTTGGTCCTTCTCGCCGAGTCGGCGCAAGATCCACACGACGTCAGCGATACGCGCGTAGGGCGTCCGGGAGAATGCTGGATGGCCCTCCCGGAGGTGGCTCTCGAATCCGTCGAGGTGGTGCGGAAGGAGGTCGCTGACGCGGATGTTCATCGCTTCCGTGGAGTCGAGCCACCGCACCCACAGCAGGCACGAGCGCGCGCGATTGCGGAGCGTATGTGGTGAACCAGTTCCCTGCCCCACGTCGCACGAAGCCGCCAACTCGGCTCCCAGAGCCCCCAGCAGCCGCTGCTGCGGCTCCCGGGTCCAGTCCACGACGGCCGTCCGGTTGTCCGGGAAAGTGACCTCGAACCTCAGAAGTCCGAGCGTGGCCGGAGCCGGGTCGACGAACTGGGGTGAGGGTGCGTTCAATCGTGCCTTCCGCCGCCCCCGGCCTACCACGGGTTCGCTCCCGGCGCCTGAGTAGAGGAGTTGTCGATTTCATGCGACACGTGATGTGCCGTGTCCACGACCGCGGACGTCCAGGCATCCACCGCGCCGTCGATCAGAGCCTGGGCCTGGTCGATACAGCCGAGGTAGATGTACGTCGTGGTGATCGAGGAATGCCCCAAGAGGCGGCGAAGGTGATCGAGCGGGTCGCCGATGATGCGTCGGTACACGCCGTCGCTCATCTCGCCCTTCTCCACCGAGCCGATCTGTTCCTGGATCAACGCAGACAGCAGATGCACGGCGAAGGTGTGCCTGAGCACGTGCGGTGTGGCGTCGACGTCGATCCCGCACGTACGGCATCTCTCCGAGGCCCGCACGAAGACCGACTCCCAGGCAGACAGAGACACAGGCCGCCCCTCCTGGCCCAGCCAGACGCACGCCGGGCCGAGGGCACGGCCCTGATCGTCAACGAGGTACAGACGGGATCGGAGTGCCGGTGGCAAACGCGACCAGGGCACCCTTCGGAGCTTGCCGTCTTTCATGGGTACCCGCACACCTCGCCGGTCGGCTTGACTCCCCACCACTGCGCCGGCCGGCAGCGGACAGCCGCGGGCACGCCAGCGGTCCAGCATTAGGGAGCGCTCGATCTCCACGTAGTCGGCCACGGCGCGCAGGACTCGATGGGGCAAGAGGATCTTGCGTCCCTTGTCCCGCTTGGCTGTCGGCGGCGCCAGGTCGAACGGCACGCTCTTCGCGTTCCTCTGGCTGTCCAGGGCCGGGAGTTCCGGCCAGCAGAGCGAGGCGGCCTCCTCGATGCGCAGGCCGGTGGTTACCAGCAGCTCGGCCATGACGACGTTTCGCTCCGCATTGCGGCCTCGGAAGCTCGAATCGGCGGTGCCCGTCCGCAGTTGGCCCCGTAGGCCGATGTCGCGGAAGGCCGCGTAGCGGGGAACGGAGAGGAACTTCACGTTCCCGCGTTTGGCGGCTTTCTCTGCCGCGCGGTTGTTGCGGACGCGCACCTGCTGCCCGGAGCCAGTGCGCCGCGAGCCCTCGTAGTGCTTGAACGGCGTCCGCTCGACCAGGGCCTCGTCCACCGCCCATGTGTAGAACTTGTCCAAGGCAGCGACGCCCCGGTTCCAGGTCGAGGCCGAGACGACCTGCGTCGGGTCGGGAGAAACACGCCGGGCTCGGTGGAAGGCGGTGACGTCGTCACGGTCGGCGTGCCACAGGGTCTTGCCGCGGTGTTCCTGGAGGAACCGTCCCCAGGTCAGCAGGTCCAGAGCGTAGGCACGCCAGGAATGTGCCGACCTCACCCCGAGGGTCGGCAAGGACCACAGGAATCGGTTGAGTTGGATGTCGTAGCTGCCGTCATCGCTGAGGATGAACGGTGCACCGGCATGTAATCCGTGCCGTGCGAGCGCCTTCGTCGCGTCGCTTACCCCGGCGGCTTCCAGCGCATCCGGGTCGGTGAAGAAGATCTCCATCTGATCGCACCCCCTGACCCATCAACGACGTGGGGGATCGTGAGACACGGTCGTGCGTGGATAAGGCCTTCGACCTGACCCTGCTCGCGGCGGAGCTCGCTCGGTACGGCCTGCCCTCGCTGGCCGACCGGCTCGGCGGGGTGGCGACCGGGCCGGTGGTGGACCCGCTGACCATCGACCGGGCCGTCGACCGCTACCGGCGCGGCAAGCGCACCCTGGAGGCGGTCTGCGGGGTGTACGGCGTGCGGCTGGAGGCCGCCCACGACGCGGGCGCGGATGCGCTGGCCGCGGTGCAGGTGGCCCGGGCGATAGCGGCCCGCCACCCCGGGGTGGCGGCGCTCACCCCGGCGGACCTGCACGCGGAACAGATCCGCTGGCACGCCCGCTGGGCCCGGGACTTCCAGTCCTACCTCCGCCGCCAGGGCACCCCGGACGCGGTGATCGACACTGCCTGGCCACTGCGCGGCCTGGCGGCGGCGGGGGCGGGCGCGGGGGCCTGAGGAGGGCGGGGGTCTGAGGAGGGCGGGGGGCGGCCGGGCTCAGCCGGCCAGTACGCCGGTGATGCTGGTCAGCGGCACGGTTTTCTGGGCGGGCGGGAGTTTCACCTCGACCGGAGTGCCGAGGTCGGTGAAGGTCAGGGTGTTGGTGACCCCACCGGACCCGGGCATGCTCAGGCTGAGCCGGGCCTGGACCAGACGGCCCTGCGGGTCCACCCAGACATCGGCCAGGGCGGGGGGCTCGCCGCCCATGGACCGGGTGACCTTGGCCCACTTGTCCCGGGTCTCCTGGGTCAGCCGCAGGACGACGGCCTGGCTGCTCAGTCGGCCGCTGTAGCGCACGGTGTCGACACCGCCGATCTTCTCCTCGCCGGCCCGGGAGACCTGCTCCAGCGTGGAGACCTGCTGCAGGAGGTGCTCCGGGTCGTTCACGGGGGCGCGGAGCGCGTAGTGGGCCTCGGCCTTGTCCCGGCGGATGGCCCCCCAGCTGTCCTTGTCGAGGCCGGTGGGGCCGCTCACGTAGACCCTGCCGTCGTCGAAGACCTCGTCCATGTGGCTGATCGCGCCGCCGGGGAAATCGACGGAGAGCTGTCCCCGGTCCCGGGCCATGTCGAAGACGCCGGTGATGGTCAGGACGAAGGTCCGCTTGCTGTCGCCGAGTTCTATCTTCTGGTTGATCCGGGCGCTGGTGGCGCCCGTCGCAGCCACGGCCGCGCGGACGGCGGCGGCGGGGTCGGGCGCCGGGGCGGGCTTCTCCTTCTCCTTCTCCTTCTCCTTCTCCTTTTCCTTCTGCTGCTGTGACTGCGAGGGGGCGGACTTCGGGTCCGGCTCGGGGGTGTCGGTGAGACAGCCGGAGACCGACAGCATCAGCAGGCAGACGGCGCCAACGGGCAGGGCGGAACGACGCATGAACGTTTCTCCGTGAGGGTGTGGGCAGGAAGGGTGGCGCAGCGGCCGTGACGGGCCGACGGGGTCAGAACGAGTGCCAGCGGACCTCGGTGGCGCCGTCCCGGAGGGAGGCGATGCGGCGGCGGAACTCTGCGAGGGCCTTGGGGTTGGCGGGCGCGTGCTGCGCGATCCAGGCGCAGCTGGCCGTCTCGCGGGCGCCGCGCAGGACCACGCAGCCCTCCCAGTCGCGGACGTCCCAGCCGTACGCGGCCACGAAGGCCTCGTACGCCTCGGCGGGGAGCCCGTAGCGGTCCCGGGAGAGGTCCATCACCACCAGGTCGTGCTCCCGCAGGTCCGTTGAGAAGGTCTCCAGGTCCACCAGGACCGGGCCCTCCGGCCCCACATGGACATTGCGCGGCAGCGCGTCGCCGTGGACCGGCCCCGGCGGCAGGTGCGGCACCAGTGCCGCCGCTTCGGCCGCGAACGAGTCGCGCCTGGCGCGCAGGTACGCCGCATCCGCCGGGTCGATGGCCTCGCCGGCCAGCCGGAGCCAGCGCTCCACCCCGCCCAGCAGGTCCCGGCCGGGGAGCGGGAACGGCGGTGGCGCGAGGGCGTGTACCCGGCGCAGCAGCTCCGCCAGATCGGCCGGCCCGGCCGGGCGGACCGGGTCCGGGAGCCGGTGCCAGAGGGTGACCGGGTGCCCGTCGGCGGACCGGGGCTCCGGTTCGGCGGCGCGCACCGCGGGGACCCCGGCCCCGGCGAGCCAGTCGGCGACCGCCAACTCCCGTTCGGCGCGCGGCAGCAGCTCCGCCGAGCGGCCCACCTTCGCGACCAGCTTGTCGCCGACGGCGAACACGGCGTTCTCGCCGAGCGCGAGCAGCTCCGCCCGCTCCATGACCCCGGAGCGCCTCAGCAGCTCCCTGGCCTGTCCCTCGTCCATCCCGTGCGCTCCGCTTTCCGACCTGCCGTGATCTGCCGTGATCTGCCGTGATCCGGCAAGTCTCGCATCCGGACGGACGGGAGGCCTCCGCAATTTCGGCGAGCCGGACCAGGCCATGGGCCGATGACGCATTACGGGTTGCACGAGACGTCTCGTCTCGTTACGGTAGGGGCATGACCTCAGCCAAGCCCGCCCACATCGCCATGTTCTCCATCGCCGCCCACGGCCACGTGAACCCGAGCATCGAAGTGATCCGGGAGCTCGTCGCCCGTGGCCACCGCGTCAGTTACGCCATCCCCGCCGCCTTCGCCGAGAAGATCGCGGAGACCGGCGCCACACCGGTGATCTACACCTCCACCCTCCCCGCCGATGACGACCCCGAGGCCTGGGGCACCGAGCTCATCGACAACCTCGAGCCCTTCCTGAAGGACGCCATCCAGGCCCTGCCGCAGCTCGCCGCCGCCTTCGAAGGGGACGAGCCCGACCTGGTCCTCCACGACATCACCTCCTACCCGGCGCGCGTCCTCGCCCACCGCTGGGGCGTCCCCGCCGTCTCCCTCTCCCCGAACCTGGTCGCCTGGGAGGGATACGAGGCAGAGGTCGGCGAACCCATGACCGCGCCGCTCAAGGCCACCGAACGGGGGCAGGCCTACTACGCCCGCTTCCGGGCCTGGCTCGAGGAGAACGGCATCCCCGACGACCCCGACCCCTTCGTCGGCCGGCCGCGCCGCAGCATCGTGCTGATTCCCAAGGCGCTCCAGCCGAACGCCGACCGGGTCGACGAGACCGTCCACACCTTCGTCGGCGCCTGCCAGGGCGAGCGCACCGAACAGGGTCGCTGGCAACGGCCGCCCGCCGCCGAGGGCAGGAAGCTGGCCCTGGTCTCCCTCGGCTCGACCTTCACCAAGCAGCCGGAGTTCTACCGGGCCTGCGCGGAGGCCTTCGCCGGCCTCCCCGACTGGCATCTGGTCCTCCAGATCGGCAAGTTCACCGACGAGGCCGAACTCGGTGTGCTCCCCGCGCACACGGAGGTCCACCGCTGGGTGCCGCAGCTGGACATCCTGCGCCAGGCCGATGTGTTCATCACCCATGCCGGAGCCGGCGGCAGCCAGGAAGGCCTGGCCACCGGCACCCCGATGGTGGCCGTACCGCAGGCCGTCGACCAGTTCGGCAACGCCGACAGGCTCGCCTCCCTGGGCGTCGCCCGGCACCTGCCGATGGCGGAGGCCACCGCCGAGAACCTGCGCGCCGCCGTCCTCGCCCTGACCGGGGACCCGGAGGTCGCCGCCCGCGCCGAGCAGATCCGTACGGAGATGGCCAAGGAGGGCGGCACCCGGCAGGCTGCCGACCTGATCGAGGCCGAACTGTCACAGGGGTGACCTATGGTTCGCCCATGACAACCTCGACGACGAAGAAGTACGCGGCACTGCTGCGCGGCATCAACGTCGGCGGGGCCAAGAAGGTCCCGATGGCGCAGCTGCGCGAGGTCCTGGAAGAACTCGGTCACACCGGGGTCCAGACCTACCTGCAGAGCGGCAACGCGGTCTTCACCGCCCCGGACCAGGACCCGGCCGGCCTCGCCCGTGCCCTGGAGCGGGCCATCGAGGCCCGCTTCGGGTTCCACGTCGCCTGCCTGGTGGTCGACGGCCCCTACCTGCGGGCGGTCGCCGACGCCTGCCCCTACCCGGCCGCCGAGCTGGAGGGCAAACAGCTGCACGCCACCTTCCTCTCGGAACAGCCGGCCCCCGACCGGTTCGCGGCCCTCGACCGGGAGGCCTTCCTCCCGGAGGAGTTCACCCTCGGCGACCGGGTCATCTACGTCTACGCCCCCCACGGCCTCGGCCGCTCCAAACTGGCCGAGGCGTTGTCCCGGCCGGCCCTGGTGAAGGGCATCGACGCCACCACCCGCAACTGGAACACGGTCGCCAAGCTGGTGGAACTCACCGCCGTCGCGGAAGGGGAACGTCACCGGTGACCACCGCGAACGGCACGCCCCACCGCCTGCGGTACTTCTTCGAGTACGGCGTCGACACCCCGCTGTGGCCGGGCCCGGCGGGCGCGCCCGGCCACGACGACCGGTACGGACCGTGTGCCCCGGAGCGGCTGCCCCTCACTTCCGGTACCAGGGACGAGCTCAGGAGACTCGCCGACCTGTACCAGTCTTCACTCGACTGGGACGACCCGGCGGGACCTTCGCCCTGGTCGGGCGACCAGGAGGAATCGTTCCGGCATGCGGCCGACACCGTCCTGGCGGCAGTGCGCCGCGAACTGGGCGACGGCTGGACCGTTGAGGACCGCAGGGGCTGAGCCGCAGCGGCCCCGGCCACGGGCCGGGCCGCCGGATGTGCCAGGCTCATCCCATGCGGTACATCATCATCGGCGCCGGCGCGGTCGGCGCCACCCTCGGCGGACGCCTCGCGGAGTCCGGCCACGAGGTCGTCCTCGTCGCGCGCGGCGCCCACGCGGACGCCCTGCGCGCGGACGGGCTGCGGCTGACCACGGCCGAGGGCACCCGCGTGCACCGGCTGCCGGTCGTCACCGGTCCCGCCGAACTCGGCGAGCTGCGCGCGGACGACGTCCTCTTCCTCGGGGTCAAGACCCAGGACGCCCTCGCCGCGCTCGACTCCTGGAGCGATGCGGAGGTGGCGGGCGGCGGCACGGCCGCGCAGCGGCTGCCGGTGTTCTGCCTGCAGAACGGTGTGGAGGGCGAGCGGCTGGCGCTCCGCCGGTTCGCGCGGGTGTACGGGGTGTGCGTCTGGCTGCCGTCCACCTACCTGCAACCGGGCACCGTGTCGGCCCTGTGCGCACCCCTCACCGGCATCCTGCACCTGGGCCGCGCGGCCGGCGGCACCGACCCGCTGGCCGGCCGGGTCGCCGGCGACCTGGCCACGTCCGGGTTCGAGGCGCCGGTGGTCGAGGACGTGATGCGCTGGAAGTACGCCAAGCTGCTCGGCAACCTGGGCAATGCGATCCAGGCGGCCACCGGCCCGGAACCGGACCCCGCGAAGGCCGCGCTGCTGCTGCGGGCGATCCGCGAGGCGAAGGCGGCGTACGCGGCGGCGGGCATCGCGTACGCGACCGAGGCCGAGCAGGCCGCCGCGCGCGACGGCAAGGTGAACCAGCCGCCGGACGGGGTCCGCGGCGGCTCCTCCTGGCAGAGCCTGCGCCGGGGCACGGGCTCGGTCGAGGCGGACTACCTCAACGGGGAGATCTCGCTGCTCGGCCGGCTGCACGGGGTACCGACGCCGGTGAACGAGGTACTGCGGCACACGGCGAACATCCTGGCCCGCGAGGGACTCCCGCCGGGCGCCATGTCCATCGCCGACCTGACCGCCCTCGCGGACGAAGCCACCGCCCGCGGATAGCCGCCGTAAGAGCCGGTGCCGGCCCGCCCCTCCGGCCGGGCCGCGAGGAGCCGGCGCGCTACGCGGTCAGGGCCGCCGCGCGCGGGCCGGACCGTACGGTGGCGGTGCCCGCCGTACGGGTTTCGTCGTAGCGGCGCAGCAGCAGCCGGGCCAGTTCCGGGGCCGGGCCCAGGACGGGGGCCAGCAGGTCCGCGCCGGCGGCTTCGGCGCCCGCCGCGATGCGGTCCGGGAGACGGCCGGGTGCGATGACGTACGGGGCGACGGCCACCTGCCGCACCCCCTCCGCGTGGAGGGCGCGCACGGCGTCCTCCACGCGGGGCAGGGCAGCGGAGGCGAACGCAGGCCGCACGGCGCACCAACCGGTGTGCCGCCACTCCCGCGCGATTTCAGCGATCACTGCGATCGCCTCCGGGTCGGTGGAACCGGCGGACGCGAGCACGACGCCGGTGGTGGAACGGGCGGAGTACGACAGGTCGAGCCCCGCCTCCGCCAGCCGCCGCTCCAGTGCGGAGAGCAGCAGCGGCGACGGGCCGAGGACCTCCGTCACCCGGACCGAGAGCCCGGGCAGCCGGGCGGCGGACTCGGCCAGTACCGCCGGGATGTCGGACTTCGCATGGAAGGCCCGGGTCAGCAGCAGGGGGAGGGCGATGACCTCCCGGACCCCCGAGTAGTGCAGCGAGGACAGGACCTGCGGCACGGTCGGGGCATTGAAGTCCAGATACGCCGTCTCCACCCGGAGCCCCGGCCGCAGCGCCCGCACCCGCCGGGTGAGGGCGTGTACGGTCGCCGCGTGCCGCGGGTCGCGACTGCCGTGGGCGATGACGAGCAGGACGGGTCGGTGCATGGCGGCCGTCACTTCACCAGCAGGCCGCGGCTGCGCAGCACCCACCGCTCGAGCGGGCTGAAGATCAGCAGGTCGATGGCGATGCCGACGACCAGGATCAGCAGGATCGCCAGGAACACGCCCGGCAGGTCGATGTTGTTGCGGCCGTTCTCCAGCAGCTGGCCCAGGCCCAGACCCAGGTCGGGGGAGGAGGCGATGATCTCGGCGGCCATCAGGGACCGCCAGGAGAAGGCCCAGCCCTGCTTCAGACCGGCCAGGTAGCCGGGCAGCGCGGCCGGCATCACCACGTGCCACACGCCCTTGACGCCCGTCGCCCCCAGCGTGCGGCCGGCCCGCAGGAACAGCGGTGGCACCTGGTCGACACCGGAGACGAGGCCGTTGGCGATCGAGGGGACGGCACCCAGCAGGATCACCGTGAACATCATCGTGTCGTTGAGGCCGAACCAGAGCACGGCCGGCGGCACCCAGGCCACCGACGGCAGGGACTGAAGGCCCTGCAGGATCGGGCCGATCGCGGCGCGGACCAGCTTCACCCGCGCGACCAGCAGGCCCAGCGGGGTACCGATGGCCAGCGCCAGCAGGAAGCCCAGCAGACCGCGCGACACGCTGGTCCAGATGACCTCCAGCAGGGTGCCCTGCAGCCACATGTCGGCCAGGCCGTCCCACACCGCGGACGGCGCGGGCAGCTTGGTCTCGTCGGTGACCTTCGCCGAGACGAGGATCTGCCAGACGGCGAGCACCAGAGTGACCGCCAGGACCGGCGGGAGGACCTTGTTGAGCAGGACCTCCCGGACCGGGGTACGGCGGATCTCCACCGCGTCCAGGGCGTCGAGTCCGGCCTCCAGGCCGGCGAGGTCGTCCGCCTTCGCCTTCGTTTCAGTGCTGGCCATGGCGGCGGATCTCCCCACGCAGGTGTTCAGTGATCTCGAGGGACAGCTCGGCGACGTCCGCGTCCTCGATGCGGCGCGGCTGCGCGATGTCCACGGTCCATTCCTTCGCCACCCGGCCGGGCCGGGAGGACAGCAGCACCACGCGCTGGGCGAGGCGTACGGCCTCGCGCACGTTGTGCGTGACGAACAGGACGGACAGCGAGGTCTCTTCCCAGATCCGGGTGAGCTCGCCGTGCAGCACGTCCCGGGTGATGGCGTCCAGGGCCGCGAACGGCTCGTCCATCAGGAGCAGCTGGCTGTCCTGGGCCAGGGCCCGGGCCAGGGCCACGCGCTGGCGCATACCGCCGGACAGCTCGTGGACCCGCTTGCCGTACGCGCCGCCGAGCCGGACCAGCTCCAGCAGCCGCTCCGCCTCCTGCCGGCGCGCGGCCTTGGGTACCCCGCGCAGTCTCAGGGCCAGTTCGATGTTCTTGCCCGCGGTCAGCCACGGGAAGAGGGCGTGCTCCTGGAACATCAGCGCCGGACGGCCGCCGGGGGTCTCGATGGACCCCGCCGACGGCTTGTCCAGCCCCGCGACCAGGTTCAGCAGGGTGGACTTGCCACACCCCGAGGCCCCCAGGATGGTGACGAACTCGCCCGGCGCGACATCAAGGCTGATGTCGTCCAGTACGAGCTGAGTACCGGCCGGGCCGGTGAAGGACTTCGAGACGTGCTCGATCCGGGCGGCGTGCGTCGCCGCCGCCACGGTGCCCTCGGCAGCCTTGGCAAGCGTGGTGGCCATGGTCGTCACCTCCTGGGAACGCGGGGGATTGCGGGATTGCGGGATTACTTGGCGCCGAGACCGGCGTCGGAGACCTCGGGCTTGCCGGCGGCCTTCAGGACCTTGTTGAGCAGCGTCAGGTCGTAGATGCCGGCCAGGTCGGGCTCCTCGATGAGCTTCGCCTCGACCGCGTAGTCGGCCTGCGTCTTCAGCGTGGCGGCCAGCGGGTCATCGGTGATCGCGATGCTCGGCCAGGCCGGATCGATGATCGCGGGCGCCAGCTCCTTGCCGGTCTCCGCCTTCAGCGCCGCGTTGGCCGAGGCCTTCGCCTTGTCCGGGTTGGCGTTGATCCACTCGTTGGTCTTCACCGTGCCCCTCAGCACGGCCTCGACCACGTCCGGGTGCGCCTTGAGGAACTTCTGCGACACGATGACGTTCGTGATCACGAACTTCTTGTCGGGCCACAGGGAGGTCTCGTCCAGCAGGACCCGACCGCCGTCGGACACCAGCTTGGAGGCCGTCGGCTCCGGCACCCATGCGCCGTCGATGGAGCCGGACGTGAAGGCGTCCGGGGTGACCTTGTTGTCCGTGCGGACCACGGAGACATCGCCCTTGCCGGACTCCGGGTCGACCTTCCAGCCCTTCTCCGCGATCCAGTTGAGGAACGCGACGTCCTGGGTGTTCCCCTTCTGCGGGGTGGCGATCTTCTTGCCCTTGAGGTCGTCCAGGGTCTTGATCTTGTCCGGGTTCACCACCAGCTTCACGCCACCGGAGGCGGAGCCGGAGATGATCCGCAGGTTCTGGCCCTTGGACTTGACGTAGCCGTTGATCGAGGGGGAGGGGCCGATGAAGCCGATGTCGAGCGAGCCGCCGTTGAGGGCCTCGATCTCGGACGGGCCGGCGTTGAACGCCTGCGGCTTGATCTTCGTGCCGCCCAGCTCCTTCTGGATGAGGCCCTCCTGGACGCCGACCAGGGCGGTGGCGTGCGTCAGGTTCGGGAAGTAGCCGATCCGGACCTCGGGCGCGGACAGCGGCTTCGCGTCGGCCGCGACCTTCACCTGGCCCGCGGGCTCGTCCTTCTTGGCCTGGGAGCCGTACCCGCAGGAGGCGAGGGCGCCGATCAGGAGCGGCAGCGCGGCGGCGGCGGCGAGGCCGCGGCGCGCGGTGGTGCGGGTGGTGCCGGTGGTGCGGGCGGTTCCGGTGGCAGGCACGGAGGCCATTCCTCTCGTTACGTCATGATCTATGACGTTTTCGTCTGTGGAGCGGGACAAGGGCAGGGGCGGAGGCGGTCATCGCGCACATCGGCCCACCCCTCCCTGGCCACTGCCGAGGGCGCCGCTGCCTACGCGACCGCCCTCCTTCGCAAAGGTGGAGTACATGTCGGACGGCATGATCAGAAGTCCCACCCGTCGTCCTCGGCCACCGCGGTCTCGGCCCGGGAGGCGAAGGACTCGCCCGCCATGCCCGCGGCGAGGGTGGTTCCGTCGGCCGGGTCGATCAGCAGGAAGGACCCGGTGCGGCGCGAGTCGGCGTACGCGTCGAGCGCCAGCGGCTCGGCGGTGCGGACGACCACGCGGCCGATGTCGTTCGCCACCAGCTGCCCGGGCTCCGGGTGCTGGGACAGGTCGTCGAGGGTCAGCCGCGAGGGGATCTCCTTGACGATCGCCTTGACCGTGCGCGTGGTGTGCTTCAGCAGCACCCGGGCACCGACGGTCAGCGGCTGGTCCGCCACGTGGCAGACCGTCGCCTCGACATCCTGGGTGGTGGCCGGGGCGCTCGCGGACGGCGCGATCAGGTCGCCGCGCGAGATGTCGATGTCGTCGGCCAGCCGCAGGGTCACCGACTGCGGCGCCCAGGCGATGTCCACGCTCTCGCCGAGCGCGTCGATGCCCTCGATCACCGAGGTCTTCCCCGAGGGCAGTACGGTCACGGCCTCGCCGACGCGCAGCACACCGGAGGCGATCTGGCCGGCGTAGCCCCGGTAGTCGGGGTGCTCGGCGGTCTGCGGCCGGATCACGTACTGCACCGGGAAACGCGCCGGGCAGGCCGTGAGGTCGTGGCTGACCGGCACGGTCTCCAGGTGCTCCAGCACCGTCGGGCCGCCGTACCAGTCCATGTTCGCGGACGGCTCCACCACGTTGTCCCCGGCCAGCGCCGAGATCGGGATCGCGGTGATCTCCGGGACGCCGAGCTCGGAGGCGTACGTGGTGAACTCCTTCGCGATGGCCGCGAAGACGGACTCCCGGTAGTCGACGAGGTCCATCTTGTTGACCGCGAGGACCACGTGCGGGACGCGGAGCAGGGCGGCCACGGCGGCGTGCCGGCGGGTCTGCTCGACCACGCCGTTGCGGGCGTCGACCAGGACCACGGCCAGCTCGGCGGTGGAGGCGCCGGTGACCATGTTCCGGGTGTACTGCACGTGCCCCGGGGTGTCCGCCAGGATGAACCGGCGGCGCGCGGTGGCGAAGTAGCGGTAGGCCACGTCGATGGTGATGCCCTGCTCCCGCTCGGCCCGCAGGCCGTCGGTCAGCAGCGCCAGGTCCGGGGCTTCCTGGCCGCGGGCCTGGGAGACCGCCTCGACGGCCTCCAGCTGGTCCTCCAGGACCGACTTGGAGTCGTGCAGGAGCCGGCCGACCAGGGTGGACTTGCCGTCGTCGACGGAGCCGGCGGTCGCGAAGCGCAGCAGCGTGGTAGCGCTGAGCTGCTCGGTGGTGCTGGTCATGGCTAGAAGTACCCTTCGCGCTTGCGGTCTTCCATCGCGGCCTCGGACATCTTGTCGTCGGCGCGGGTCGCGCCCCGCTCGGTGAGCCGGGAGACGGCGATCTCGGCGATCACGGCGTCCAGCGTGGCGGCGTCGGAGTCGACGGCACCGGTGCAGGACATGTCACCGACGGTGCGGTAGCGGATCAGCCGGGTCTGGACCTGCTCGGTGTCCTTCGGGCCGCCCCACTCGCCGGCCGTCAGCCACATGCCGTTGCGCTGGAACACCTCGCGCTCATGGGCGAAGTAGATCTCGGGCAGCTCGATGTTCTCGCGGGCGATGTACTGCCACACGTCCAGCTCGGTCCAGTTGGACAGCGGGAACACGCGGACGTGCTCGCCGGGGGCGTGCCGGCCGTTGTAGAGCTGCCACAGCTCGGGGCGCTGGCGGCGCGGGTCCCACTGGGAGAACTCGTCGCGCAGCGAGAACACCCGCTCCTTGGCGCGGGCCTTCTCCTCGTCGCGCCGGCCGCCGCCGAACACGGCGTCGAACTTCAGCTGCTGGATCGCCTCGGTCAGCGGGACGGTCTGCAGCGGGTTGCGGGTGCCGTCCGGGCGCTCGCGCAGCCTGCCGGCGTCGATGTACTCCTGGACGGAGGCCACGTGCAGGCGCAGCCCGTGCTCGGCCACCGTGCGGTCGCGGTATTCGAGGACCTCGGGGAAGTTGTGGCCGGTGTCCACGTGCAGCAGGGTGAACGGCACCGGCGCGGGAGCGAACGCCTTCAGCGCCAGGTGCAGCATGACGATGGAGTCCTTGCCGCCGGAGAAAAGGATCACCGGCTTCTCGAACTCGCCCGCCACCTCGCGGAAGATGTGCACGGCCTCGGACTCGAGGGCGTCCAGGTGCGACAGCGCGTACGGCGCGTCGGCGCCGGAGTCGGTGTGCAGGTGATGCGCGGCGGTGGTCATGCCAGGCCCCTCTCGGTGAGCAGCGCGTGCAGGGCCGAAGCCGACTCCTGCACGGACTGGGTGTGCGACTCGATACGGAGGTCCGGGGACTCCGGGGCCTCGTACGGGTCGTCGACCCCGGTCAGCCCGGAGATCTCGCCCGCGGCCTGCTTGGCGTACAGGCCCTTCACATCACGCTCGGAGCACACCTCGACCGGGGTGGCCACATGCACTTCGAGGTAGGTCGTACCGGCGGCGGCGTGCCGCTTGGCGACCGCCTCCCGGCTGTCGGCGAACGGCGCGATCACCGGGACCAGCGCCTTGACGCCGTTGCTCGCGAGGAGTTCGGCGACGAAACCGATCCGCTGGACGTTGGTGTGACGGTCCTCGCGGGTGAAGCCGAGGCCCGCCGAGAGGAACTCGCGGATCTCGTCGCCGTCGAGGACCTCCACCCGGTGGCCCTCGGCGCGCAGCCGCTCGGCCAGCGCGTAGGCGATGGTGGTCTTGCCCGCGCTGGGGAGACCGGTCAGCCACACGGTGGCTCCCTGGCCGGTCACGCTCATCTGCTTCTCCGTAGTCGTTTCCGTCGTCATCAGCCGTGCAGTCCGCACTCGGTCTTGCCCCGGCCGGCCCAGCGGCCGGCCCGGGCGTCCTCGCCCTCCGCCACCCGGCGCGTGCAGGGGGCGCATCCGACGGAGGCGTAGCCGTCCATCAGCAGCGGGTTGGTGAGGACTCCGTGCTCGGCGACGTAGGCGTCCACGTCGTCCTGCGTCCAGCGGGCGATGGGGGAGACCTTGACCTTCTGCCGCTTCTCGTCCCAGCCGACCACCGGGGTGTTCGCCCGGGTGGGGGACTCGTCGCGGCGCAGGCCGGTCGCCCAGGCCCGGTAGCCGGTCAGGCCCTCTTCCAGCGGCTTGACCTTGCGCAGGGCGCAGCACAGGTCGGGGTCGCGGTCGTGCAGCTTCGGCCCGTACTCGGCGTCCTGCTCGGCGACCGTCTGGCGCGGGGTGAGGGTGATGACGTTGACGTCCATCACGGCCTCGACCGCGTCGCGGGTGCCGATGGTCTCCTCGAAGTGGTAGCCGGTGTCGAGGAAGACCACGTCCACGCCGGGGAAGGCGCGGGACGCCAGGTGGGCGACGACCGCGTCCTCCATGGAGGAGGTCACGGCGAACTCCCGGCCGAAGGTCTCGGCCGCCCAGGTGAGGATCTCCAGCGCGGAGGCGTCCTCCAGGTCCCGCCCGGCCTGCTCGGCGAGCTCCCGAAGGCTCCCGTTGTCCTGAATGGTGGTCATATCTCTTCCCCTCCAGCGGTGTTGGACTGAAGTCCGCGGGCCAGCAGCCCGAGGTACTTCAGCTGGAAGGCTCGATTGCACGACCGGCATTCCCAGGCGCCGTGTCCCTGCTCGTTGGGGAACAGGTCCTCGTCGCCGCAGTACGGGCAGTAGAAGGGCGCGGCTCGCTCGCTCACGACAGTGCCTCGTCGCTCGCGCGGCCGACCCAGGCGGCGAAGCGCTCGCCGTCCTCGCGCTGCTCCTCGAAGCGCTTGACGACCCGCTCCACGTAGTCCGGCAGGCCGGCCGAGGTGACCTTCAGGCCGCGGACCTTGCGGCCGAAGCCGGCCTCCAGGCCGAGGGCGCCGCCCAGGTGCACCTGGTAGCCCTCCACCTGGTTGCCGTCGTCGTCCAGGACCAGCTGGCCCTTGAGACCGATGTCCGCCACCTGGATACGGGCGCAGGCGTTCGGGCAGCCGTTGATGTTGATGGTGAGCGGCTGCTCGAAGGCCGGCAGGCGGCGCTCCAGCTCGTCGATCAGCGAGGCGCCGCGCGCCTTGGTCTCGACGATGGCCAGCTTGCAGAACTCGATGCCGGTGCAGGCCATCGTGCCGCGCCGGAACGGGGACGGCTTGACCCGCAGGTCCAGCGCCTCCAGGGCGGCGACCACCGAGTCGACCTTGTCCTCGGTGATGTCGAGGACGATCATCTTCTGCTCGGCGGTGGTGCGCAGCCGGCCGGAGCCGTGGCTCTCCGCGATGTCCGCGATCTTGGTGAGGGTGGCGCCGTCGACGCGGCCGACGCGCGGGGCGAAGCCGACGTAGAAGCGGCCGTCCTGCTGGCGGTGCACACCGACGTGGTCCCGCCACTGGCCGGAGGGCTGCTCCGGGGCCGGGCCGTCGGTCAGCTTCCGCTTCAGGTACTCGTCCTCCAGGACCTGGCGGAACTTCTCCGCGCCCCAGTCGGCGACGAGGAACTTCAGGCGGGCGCGGGTGCGGAGCCGGCGGTAGCCGTAGTCACGGAAGATCGAGATGACGCCTTCGTAGACGTCCGGGACCTCGTCGAGCGAGACCCAGGTACCCAGGCGCACCCCGAGCTTGGGGTTGGTCGACAGGCCGCCGCCGACCCAGACGTCGAAGCCGGGCCCGTGCTCGGGGTGTTCGACGCCGACGAAGGCGATGTCGTTGATCTCGTGCGCCACGTCGAGCAGCGGCGAGCCGGAGATCGCGGACTTGAACTTGCGGGGCAGGTTGGAGAAGTCCTTGTTGCCGACGATCCGGCGGTAGATCTCGTCGATGGCCGGGGTGCCGTCGATGATCTCGTCCTCGGCGATGCCGGCGACGGGCGAGCCGAGGATGACGCGGGGCGTGTCACCGCAGGCCTCGGTGGTGCTGAGCCCGACGGCCTCCAGGCGGCGCCAGATCTCCGGGACGTCCTCGATCCGGATCCAGTGGTACTGCACGTTCTGCCGGTCGGTGAGGTCGGCGGTGCCGCGGGCGAACTCCTCGGAGATCTCGCCGATGACGCGGAGCTGCTCGGTGGTCAGCCGGCCGCCGTCGATGCGGACGCGCAGCATGAAGTACTTGTCGTCCAGCTCCTCCGGCTCCAGGATCGCGGTCTTGCCGCCGTCGATCCCGGGCTTGCGCTGGGTGTACAGGCCCCACCAGCGCATCCGGCCGCGCAGGTCGTTGGGGTCGATCGAGTCGAAACCGGTCTTGGAGTAGATCGTCTCAATGCGTGTCCGCACATTGAGACCGTCGTCGTCCTTCTTGAACTGCTCGTTGCCGTTGAGGGGGGTGTGGTGTCCGACGGCCCACTGACCCTCACCGCGGTGACGGCCGGTCTTGCGGCGCGCGGCAGCGGGAGCGGCTGCGGGCTTTTCGGGGGTGGCGGCCATGGCGGTACGTCCTTCTTCGGCGGCTCAAGGCAAGGGCAGGTGACCTGCGGTGTTGGGGGCAGGTGTGGCGGTACGGACCCGTTGCCGGTGGGCACGGGCCGGTCAGGCCATCGGGGGGTGCGTCGCGCCGTACCGCTGCGCTGCGGTGGAACGGCGGGCGATGTGCGGCGGTGCTGGTTCCGTCAGCTCGCCGGACAGATGGCGCTGGACATGCGGCCGAGGTCGACGTGCCGCCGACTCACCAAGGCAATTCCAGCTCCATTCATGGGGGGAAGCGTGGCATGCGGGTCTTGGAGGAGTCCACTACTGTCCACCATCCGGACAGATCCGTCCCGAATGGCGGGATGATGTGTCCGGCGTCACCCGGAACCCCCCTCTCCGCCGCACCCCGGCCGGGCCGCGGGGGCTGCGCCCCACCCGGCTTGCGCTACCCGGCCTGCGCCGGGGGGCGGGGGTCGGGGCGGCGCCCCGCCTTCGGGCTCTGCCCGGCAGTTTCCCGGGCGGAGCCTGGCGCAGGGGTCCGGGCGGAGCCCGGGGGACTTGCCCACCCGGCCTGGACCGGGGGCCTGGGGCGGAGCCCCGCGTCCGGGCAGGGCCCGGCATGTTCCCGGGCGGAGCCCGGTGCAGGGGTCCGGGGCGGAGCCCCGGGGAGCGGGGAGGGGTGGGTAGGGGAAGGCTCCGCGCAGCGGCTCCCGCGAGCTCCGTCGAGGTGGGCGCCGGGCCCAGGCCGGGTTACGCGCACGGCCGGGCCACGCGCCGGCCCGGGTTACGCGCTGGGCGGGGCCACGTGCCGGCCCGGGTTTCGTGCCCGGGTCAGGCGTCGGGCCGGGCTACCGCCGGGCCGGGTGCTGGGCCCAGGTCAGGCCAGGCCGGGCCGGGCGCAGGGCCCGGGTTCGGCGAACGGCCCGGGTTACGCGCAGGGCCGCGTCAGGCGGCGGGCCCGGGTACGCGCGCCGGGCCGGGCCACGTGCCCGGGTCAGGCGTCGGGCCGGGTTACGCGCGCCCGGGCCCAGGTTCCGCGCCCGGGTAGGGCTATGCGCCGGGCCAGGGGCCGGGGGTGGGGGTGGCCGTGGCCTGTTCCGTTTCCGTGCGGAACAGGCGGAAGCCTCGCTTCAGGTAGTTGTCCATCGCCGTCGGCCCGTCCAGGCTGCATGTGTGCAGCCAGACCCGCCGCGTCGGCTCCCGCTCAGGCCATCGCGCCGCCAGGTCCCACGCCCGCCGGATGCCCTCGGACAGCAGGTACCCGCCGATCCGCCGCCCCCGGAACTCCGGCAGCAGGCCGAAGTAGACGATCTCGACCACCCCGTCGGGCTGCGGGTCGAACTCCACGTACCCCGCCGGAGTGCCGCGGTCGTACGCCACCCATGTCTCGACCCCCGGCCGGTCCAGCTGCGCCACCCACTCCGCCCGGGTCAGCGACAGCCGGTCCGTCCAGTGGATGTCACCGCCCACCGACGCGTACAGGAAGCGGCTGAACTCGGGGGACGGCACCTCGGCGCGGACGATCGTGACATCGTCGCCCGGCGGCGCCGGCGAAGGCACCAGATCGGCCGGGGAGGTCATCTCCAGGGACCAGGTGGTCAGAGTGAAGGTGGTGGGCTCGCTCATACCGCTCAGGGAATCACGCCCGTCCCCGTCCGGCCCAGGCGGGCCCCGACCACCGCCGGAGCGGTGGAGTGCGGCAGCAGCCGGGCCGGGTCGGCCGGGCGGATCAGCTCCACCTCCACGTCCTCCGCGAACCGGTACGGCCGGTGCGCCAGCACCCCCGCCAGGTTCCGCCGGACCCGGGACATCTCCGCCCGCACCGTCACCGTGCGGGTCGGGTCCCCGAACACCTCCGCCGCCAGCTCCGCCGCCGACCGCCCGCGCGGACTCGCCGCCAGCAGGAACAGCAGCTCCGCATGGCGCGGGCTGAGCTCCTGCGACCAGCTGCCGGCCGCCCCGTACACGGTCGCCGTCCACGCCCCGGGCCGGCTCAGGTCCAGCACCACCCGGCTCGCCGCCGCGCCGCTGCGCACTCCGTCGGTCCGCAGCAGCCAGCCGCCCGGCAACGGCTCCACCGTGCAGTCGCCCAGCTGCGGGATCCAGGTCCGGCCGGGCCCGAAGGACTTCGGCAGCGGGATCCGGTCGGCCGGGGCCAGCCCGGTCACCGCCGCGGTCCAGCCGTGCTGGTCCACCGCCAGCGCCCGCGCACCGGCCGGCAGCCGGGCCAGCAGCGGGGCCGACACGCTCCGCAGCCGCTCCAGCGACTCCAGGTGCCGGAGCCGCAGCTCGTGCTCGGCCAGCCTGGCCACCGAGCTCACCCAGGCCAGCGTCGCCGGGTGCATGGTGGCCAGCGGGCCGCTCACGTCGACCACGCCCAGCAGGCGGCCGTCCCGCGGATCGTGCACCGGTACGCCCGCACAGGTCCAGTCGTGGTGCGAGGAGACGAAGTGCTCGGCGGAGAACACCTGCACCGGGCGCCGGGTCACCAGGGCCGTGCCCACCCCATTGGTTCCCACCACCGCCTCGTCCCAGTGCGCGCCCACCGCGAAGCCCAGCCGGTCGGCCTTCCGCAGGATCGCCGAGGCCCCCTCGCGCCACAGCAGCCGCCCCTCCGCATCGGCGACCACCATGATGTGCAGGGCCCCGTCCAGGGCCGGCAGCAGTCCTTCCCGCAGCACCGGCAGCACCTGCCGCAGCGGCGAGAGCTGCCGCCGCTCCTCCATCTCCGCGGCGGACAGCAGCCGCGAGCGGTGGTCCCGGTCCGGGTGCACCCCGCCGGCCAGCATCCGCCGCCAGGACTCGGCGATCTCCGGCCGCGGCGCGGCCGGTGGCCGGTCCCCGGCCAGTGCCGCCGCCCGTACGCCCTTGAGCAGGCGCGCCGCCTCGCGCGCGTCCATCGCCGAGAGCCGCGCCAAATCAACTGCGGTGTTGGCCACCGAGCCTCCCCGTATGACAGACGAACCGCCGGACCAAGGTTGCAACGGTATGCAACTCTCGCCAAGTCCCGGTCGCCCGACCGAAACTGTGCGCAACGCCGCCAGGGGGCGGCGTTCGGCTCCTCCTCGGGGCTTTTCAGGAACAGGGGTGGTGCCGAGTCGGCGCGGCGCCACCCCGTCCGCTGCAAGGGCCGGATCCGGGCTCGGTGGGGTTTGGGGACTTCGCCTACCCCGTGATCCGCGCCCGCTCCACCACCGCTCCCAGGTCCAGGCTGTGCGGCAGCGTGCCGAAGGCCGTGCCCCAGTCGCCGCCCAGCCGGGAGGCGCAGAAGGCGTCGGCCACCGCCGGCGGAGCCCACCTGACCAGCAGGGAACCCTGGAGGACCAGGGCCATCCGCTCCACCAGCCGGCGCGCCCGGGCCTCGATCCCGTTCAGGTCGGCCAGTTCCGTCAGCAGGTCCTTGATGGCCGAATCCAGCCGGTGGTCCGCGCCGCGGGCCGCGCCGACCTCCTGGAGGAAGGCGTTCAGGGCCTGCGGCTCCCGCTGGAGGGCCCGCAGCACGTCCAGGGCCTGGACGTTGCCCGCGCCCTCCCAGATCGAGTTCAGCGGGGACTCGCGCAGCAGGCGCGGCAGCCCGGACTCCTCGACGTACCCGTTGCCGCCCAGGCACTCCAGGGCCTCTGCCACCATCGGCGTACAGCGTTTGGTCACCCAGTACTTGGCGGCGGGCACCGCCAGCCGCAGGAAGGCCCGCTCCTGCTCGGTGCCGGCGTCGTACGCGGCGGCCAGCCGCAGCATCAGCACCGTCGCCGCCTCGGACTCCAGGGCCAGATCCGCCAGGACGTTCCGCATCAGCGGCTGGTCGATGAGCTTCGCTCCGAAAGCAGAGCGGTGCTCCGCATGGTGAACGGCCTGCGACAGCGCCTGCCGCATCACCGCGGCCGAGCCGATCACACAGTCCAGCCGGGTCGCCGCAACCATCTCGATGATCGTCCGGACCCCGCGGCCCTCCTCGCCGACCCGCCGCGCCCAGGTCCCGTCGAACTCCACCTCACTGGAGGCGTTCGACCTGTTGCCCAGCTTGTCCTTCAGCCGCTGGATCGCGAAAACGTTCCGGCTGCCGTCCGGCAGCACCCGCGGCACCAGGAAGCAGGACAGCCCGGACGGCGCCTGCGCCAGCACCAGGAACCCGTCCGACATCGGCGCCGAACAGAACCACTTGTGCCCCGTCAGCAGGTACTCCCCGGCCGCGTCCAGCGGCTTCGCCGCCGTCGTGTTCGCCCGGACGTCGCTGCCGCCCTGCTTCTCGGTCATCCCCATGCCGAAGATCACCCCGGCCTTCTGCGCCGCCGGCCGGAGTCCCTCCTCGTACACGTGCGAGGTGAGCCGCGGCTCCCACTCGGCGGCCAGCTCCGGGTCCACCCGCAGGGCGGGCACCGCCGCATGCGTCATCGAGACCGGGCAGCCGTGGCCCGCCTCCGCCTGCGACCAGACGAAGAACCCGGCGGCCCGCCGCAGGTGCCCGCCCGGCCGCCCCCAGGCGTCGGTCAGCCCCGCCGACACGGCCTTGCCGAGCAGCCGGTGCCAGGCCGGGTGGAACTCCACCTCGTCGATTCTGTTTCCGTATCGGTCGTGCGTCCGCAGCTTCGGCGGGTTCTCGTTCGCCTGCGCACCCCACTCCTGGGCCTGCGCGGAACCCGCGGCGCGCCCGAGCAGGCCGAGCTCATCGCCTACCTCGTCCCGGAGTTCGGGGGCGAGGTGCCGCTCCACGCCCTCGGTGAGGGCCCGGTCACCGCCGTAGACGTCGTAGCCCACAAGGGGTGGGGCCTGGTTGCTTACTGTGTGGGTGGTGGCTGCCATGCCGATACGGTAAAGAGGTGCAGCCAGCAAAAGAAACACCCGAGCGGCCCCCGGGGCGGCTCCACCGGGCACGGGCCCTCTACCGCAACGTCTCCAAGCGCAAGATGGCCTGGCTGCTGCTGAAGGACACCGTCAATTCGTGCATCGAGTACCGGATCCTCGGGCTCGCGGCCGAGGCGGCGTTCTTCACCCTGCTCTCGCTGCCCCCGCTCTTCCTGGGCCTGCTCGGCCTGCTCGGCTACGTCGACAACTGGACCGACACCCGCACCGTCGCCAGCATCGAGGAGAACATCCTGCAGGCGGTGGGCACGGTCCTCTCCGACCGCGGCGTCAACGACATCGCCAAACCCCTGCTCGACGACGTGACCAGCCGCGGGCGGCCCGACCTCATCTCGCTCGGTTTCGCCTTCGCCCTGTGGTCCGGTTCGCGGGCCGTCAACGTCTTCATCGACACCATCACCGTGATGTACGGGCTCGACGGGCAGCGCGGCATCGTCAAGACCCGGCTGCTGGCCTTCCTGCTGTACGTGATCGCGCTGCTGATCGGCGCGGTGGTGCTGCCGCTGATGGTGGTGGGCCCGGACGCGGTGGTGCGGCTGGTGCCCTGGGGCACCAGCCTGATCGCGGTGCTGTACTGGCCGACCGTCACCCTGCTCTCGATCGCGTTTCTGACCACCCTGTACCACGTGTCAGTTCCGGTGCGCTCGCCCTGGATCGAGGACGTGCCGGGGGCGCTGGTGGCCCTGGCCATGTGGGTGTTCGGCTCCTTCCTCCTGCGGATCTACCTCACCAACACGGTGGAGGGGCCGACCATCTACGGTTCGCTGGCCGCGCCGGTGGCGGTGCTGCTGTGGATCGGCATCTCGGCCTTCGCGGTCCTGGTGGGCGCGGCGGTGAACGCGGCGATCGACCGGGTCTGGCCCTCGGTGGCGACGGCCGCCGCCCGCGAGGCCAACGAGCGGGCCAGGGAGGCCGAGGCGGCCCAGCTGATCGCCCGGGCGGCGGCCTGGCGGGCGCTGGCCGAGGGCGAGTCGGAGGACGACGAGGATGCCGGCATGCCGTCGGAGTTCCCCGAACGCTGGTCCAGGTTCCTGCCGCCGGACGACTACCAGGCCCGCCTGCGCAAGGAACGCAACCACCACTGAGCCGCCCCGGCCCGGCCCCGGACTCGTTCCGCTTCACACTGACCGACGGGTTCCGGTTTGATCACGGGCCGTGACCAACTGTCCTTTGACGTCCTATTGGTCACCCTTGCCGGTCTGTAACGGCGGCTCCGGTTGGTTACGTTCCCCTGGTTCCATCCCTGCGCACAGGAGTCCGAACCAGATGAGAGAACGCTCGCGGACCCGGCTCGGCCGGGTCGCGACGGGTGTGGCGATGGTCATGACCGTGACCCTGCTCGAAGGCGGGGTGTCGGTGGCCGTGCCCGCCGAGATCCCGGAGAGCATCGCCGCCCCCACCGCCCCGAAGAAGGCCGCCCCGGCCGAGGCGCCCGACGCCCCCTCCGCCTTCCTGATGGCCCGGCTGCAGAACCGCCGGATCGAGATAACCGGCGAACGCACCGAGTCCACCACCACCTACGCCGAACCGTCCGGCAGCACCTCCGTGGTGTCCTACACCGGTCCGGTCCGGGTGAAGGACGCGGCCGGCCGCTGGCAGACCGTGGACACCAGCCTGGTCGACACCGGTGACGTCATCCGGCCCAAGCAGGCCGCCGCCGATGTCGCCCTCTCCGACGGTGGCACCGGCGAGCCCCTGGTCGAGGTCGAGCGCGGCAAGCACTCCCTCGGCATCGGCTGGCAGGGCGCCCTGCCCAAGCCCGAGCTGAAGGGCTCCACCGCCACCTACAAGAAGGCCGTGGCGGGCGGCGGCGACCTGGTGGTCACCGCCCTGAAGGAAGGTTTCTCCCACTCGGTCGTCCTGCACGAGGCCCCCAAGAGCCCCGTCGAGTACCGGATCCCCGTGGAGGCCACCGGCCTGAAGCTCACCGAGACCGACTCCCAGCGGATGCGCTGGGAGGACGGCAAGGGCAAGGCCCAGGCGACCGCCCCGGCCCCGGTCATGTGGGACTCCTCCTACGACCGCGCCTCCGGCGACGCCGAGCACATCGCCCCCGTCGACGTCACCGTCGAGCAGGCGACGGACGGGAAGGGCCAGGTCCTGGTCCTCAAGCCCAGCATGGCCTTCCTCACCGACCCGAAGCTGACCTACCCGGTCACCATCGACCCGACCGACTCCCTGATGGGCCCGGTCACCGACACCTGGATCCAGTACGACGACTACCTGACCTCGCAGCGCGGCTCCACCGAGCTCAAGTCGGGCACGTACAACGGCGCGGAGAAGGCCCGCGCCTTCCTCCAGTTCAACGTGGACAAGTACAAGGGCAAGCAGATCCTCGACACGGACCTGCGCCTGTACTCGTACTACTCCTCCACCTGCGCCACCACCGGCTCCGGCAACCAGGTCCGCCGGATCACCGCCGCCTGGGACCCCTCCGCGATCACCTGGGCCAACCAGCCCGCCACCACCGCCACCGGCGCCGCCGTCAACAAGGACGCCAAGGGCTACAACGCCAGCTGCCCGGCCGGCCACTCCTCCTGGGACATCGACGCGATCGTCCAGGCCTGGGCCGACGGCCAGCCCAACCACGGCCTGCGCATCGCCGCCGTGGACGAGGCCGACATCCTGACCTGGCGCCGCTACCACTCCGCGAACCAGACCGACGGCTCGCACAACGCGGCCCTCGAACCGTCGCTGACGGTCTCCTACAACACCAAGCCCGGCGCGGCCGTGCCGGTCGCCCCGCTCTCCGGGGTGTCCACCGCCGACACCACGCCGACGCTGACCGCCAAGGCCACCGACCCCGATGGCAGCACCGTCCAGCTCAGCTACGAGATCTGGACCGCCACCGGCACCACCGCCCTCCAGACCGGCAAGTCCGCGTTCACCGCCTCCGGCGCCAACGCCCCCTGGACCACCGGCACCGCCCTCGCCCCCGGCAGCTACAAGTGGCGCGCCGCGGTCTACGACGGCACCACCTGGAACGGCACCTGGTCGGCCTGGCAGAACTTCACCGTCGACACCGCCAAGCCCGGCACCACGACGGTCTCCTCCGCCGCCTTCCCGGCCGGCGCCTGGTCCGGCACCCCGAACGGAGCCGGCGACTTCTCCGGCACCTTCACCTTCACCCCGCCCGCCGCGGACGTGAAGGACCTCCAGTACAAGCTGGACTCCGGCGCCTGGACCACCGCGGCCACCACCGGCACCCCGGTCAACGCCACGCTGGTCTTCAAGGCCGGACCGCACACCGTCACCGCACACACCCGTGACGCGGCCGGCAACGTTTCCGCCGACACCGTGTACTCCTTCAACGCCGGAAAGGGCGCGGCGCTGACCGCACCCGGCGACGGCGAACGCCCGGCCCGCCGCACCGGCCTGATGGCCCAGGGCGACACCACCTACACCGGGGTCCGCTACCAGTACCGCCGCGGTGAGACCGACACCTGGGCCGACGTGCCCGTGGCCGACGTCCGGATCAACTCCACCGGGCTGCCGCCGAGCGCCTGGCCGGTCGCCGTCAGCGGCGGCAAGCCCGCCCCGCTGACCTGGAACATCACCACCACCCTGGCCGAGGACGGCCCGGTCGACGTACGGGCGGTGTTCTCCCAGGGCGCGGCCACCGAGGCCTCGCCCGCGACCACCGTCACCGTGGACCGCGCCGCCGGCGCCTCCCCCGAACTCCCGGTCGGCCCCGGCTCCGTCAACAGCCTGACCGGCGACTTCACCCTCACGGCCACCGACGCCACCGGCGCCGGCACCGCCGTCACCCGCACCGCCTTCTCCCGGGGCGACCACCCCGAGGACGAGGGCCAGGCGAAGATCTTCGGCCCGGAGTGGGTCTCCGGCATCTACGCAGAGATCACCGACTCCGCCTACACCGGCCTCCGCAAGACCTCCGCGACCTCGGTGGAGGTGATGCTCGCCGAGGAGAGCGCCATCGGCTTCACCGCCACCACCGGCGGCGGCTGGAAGCCCGAGGCCGGCGCCGAGCAGCTGTCCCTCACCGGCTCGCTGACCGGCGGCTTCACCCTCACCGACGAGGACGGCACCATCACCGTCTTCGCCAAGGTCGACCCGGCCGCCGCCACCTGGCAGGTCGCCAGCACCCGGCTGCCCGCCGACCACACCACCACCCAGGTGGTCTCCGAGAAGGTGACCGTCGACGGCAAGGTGCTGGCCCGGCCCCGGCACCTGATCGCCCCGAGCACCGCGGCCACCGCCCAGGCCTGCGAGGCCGACCCGGCCACCGCCGGCTGCGAGCGCCTGGAGTTCGTCTACGCGACCGCCACCACGGCCACCGGCTGGACCACCGCCGCCGACTTCGGCGACTTCGCCGGCCAGGTCAAGGAGCTCCGCCTGTGGAGCACCGTGCCCGGCGCCGCCGTGTCCACGCCCAAGTCCGTCGCCACCTACCGGTACGACAAGAGCGGCCGGCTCCGCCAGCAGTGGAACCCGAGTCTGCCGCAGGCCACCCAGGTCCAGTACTCCTACGACGCGGCCAACCGGGTGTTCTGGCTGATGCCGGGCACCGAACTGCCCTGGACCTTCACCTACGGCAAGGCCGGCGACGCCGCCACCGCCGGTGAGGGCATGCTGCTGAAGGCCTCCCGCCCCGCCCTGAAGCAGGGCTCGGCCACCGAGACCGCCGGCACCGACACGGCCACCTCCGTGGTGTACGACGTCCCGCTCGGCGGTACCAAGGCCCCGTACGCCATGACCGCGGCCGATGTCGCCGTCTGGGGCCAGACCGACGCCCCGACCGACGCCACCGCCGTGTTCCCGCCGGACGAGGTGCCGGCCGGCCACGACGGCGAGGCGCTCACCGCCGCCGCCTACCAGCGGGCCACCGTCAGCTACGTCAACGCCTCCGGGCGCGAGGTGAACACCGCCGAACCCGGCGGCCGGATCTCCACCACCGGCTACGACGCCGAGGGCAATGTCGTCCTCGAACTGACCGCCGCCAACCGGCAGCTGGCCCTGGCCGCCTCCGGCGCCCCGCTGGACCGCCTGGCCCGCCTCGGCATCGCCGAGGCGACCGTCGCCGAGCGCGCCGCGCTGCTGGCGAACACCGCCGTCTACGACGCGTCCGGCAGCCGGGAGCTGCACGCCTACGGGCCGCTGCACCTGGTGGAGCTCCAGACCGGCGCCGCCGGCCTGCCCGCCGGCACCGAGGTGGCCGCCCGGCTGCACACCGCCACCGGCTACGACGAGGGCCGTCCGGCCGACGCCGTGGTGAGCGGCCAGCCCACCACGGTCACCGTCGGTGCCGCCGTCCCCGGCCGCTCCGGCGACCTGGACACCCGCGTCACCACCACCACGTACGACTGGGCGAAGGGCCTGCCGCTGCGCACCGCGGAGGACCCGGCCGGGCTCAACCTGGTCAGCTCCACCGCGTACGACGCCCAGGGCCGGGTCAGCTCCCAGACCAGGCCGCGGGGCACCGCGGCGACCACCCGGGTCACCTCCTACTGGACGGCCGGGGGCACCGGCTCCTGTGCCGGGCGGCCCGAATGGGCCGACAAGGTCTGCTCGGTGGGCCCGGCGGACCCCGCGGGCGGCCCCACCGCGGTCTACGAGTACGACAAGCACGGCGAGGTCGCCAAGACCACGGAGACCGCGCCGGGCGGCATCACCCGCACCACCGCGGTCACCCGTGACGAGGCCGGCCGGGTCACCCGTACGGCCGTCACCGGCGGCCTCGGCACCGCGGTGCCGGAGCAGGTCAAGACGTACGACCCGGTCAGCGGCCGGCTCACCTCGGTGAGCTCCGGCGGCAAGACCGTCTCCTACACCCACGACAGCCTCGGCCGGCTCGTCCGCTACGACGACGGCGCCGGGAACGTCACCACCACCGAGTACGACACCCTGGGCCGGGCCGTGAAGGTCTCCGACTCGGCGCCGTCGACCGTTACGTACGCGTACGACACGGCCAAGGAGCCGCGCGGCCTGCCCACCTCGATGACCGACTCGGTCGCGGGCACCTTCGGCGCCGCCTACGACGCCTCCGGCGAGGCCGTCACCGAGACCCTGCCCGGTGGCTACACCCTGACCACGGTCAAGGACGAGACCGGCTTCGCCACCTCCCGCGTCTACACCCGGGACGCGGACGGACTGGCCGTCCTCACCGACGTCGCGGTGCCGACCGTGCACGGCCAGACCGGCTCGGACTCCCGCAGCGCGGGCTCCGGCACCGGACGGCAGTACGCCTACGACCGGACCGGCCGGCTGACGGACGTCGAGGAGAGCGGAGCGTACGGCGACCGGCACCGCACGTACACCTTCGACTCCGGCTCCAACCGGACGCGGCTGGCCGCGACCGAGCAGGTGGACGGCGCCCCGGTGACGGTGACCACCGATTACACCTACGACGCGGCGGACCGGCTCACCGGTGCGGGCATCGGCTACGACGCCTTCGGCCGGACCCTCACCCGCCCCGGCGCCACCTTCGGGTACTGGGCCAACGACCTGGTGCGCACGCAGACCGCGGGCGACCGGCGGCAGACCTGGAACCTGGACGGGCAGGGGCGGCTCGGCTCCTGGACCGCCGAGACCGTGGACGGCCAGGGCGCGGTGACCGCCTCGCTGACCGCCGTCCACCACTACAAGGACGGCTCCGACAACCCGTCGTGGACGGTGGAGGACACCGCCGCGAACCTGCGGACCCGCAATGTCTCCTCGCTCGGCGGCGAGCTGGCCGCGGTCACCGGGATCTCCGGTGACGTGGTGCTCCAGTTCACCGACCTGCACGGGGACGCGGGCGTCGCCCTGCCGCTGGACCAGTCCAGGGCGCCGAGTGTCTCGGACACCGACGAGTACGGCAATGTCCGCGAGGGCACGGCCACCGCACGCTACAACTGGCTGGCCGCCTACCAGCGTTCCTCGGACACGCCGGCCGGCGTGATGCTGATGGGCGTCCGCCAGTACGACCCGGCGACGGGCCGCTTCCTGTCCGCCGACCCGGTGTACGGAGGCAATGCCAACGCGTACGAGTACTGCTCGGGCGACGCCGTCAACTGCACCGACCTGAGCGGCGAGTACGGCGCGAACCGGTGGGGCTGCGGCGGCTTCGTCGACCGGCCGCACGCCTCGCACACGGTCCGGGGCCGGGTCAACGTCCATGCCGACCTGAAGTGCAAGGCGAAGGTCCCGTACTTCTCCATCAAGATCACCCTCTACCGGTCCCGCTGGTGGGGCTGGGAGAAGATGGACGACGGCCATGTCTCCGGCAGCAACAAGTACAAGGCCCGGGCGGTGGCCAACTGGGGTCCGCGCGGCGCCTGCCACTACTACCTGGGCATCGGCGAGTTCATGATCGCCAGCGGCCCGCGCGGCAGCAAGATCAGGTCCACCGTCTACAACTGGGACACCAACTACCAGAAGGACAAGGACGAGATGTGCGTGGGCTAGCACCCACCGCCTGAGCCGTCCACCGGCTGAGCCGCCCCCGCCCGGACTTCCGGGCGGGGGCGGCGCCGTTTCGCCGTACTCCGCCTAGGAGCGTGTCCCAGTAACGGGTAAGCGGTCAGCTGGCCGTGATCGATGGGATCGGTCGCGGTCGTCCTGTCGGCGCCTGAGGGCTGTCGTCGAGGTTCTGCCTGCCGGTCGTGCGGCCCGGCAGGGCCGTGACGGGGCCGGGAGGCCCGGCCGGTCAGCCGGGCAGGGCGGTGAGTCCGGTGGTTCCGGCATGTCGGAAGACCTTGCGGAGGTTGTGGCAGGCAGCGAGCAGGCGCCACTCGCCGCGGGCGCCGTCTTCGCCGCGCAGGAGGAGTCGGCGGCCGTTCTGGCAGGTCATGATCTGTCCGAAGACTGGTTCGACGATGGCTTTTCGGTGTCGGTAGGCGGCCTTACCGGGCTTGGTCCGCAGTTTGCGGGCCATGCGTTGCTTCAGTGTGGCGTCGGCCGGGACGGTGACGGCCTGCTCGTCGCTGGTGCTGGCACGTTCCTGGCGGCGGCGTTCCTAGTCCTCGGCGTCGCCTTGTGCTTGGAGGGGTTTGCTTCGAGCTTCGTGCCGTCCAGGGCGACGCGGCCCATCTTGACCATGCCGAGCTTCTGTGCGAGGTGCAGGGACTGCGTGAACAGGTCGGCCAAGGCGTCCAGGTGGCGGCGGCGGAACCGCGATATCGACCGGAAGTCCGGTCCCTGGCCGGCGGCCAGGAACCGGAACGCGATGTCGTCGGCGCACCTGCGCTCGATCGCCCGTGAGGAGCGGACCCCGGTGGTGTAGCCGTAGATCAGCAGCCGCAGCATCAGCGGAGGGTCGTAGGGCGGGTAGCCGCGCTTCGCGGTGTAGTCGGCCAGGACCGGTCCCAGGTCCAGGACCTCGTCCACCAGGTCGGCGACGAACCGGGCGAGGTGGTCCTGCGGTAGCCAGTCGTCCAGCGACGGGGGCAGCAGCAGGACCCGGTGCGGGTCGAACGCCCTGAACCGCTTGGCCACCGGCATCGGACGGCCCTGCGGCTGCCTCTCCTCGACCGGCCCGACCTCGAACAGCCCATCCCCATCACGCATACCGGGATTGTCCAGCACGTATGGTGACCAACCGAGGCAGGCCCCGACGGTTGCCATTCAGCGGGGCCGCCGACACCGGTCCGGAGGTTTCCCTGCGCTGTCCCACAACGCTCGCCGAGGCCGGCAGGAGTCCAGGTGGCTTCAGCGGGGTGTCTGGGAACGGAAGCTGTGGCCGAGCTCGGGGCCGAGTCCGTAGTAGTGGCGGAAGTTGTAGATCAGCGGGCTCCACCTGGCCGGGTCGACGTGCTGAGAGCCGGGGACGACGATGCGCGGATCGGCGTGGACCTTGAGCACCTGGGCTTCGACGATGAGGAACACGCCGGAGACGTCGGGCTGGACCCGGGCGGCACGGGCCTCCAGTTGCAGGGGGCATGCGGCGACCCGGGGCGGCCGGACCAGCGCGGAGGGCTCAGGTCGCAGCCCGGCGGCCGCGAACTTGTCCCGCTCGGATCGGAAGGCGCCCTGCTTGTCCACGGGCACGGGGGTGCGCCCGGTGAGCGGCGCGAGCTGTTCCACCGCCGGCCACTGGGTCGGCGCGGGCAGGTTGATCACGAGCTCGGGCCGGCTGCGGAGGTTGTGCGCGGTCTGCCCCTCGACCCCCACACCCAGGACGACCACCTGGCCCAGTGCCCAGGCCGAGGAGATCGGCGCGAGATTGAAGGAGCCGTCCTCGTTCTCCGTGGAGAGCAGCACGACGGGTGTTCCGAAGTACAGGATGCTCGGTGTGATGGTCACATGGTCCGCCGAGGTGTCGGCGGGCGCGCTGTCCGGTGTCAGGGTGTTCATGGGACCCGACGGTAGGGCGGAGAAGCTTCGGCGCGCGCCGAAGGATCCCCGGTGGATGATGGACGGTGATGAACAACCGTGACGCGCATGCCGAAGGCCCGGACCTGGCCGCCCTGGCCGGTCTCCTGGCCGACAACACCCGCGCAGGGTTCTGCCTCGCGCTGCTGGACGGCCGGGCCTGGACCGCGACCGAGTTGGCCCGCCATGTCGGGGTGGCCGCCTCGACTGCGACTGAGCACTTGAACCTCCTTGTCGCCGGAGGATTGCTGGCACAGGAGCGTCAGGGCCGTCATCGCTACGTTCGCCTGGCCGACCCCGCCACGGCGGAACTGATCGAGAACCTTGCCTCAATGGCGCCTCTGCGAGCCACCCCGCCCCACTCACTGCCGGCTGCCAACCGCAGCCGGGCGCTGGCCCGCGCCCGCACTTGCTACGACCACCTCGCCGGCGCCCTCGGGGTCGCGATCACCACGGCCATGACCGATCGGGGACTACTCGACTGGGAGCATGGGCTGACGCTCACCGGCAACGGGACCGCCTGGCTGAACGAGCTCGGCATCACCCTTCCGCCCGACAAGCGGCGTCCGCCTGTCCGCTCATGCCTGGACTGGACAGAACGCCGCCCCCACCTGGCCGGCACCGTCGGTGCCGCCGTATGCCGGCATGCCTTCGACTCCGACTGGATCACTCAGATCGGCACCAGCCGCGCCGTCGTTCTCACCGACACCGGCCAGCGCGCCCTCCGGGACCACCTCGGCCTGTCCGACGATTGGTCCGTTACTGACCCACGCTCCTAGCCTGGAAGGGTGGCGTACACCGAGCGGCCCTCCTCCCTGGTGCCCGGCGCGGTGCTCTGGCAGGCCGGCGGCCCGGGCGGGGCCGTGCTGCCCGACGGCTGTATGGACCTGCTCTGGGTGGACGGGCGGCTGCTGGTCGCCGGGCCCGACACCGGGCCGCACGCCGCCGGGGAGGTGCCCGGCTCCGCCTTCGCCGGAATCCGCCTCGCGCCCGGCACCGCGCCCGCGCTGCTCGGCGTACCGGCGTACGAACTCCGGGACCGGCGGGTGGAACTCGCCGCCCTGTGGCCCGCCCGGGAGGTCCGGGCCCTGGCCGGCACGGTCGCCTCGTACGCCGATCCGCTCGCCGGCCTCGAGGAGCTGGCCCGGCGCCGCGCCCCCGCCCCCGACCCGCTGACCGCCGAGGTGGTGGCCCGGCTGCGCGCCGGTGAGACGGTGGCCCACATCGCGGACGCCCTGGGCCTGGGCCCGCGGCAGCTGCACCGCCGCTCCCTGGCCGCGTTCGGCTACGGTCCCAAGACCCTGGGCCGGGTGCTGCGCCTCCAGCGGGCGCTGGCCCGGGTGCGCGCGGGCGTCCCGTACCCGGAGGTGGCCCACACCACCGGCTACGCCGACCAGGCCCACCTCGCCCGCGAGGTCCGGGCCCTGGCCGGCACCACCCTGACCGGCTACGCGGCCGGGTCTGCCGGGTCTGCCGGGGCGAACAGCGACACACCGCAGCCGTCCGGATCGAGCACCACCGCGTAGCGCTGCCCCCAGACCGCGTCCCAGGGTTTCAGATGCCCCGCGTACCCGGCACCGGTCAGCTCCGCGTACAGCGCGTCCACCGCGGCGGGGGAGTCGCACAGGAAGGCCAGCCCGATCCGCTCGCCGGCGCCGGCCGCGGGCCGGGTCCAGCCGGGATCGAAGGACCGGATCACCTCCCCCGTGTCCCAGCCGATCCGCATCCCGCCGGGCAGCGTGACCTCCACATGGGGCTGGTCCTCGGCTCCGGCCGGAATGTCCAGCCCGAGGCGCCGGTAGAAGGCGAGCGAGGCGGCCATGTCGGAGACGACGAGGCCGATCATGTCCAGGTGCGGAGTAGCAGTCATACCCGCAGGCTAGACCGCCCGCAGCCGCCGGGTCTTGAACGAATCGGACACCGTAAAAACCGGTGGTGCGCCGTCTCGGACGCAGGCTACGGTGAGCCGGTCGCAACGAGAACGCATGTGGATCACCGGAGGTGAGTGCATTGATGACTGTCATCGAGCAGGGCTTCGCCCGCATTCAGAAGACCGTCAATCTCTCCCCCATGGCCACCGGCTGACACCCACTCAACTTCCGTGCGCGTCGAAGTGCCGCACGGTGCCGGGGCCACCCCTGTGAAGGGTTCCCCTTGTCTTTCTCTTCTCTCTCTTCTCACTCGCACGCCCTGACGACCTACGGCTGGGACGAAACCTGGGCCGAGGAGTTCGCTCCGCACGCCGCCCAGGGCCTGGTCCCGGGCCGGGTCGTCCGGGTCGATCGCGGTCAGTGCGATGTGGTCACGGCGGACGGCATCGTCCGCGCCGACACCGCCTTCGTCACCCCGCACGACCCGCTGCGCGTCATCTGCACCGGTGACTGGGCCGCGGTGGACCCGGCCGGGGCCGGCGACCCGCGGTACGTACGGACGTACCTGCCGCGGCGGACCTCCTTCGTGCGCTCCACCTCCTCGAAGCGGTCCGACGGACAGATCCTCGCCGCGAACGTGGACCACGCCATCGTGGCGGTCTCCCTCGCGGTGGAACTGGACCTGGGCCGGATCGAACGGTTCCTGGCCCTGGCCTGGGAATCGGGCGCCCAGCCGCTGGTCGTGCTGACCAAGGCGGACCTGGTCCCGGACCCGGTCTCGCTGGCGTACCTCGTCCAGGACGTGGAGACCACGGCTCCGGGCGTCCAGGTGCTGACCGTGTCCTCGATGACCGGCGCGGGCATGGACGTGCTGGCGGCGGTCGTGTCCGGCGGGACCAGCGTGCTGCTGGGCATCTCCGGAGCGGGCAAGTCCACCCTGGCGAACGCGCTGCTCGGCGAGGACGCCATGGAGGTCCAGGCAACCCGTGACGTGGACGGCAAGGGCCGCCACACCACCACCACCCGCAACCTGCTCACCCTGCCGGGCGGCGGCGTGCTCATCGACACGCCGGGGCTCCGGGGCGTCGGCCTGTACGACGCGGAGACGGGCGTCGGCCAGGTGTTCTCGGAGATCGAGGAACTCGCCGGGCAGTGCCGCTTCCACGACTGCGCACACGAGACCGAGCCGGGCTGCGCGGTGCGCGAGGCGGTCGAACGGGGCGAGGTACCGGAGCGCCGCCTGGACAGCTACCGCAAGCTGGTCCGGGAGAACCGGTGGATCGTGGCCAAGACGGACGCCCGGCTGCGCGCCGAAATCCGCCGCGACTGGCGCCTGAAGGGCGCGGAGGGCCGCGCCAACTACCACGCCAAACGCGGCACTTCGGGCTCCCCCCGCCAGCACACCTGGTAACCCGCCCCGCGCCCGGGCCCCCCGGGGCCCGGGCGTCGCAGGGGCTAGCGCGCCACCCAGCCGCGTTCGTAGGCGTGCCAGCCCAGTTGGAGGCGGGTGGTGACCCCGGACAGTTCCATCAGGCCCTTCACCCGGCGCTGGACCGTCCGCAGGCCCAGCTCCAGGTGTTTCGCCACGCTCGCGTCCGTCATCCCCGCCAGCAGCAGCGACAGGATCTCCAGGTCCGTTTCGTCCGGGGCCGTCTCCGACTCGGTCACCGACCCGCCCGTGCCCAGCCGCAACGGCAGGGACTCCCGCCACACCGCCTCGAACAGGCCGAGCAGGGACTCCAGCAGGCCGGAGGCGTGTACCACCAGGGCCGCAGGCTCCGCGTTCCGGCCGGTCAGCGGGACCATCGCCAGGGTGCGGTCCGCGATCACCAGCTTGGTCGGGACCCGCGGGACCACCCGGACCTGCTCACCGCGGCCCAGCGCCCCCTGGGTCTCCCGCAGCCCCTCCGGCTCCGTCAGCACCTCCCGTTCGATCACCACCCGGTAGGCCACCCCGCGCCCCGACGCCCGGTCCTCGGCATCGTTGTCCGGGCCCGCCACCACCTGAGGGCGGCCCGTCACCAGCGCGCACACCTCCTCCACCGCCCCCAGCTGGAGCTGGACGAAGCGGTGCGCGACCGCGCTCGCCCCGGTGACCACCTCCACCAGGTCGTGGACGGCCGGCTCGGTGGCCTCCGCCCGGTACTCCTCCGCCAGCAGCACCGCCGCCAGCTCCGCCTGCTCCAGTTCGTGCCGCTGCTGGGTCAGCAGCGCGCCGAGGGCGACCCCCGGCGGTGCCGCCACCCAGCGGCCCGGCCGGGCCGAGGACTGCGCCGCCAGCCCCTGCCGCTCCAGGTGCCGCAGCGCCCGCTCGGTCGCCGGCACCGGCAGGGTCAGCCGGTGCGCCAGATCGGGGACCTCCGCAGCCCCCAGCGCCACCAGCGCGCGGTACGCCGATTCCTGGCCCTCGTCCAGGCCTATCGCACCCAGCAAAACGTCCACCCCACTCTCGCCCACCCCGTCCGTGCCTGGCGGGAAGCGGCCACGGCGCAAACCCGCCGCGGACATCATCACCGCACCCCCCGCCTCTCTGCCAAGGTGACGCCACCGCAGCACCACCATCCACCGGCCGGAACCCGCCGTTGCGCCAACTTTGCCGCGCAATGCCGACGTTGGCCGGAATTCACCTGGGGAGAGCGATGCGCCCGATATCGCGTACGGCACTCGGGGCGGCCACCGCAGCCGTCCTGGCCGTCACCGCCGTCGGCCCGTCGTCGGCACAGCAGCCGAGCGACGCCACCGGAAGCCGGCCGGACCGACCACTCACCGGCAGTGCCGCCGCGGCGGGAACGCCCGCCGGCCCGGTCACCGTCACCCTGGTCACCGGTGACCGGATCCTGGTCTCCACCGATGCCGCCGGCCGCACCGCGGCCACCGCGGTCCCCCGCGGGGACGGCAGCCTGCCGCTCGTACAGACCCGCCAGTCCGGCCGCGACCTGTACGTCTACCCCGAGGGCGCCGTCAAGGCCCTGGCCGCCGGCACGGTCGACCACGAGCTGTTCAACGTCACCTCCCTCATCCGGCAGGGCTACGACGACAGCCGCGCCGCGAAGCTCCCGCTGATCGCGGTCTACGACAGCTCCGTGGACGTGGCCCGCAGCACCCCGGTCACCCCCCGCGGCGCCGAACGCGCCCTGGTCCTCGACTCCATCGGCGCCGTCGCCCTCACCGCCGACAAGCAGCACACCGCCGAGTTCTGGGCCGATGTCACCGGCCCCCGGTCCCGCGCGGCCGGCGGGCTGAAGAAGCTGTGGCTGGACGGCAGGGTCCAGGCGAACCTGGAGCGGTCGACCCGTCAGGTGGGCGCCCCCACCGCCTGGGCCGCCGGCTACGACGGCAAGGGCACCAAGGTCGCCGTCCTCGACACCGGCACCGACCTCGACCACCCCGACCTCAAGGGCCGGGTCACCGGATCGCAGAACTTCACCGACTCCGACACCGACGCCGACCGCCAGGGCCACGGCACCCACACCATCTCCACCGTCGGCGGCTCCGGCGCCGCGAGCGGCGGCGCCAGGAAGGGCGTCGCCCCCGGCGCCGGACTCCTCTCCGGCAAGGTCCTCAACGACCAGGGCTACGGGCTGGACTCGTGGATCATCGCCGGTATGGAATGGGCCGTCGACAACAAGGCCGACATCGTCTCCATGAGCCTCGGCGACCCCTCCCGGACCGCCTGCGACGACCCGCTCGCCGCCGCCACCGAACGCCTCTCGCAGCAGGGCACCCTGTTCGTGATCGCGGCCGGCAACTCCGGCCCCGGCAACAACACCGTCTCCTCGCCCGGCTGCACCCCCGCCGCGCTGACCGTCGGCGCCGTGGACCGCGACGACACCACCGCCCCCTTCTCCAGCCGCGGCCCGGCCGGCCTCCGGCACACCCTCAAGCCGGAGATCGCCGCGCCCGGCGTCGGCATCTCGGCCGCCGCCGCCGGAGGCCGCGGGGTGTACGCCTACCAGGCCATGTCCGGGACCTCCATGGCCACCCCGCACGTGGCCGGCGCCGCCGCCCTCCTCAAGCAGCGCCACCCCCACTGGACCGGCGCCCAGCTCAAGGCCGCCCTCGTCGGCTCCGCCGCCACCACCGTGCCCGGGGACGTACGGGAGACCGGCGGCGGACGCCTGGACGTCCCGGCCGCCCTCGCCGCCGGTGTCACCGGCGCCCCCGCCGTCCAGGGCGGCACCTTCAACTGGCCGCAGGACCGCAGCGACCGCACCACGGCCGAGATCCCGTACACCAACACGGGCAGCACCCCGGTCACCCTGGACCTGTCCCTCCAGAAGGTCACCGGCAACGACGGCTCCGCCGTCCGCGCCCCCCTCGCCCGCCTGGAGCAGCGGAAGGTCACCGTTCCGGCCGGCGCCACCGTCAAGGTGCCGCTCGCCCTCGACCCGGCCGCCCGGATCGACCGCGCCCAGTACGGGGACATCACCGGCCGGGTCCTCGCCACCGGCCCGGCCGGCGTCCGCATCTCCACCCCGTTCTCCCTGTACGTGGAGCCGGAGACGGTCACCCTGCGGGTCAAGCTCCTCGACCGCGCGGGCAGGCCGGCCGCCGGACCCTCCTCCCTCGATGTGATCGGCACCGACACCGCCACCGGTGAACGCCGCTTCAACGAGGGCGCGGTGGACCAGGTCTACCGGGTGCGCCCGGGCGCGTACTTCCTGTCCGCCTTCGTCGGCACCCCCGACCCGGGCGAGGGCGCCGAACTGCTCGACTCCCTCACCTACCTGGGCCGTCCCCAGCTGGAGGTGAAGAAGGACACGACCATCGTGCTGGACGCCCGGAAGGCGGGCCGGCTGAGCATCGCCGCCGACCGGCCCACCGAGAGCCGCAGCACCACCCTGTCCTTCGCCCGCAGCTGGGACGACACCTGGCTGCACGCCGGCACCGCCATGGGCGGCCCCACCCTCCGCGGCTTCTACGCCTCGGTCGAAGGCCGTGCGGAGGACGGCGCGTTCGAGTTCGGCAGCTACTGGCGGGCCGCCGCCCCGCTGATCGCCGAGCTCAAGGTGGCCGGACCCGGCGGCCCGGTCCTGCACCCGCTCACCGCCTCCCTCGGCAGCGCCAACCTGGACGGCACCGGCAGCGCCCCGCTGGTGAACGCCGGCGCCGGCACCCCGGCGGAACTCGCCGCGGCCGGCGCCAAGGACGCCATCGTGCTGGTCAAGGCCGAGGACGGCGCCCTGTACCAGCAGGCGCAGGACGCCAAGGCGGCCGGCGCCAAGGCCGTGCTCGCCCACCGCGACGCCCCCGGCCGCTGGGCCGGCTTCACCGGCTACGCGGGCGGCACCCTGCCCGCCCTGACCATCGACAGCGCGGAGGCGACGACCCTGCTCGGCCGGCTGGCGGGCGGCAAGGTCACGCTCTCCTGGAAGGCCACGGCCCGCAGTCCGTACGTCTACAACCTGGCGCAGACCGAGTCCGGCCCGCTGCACGGCGACCGGGTCTACCGGGTCCGGGACCGCGATCTGGGCTCCGTCCGGTCCACCTACCACGCGATGGGCGTGGCAGCCGACTACATGGACCTGGTCGGCGCCTACCGGCCGCTGGGCCACGCGGTGTTCTTCGGCTCGCTGGAGACCGTCGCCGTGCCCGGCACCCGCACCGAGTTCTACTCCGCCGGCACCACCGTCTGGGACCACCTGCTCTCCAGCAGCTTCCCCTGGGGCGAGTTCATGACCGACCGGCAGCGCACCTACACCAAGGGCGGCGAGCGCAGCGAGTCCTGGTACGACGGGGTGATCGGCCCGGTCGCCCCGCGCGACACGGCGGGCCGGCCGGTGCTGGCCGCCGAGCGGCAGGGCAACCTGATCGGCTTCGCCTCCGCGATGTGGGGCGACCGCGGGCACTACGCACAGCCGGGCTCCTTCGGCGACATCGGCAATCTGACGCTGAAGCGGAACGGCGAGCAGATCGGGTCCAGCGGTTACCCGTCCGGGGTCTTCGAGGTCCCGGCCGAGGAGGGTACGTACGAACTGACCCAGAACGTGGAGAAGATCGGCGCCCCGGCCCGGGTCTGGCAGCGCTCGCAGAGCGTGCAGACCTCCTGGACCTTCCGCTCGAAGCTGGACGGGTCGGCGTACTCGCAGACCCTGCCGATCCTCTTCCCGTCCCTCTCGGTTCCCGAGGACGGTACGAAGACGGTGGCGGCGGCCCGCGGCATCCGGATCGGCCTGGCCGCCACCGGCCACGCCGGATACGACCCGGGCGCCCTGAAGTCCGCGAAGCTGTCGTATTCCTACGACGGCGAGCACTGGACCGAGGCGCGGGTCACCCGGCAGGGCGGCACCTGGACGGCGGAGGCCGACCACACGGGCGCGGCCGGCAAGCCGGTCTCGCTGAAGGTGGAACTCACCGCGGCCGACGGGGCCTCGGTCACCCAGACGGTGGTACGCGCCTACGACGTGCGCGGCTAGCCGCGGGGGGATGCAGGGCGACGGCCGCCGGGGGGAGACCCCCGGCGGCCGTCGCGTTGGGCCGTACGGGTGGGTGGGTGAGGCTGTCGGCATGGAGTTGACGGAGTGTCGCGTCCGGCGTACGGGACTTCCGTGGTCGGGGAGGTTAGTACCCATATGTCCTCCGGGTGCCTCCCCGCTGGTTCGGCCGGGCGGCGGACCCTGGAAAACAGTCGAAGGGAAACGCATGAAGCTGCGCCTCGTCCTCGCCTGCTCCTCGGCGGTCGCAGGTCTCGGACTGTGTGCCACGGGCGCCCCGGCCCTGGCCGCACCCGCCAAGGCCGCACCGCTGAACGTGTCCGTGCCATGCGGCACCAACGGCACCGACCTGCTGATCGACGCGGTCAACGAACTGAACAACAATTCCGACGGTGGCACGATCCGGCTGGCCGAACGGTGCACCTACGCCTTCAACAACGGCTCCGGCCCGAACGCCCTGCCGCAGATCAACCGCGCCATCACCATCAAGGGCGAGGACTCCGCCCTGATCCGGTCCGACAGCTCCCCCGACTTCCGGCTGATCGAGGTGGGAACGAGCGGACAGCTCACGCTGAAGGGCCTCACCCTGGCCGGCGGGCACTCCAGCGGCAACGGCGGGGCCATCTTCAACCGAGGGATCCTGCGACTGGAACAGACCACGGTCGCCGGCAACCGGGCGGACGACGACGGCGGCGGCATCTACAACGAGGGCAACGCCAAGCTGACCGAAAGCTACGTGCAGACCAATGTGGCCGGCACCAACGGCGGCGGCCTCAGCAACAGCGACACCGGAACCCTTACCCTCCTCAAGACCGTCGTGACCGGGAACGCCGCGGACGAAGACGGCGGCGGCATCGAGAACGACGGCAGGCTGCTGATCACCTCCAGCCACATCGAGAACAACGTGGCCCGCGACGGCAACGGCGGCGGCCTGGACAACGACGGCCCGGCGACCATCAAGGAGAGCAAGTTCATCGAGAACTGGACGGGCCAGTCCGGCGGCGGCATCAACCAGGAACCGGACGGCTCCCTGGAGATCTTCGGCGGTGAGTTCTACCACAACAAGGCGGGCGAGGACGGCGGCGGCCTGCACAACGCCGGAGACGCGACCCTGCACAAGACCAAGATCGTCAAGAACCAGGCCGGCGACGACGGCGGCGGCATCAACAACGAGGTGGAGGACAACAACATCCCGGTGCTGACGCTCAAGTACGTGCTCATCAAGGAGAACCGGGCCGCCGACCAGGGCGGCGGCGTCCGCAACGAGCAGTTCGGCAAGGTCGAGAACATCAAGAGCGAGATCATCAAGAACCTTCCGACGAACTGCGCGGGCGATGTACCGGGCTGCTACTCCAAGGACGAGGAGAAGAAGAAGCGGACCCCGTGACCCGGCCGGCGCTGCCGGCGCTGCCGGCCTTGCCGGAATCAAAGGTCTGAGCGGATATCGGGTACGTCAGTTCGAGACGCCGGTCCTCGCCGCCCCGTGCGGGGTGCGAGGACCGGCGTCTTGCCGCACGCACGGGCGTATTTCCGTGCAATCGACGTTTCCGGCCGACCCGACCGGCCGACAATGGGGGGCATGAGTCAGCAGGGGGACGCGGACCCACAGGACTGGTGGCACAAGCTCTACGAGGACGCGCCCGGCGCGGTGGAGCCCGGCGAGGCGGAGTCGCCGCCGGGCTCCGGCGTGCCGGGCCCGCCCGCATCGGCGGCCGGGCCGCCACCGGACCGGCCGGATCCGCGCGTGACGCTGGTCCCCGGCCCGCGGGCCGCCGCGGACGACGCCGCGGCGGACACCCTCGAGGCCCGGTTCGGCTCGGCCTGGGCCATGCTCACCGGCGCCGAGGCACCGCCGGAGCCGGAACCCCGGGCGGGGGTGCCGGACCCCCGGTCGGCCGAGCGGGCGGAGCCGGCGCCCGCACCCGCGGCGAAGCCCGCGCCCGGGGTGGAGCCCGCACCCGAGGCGAAGCTTGCGCCCGGGGTGGAGCCCGCGCCGGAGCCCGCGCCCGGGGTGAAGCGCGCGCCCGCGCCGGAGTACGCACCCGCGGTGAAGCCCGCGCCCGAGGTGGAGCCCGCGCCGCAGGTGAAGCCCGCGCCGCAGCCGGAGGCCACCGCGGCCACCGGCTACGCCCTCGGGCAGGTCTCCGTACCGCCGGTGATCGCGGACGCGGGCCCGGAACGGCCGGCCGTCCGGCACCTGGGGGACCGGCCGCCCACCTACGCCGCCGAACCCGGCGCACTCCCCGTCGCCGACCCGGCCGAGCTGGACGCACTGATCCCCGACACCGTCCTGGACGGCGCACGCTACGGCGGCAGTGTGCTCCGCGCCTGCTCCGTACGCGGGGACTCCGCCCGGTACCGCGGCGAGGCCCGCCGCGACTTCCTGCTCACCGCCCGCTTCGGCACCGGCGACGACTCCCTGGTGCTGGTCGCGGTGGCCGGCGGGGACCGCGCCGCGGAGGGCGCGCGCGAGGCCGCCGCCGAACTGTGCCGCTGGGTCGGCGCCGCCGTCGGCCGCAGCCAGACCCGGCTCGGCGACGACCTCCGGTCCGGCCGCCGGGACGCCCTGCGCTCCGGGCTCCAGCGGCTCACCGACCGCGGCTACGGCCGGCTCCGCGCCCGCGCCGCCGAGCTCGGACTCGACGAACCCGCATACACGGCCGGGCTCCGCTGTCTGCTGCTGCCCATCGACCCCGAGTGCCGTATCCGGGTGAGCTTCGGAACCGGCCCCGGCGGGCTGTTCCGGCTGCGGGCGGGGGAGTGGCAGGACCTCGAAACCGGCCCCGCCGTCGCCGAGGACGGCACCGGCACCGGATTCCGGTTCCGGGCGAGCCTCGCCAAGCCGGGGGACACGCTGATGCTGTGCACCGCCGGCCTGGCCGAGCCGATGCGCGAGGAGGCCCTGCTGCCCGCCGAGCTCGCCGCCCGCTGGGCCGGAGCCGAGCCGCCCGGGCTCGCGGCCTTCCTCGCCGACACCCAGCTCCGCCTCAAGGGATACGCCGACGACCGCACGGCCGCCGCGGTCTGGGAGGCGTAACCGTACGGATCATGGGTTCATGGGGGAGGCGGGACAGCGAGCCACCGCGAGCGAAAGGGCATCCCCTCCATGGCCAAGCAGAACGTGGCGGAGCAGTTCGTCGACATCCTGGTGCGGGCCGGCGTCCGCCGGATGTACGGGGTCGTCGGCGACAGCCTCAACCCCGTCGTCGACGCGATCCGCCGGACGGACGGACTCGAGTGGATCCAGGTCCGGCACGAGGAGACCGCCGCGTTCGCGGCCGGTGCCGAGGCCCAGATCACCGGCCGGCTCGCCGCCTGCGCCGGCTCCTGCGGCCCCGGCAACCTGCACCTGATCAACGGCCTCTATGACGCCCACCGCTCCATGGCCCCGGTCCTCGCCCTCGCCTCGCACATCCCCTCCAGCGAGATCGGCCTCGGCTACTTCCAGGAGACCCACCCCGACCGGCTGTTCAGCGAGTGCAGCCACTACAGCGAACTCATCTCCAACCCCCGCCAGATGCCCCGGCTGCTCCAGACCGCCGTCCAGCACGCCATCGGCCGCAGCGGGGTCAGCGTGGTCGCCCTGCCCGGCGACATCGCCGACCAGCCGGCACCCGAGAAGGCGGTGGAGCACGCACTGGTCACCGCCCGTCCCACCGTCCGGCCCGGCGAGGGCGAGATCGAGAAGCTGGTCCGGATGGTCGACGAGGCGGAAAAGGTCACCCTGTTCTGCGGCAGCGGCACGGCCGGCGCCCACGCCGAGGTCATGGAGTTCGCCGGGCGGGTGAAGGCCCCGGTCGGGCACGCGCTCCGCGGCAAGGAGTGGATCCAGTACGACAATCCGTACGACGTGGGCATGAGCGGCCTGCTCGGCTACGGCGCCGCCTACGAGGCCACCCACGAGTGCGACCTGCTGCTCCTGCTCGGCACCGACTTCCCCTACAACGCCTTCCTGCCGGACGACGTCCGGATCGTCCAGGTGGACATCAGGCCCGAACACCTCGGCCGCCGCTCCCAGTTGGACCTCGCCGTCTGGGGTGACGTACGGGAGACGCTGCGCGCCCTGAACGCCCGGGTGAAGGCCAAGACCGACCGCCGTTTCCTGGACCGGATGCTGAAGAAGCACGCCGACGCCCTGGAGGGCGTGGTCAAGGCCTACACCCGCAAGGTGGAGAAGCACACCCCGATCCACCCCGAGTACGTGGCCTCCGTGCTCGACGAACTCGCCGACGACGACGCGGTCTTCACCGTGGACACGGGCATGTGCAACGTATGGGCGGCGCGCTATCTTTCGCCGAACGGCAAGCGCCGTATCATCGGCTCCTTCAGCCATGGCTCGATGGCCAACGCCCTTCCCCAGGCCATCGGGGCGCAGTTCACCGACCGGAGCCGTCAAGTGGTGTCGATGTCCGGTGACGGCGGATTCTCGATGCTGATGGGAGATTTCCTCACCCTGGTGCAGTACGACCTGCCCGTCAAAGTGGTGCTGTTCAACAACTCCTCCCTCGGCATGGTCGAACTGGAAATGCTGGTTTCCGGCCTTCCTTCGCACGGAACCACCAACCGGAACCCGGACTTCGCCGCGATCGCCCGCGCGGCGGGTGCCTACGGGGTCCGGGTGGAGAAGCCCAAGCAGCTCAGCCAGGCATTGAAGGATGCGTTCCGGCACCGTGGGCCCGCTTTGGTGGATGTGGTGACCGACCCCAACGCCCTGTCGATTCCACCGAAGATCAGCGCCGAAATGGTGACCGGATTCGCACTGTCCGCCAGCAAGATCGTGCTGGACGGCGGGGTGGGCCGAATGCTGCAGATGGCTCGATCCAACCTGCGCAACGTGCCGCGTCCGTAACTCCGTTACAGGCCGGGAGGAGTGCGTTTCCCTCCGGCGGGCATGCATCCCGTAGGCCTGTTCGAAGGCGGAATTCATACGGGGAGGTACGTCGCCGTGCGGGTGGGGGCGAAGACCGAGATCACTCGGAGGGTGCGCCGGGCGGATCTGAAGGCGGTGGGCGAAGTCCGCAGGGACCTGCGGGAGATGCTCCGGCACCGGTGCCGGGCGGACACCGCGGACGTGGCGGAGCTGCTGGCCACCGAACTGGTGACCAATGCGCTGGTCCACACCGACCAGGGAGCCGAGGTGAGCCTCCGGCTCGCCGACACCCGGTTACGGGTGGAGGTGCGGGACGGGACCGCTCGGCGGCCCCGGCCGTACGTACCGATCGCCGACGACGGTACGCACGGCCGGGGGCTGATGCTGGTGCAGGCGCTCGCCGATGCCTGGGGAGTGGCCCCGGCCGGCGGCGGCAAGGTGGTGTGGTTCGAACTGGACGGGGGCGGCCCGGACTGAGCCGCGGCCCGGGCCGGCCGGGCCGACCGGGCCTGCCGCTCAGCCGAACTGCTGCTCGAGGTCCTTGAGTTTGCGCTCCAGAGAGTCGAGTCGGGGAATGGTCTGGGTGTCGTCCTCGGCGGTCAGGTCCACGGTCCGGGCCTCACCCGGGTCGGTTCCGTGAACGGCCTGCAGGGAGGGCCGGCGGCGTACGGGCAGCTGTCCCGGTTCCGCTATGGCGGGCTCCGCGCCGACCGGCGCGGAGCCAGTACCCGGAGCGAGACCGGGGGGTGCCTCGACCTGACGGCCGCGGGCCCGGGGCAGACCGAAGGCCCGGTGCTGCCGGCCCAATGCCCTGATGTGGGCGCGTTCCCGGCGCTGGTGCTCGCGCCGGCGCAGCCGCTCCTGCTCCTTCTCCCGCTTGTCCTCCCGTACCTCGTCCACCGCCTCGTCGAGGGTGCGGACCCCCTCCAGCAGCATCAGGGACCAGGCACCGAAGGTCTCCCGGGGGGCCCGGAGCCAGCGGACGATCCGGATCTGCGGCAGCGGGCGGGGCACCAGACCCTGCTCGCGGAGTGCCGCCCGGCGGGTCTGCTTGAGCGCGCGGTCGAAGAGGACGGCCGCGGAGAGCGACATTCCGGCGAAGAACTGGGGCGCCCCGTCGTGGCCCAGCCCCCGGGGGGCGTGCACCCAGTTGAACCAGGCGGCTGCGCCGGCGAACAGCCAGACCAGCAGCCGGGAGCCGAGGGCAGCGTCACCGTGGCTGGCCTCGCGGACGGCGAGCACCGAACAGAACATGGCGGCGCCGTCGAGGCCGAAGGGGACCAGGTACTCCCAGCCTCCGGAGAGATTGAGGTTCTGCCGGCCGAAGCCGACCAGTCCGTGGAAGGAGAGCGCGGCGGCCACCGCCGCGCAGCAGAAGAGCAGGACGTACGAGGCGGTGCCGTAGATGGCCTCCTTGCGGCGCCGGCGCTCCTCGCTGCGCTCCCAGCTGTCGTCCGCCGCGGCCTTCTCGCTGTCGCGCCTGCCCCGGGCCAGCACCGCCACTGCCGCAAGTACGCCCAGGATCAACAGGCTGCCGGGAAGCAGCCAGTCCAGCGATATGTCGGTCAGTCTCATCCGGTGTCCCTTGCCTGAAGACTCGCGTCGCGTGAGCGGCATTCCGGGCGCCATAGTGGCGGAACCGGTCCGGCCCGCACGCGGGTTTTGGGGCAAGAGGACTCTGATGGGGTGTGGGTCCCTCCGGATAGGGTGTTGTGACTCGAACTGCGGTTCCATGTGCGGGAGTTGCGTTCGATTACGACCACCCGTGCAGCCGGTTTCGGCGGGCGTCGGCCGGTTGGCCGGGCCGACGGCGGGCCGTTAGGGGGTCAGTTGGCCGAGCCGCTCGGAGTCGCAGGTGCGCGGGCAGGTGGCGCAGGGGTCGGTGGGGCGGATGGTGTAGAAGAGGCAGCAGCTGATCCGGTCGCGGGTGGCGAGCGGGCGACCGTCCGGGCCGGGAAGGGTCCGGAAGCCGCTGCCGCCCGTGTACGGGAGGGTTCCGCCGGGCAGCAGCAGGCCGAGCTCGGCCCGGGCGCGGTCTTCCTCGCCGAACAGTTCGCCGAGGTACCAGAGGCCTTCGGTGACGTCATCGGTCACCATGCCCCACAGGGCCCGCCGACCGCGCCGCATCCGGGTGGAGAAACCTTTCATCACCGGTTCGAGGTGCTCGGCCACCGCAGCCCGCACCTCCGCCCGGAGCGCTTCCTCGTCGGGCACGACCCTGGCCCCCGGGAGCGCCGCCGCGGGGTCGTCCGGCAGACAGGCGAAACCTTCCGGCCGTACGGCCATCCGGCCGAGCTCCCGGTGGAAGGAGACCCGGGCGGCCGGCAGCCGGGGGACCCGCCGGTGCAGGAACCAGGGCACCGTGAACAGCAGGCAGGCCGGCCAGGCGTACCGGTGGAGACCGAAGCCGGCCACCACGTCCGGCCGGCCCGGCTCCCCGTAGTCCCGCAGGACCTGGGCCGCGTCCCAGTCGAGAAAGGCGTCCAGGGCCGCCCCGCCCGCGGCGAGCTCGTCCGCGCCGACCCACCCCGCACCGCGAGGGGCGGATTCGTGCACGTCGAGCTCGGTCACCCGGAGGCCGGGGTACGCCTCGGCGAGGCGCGCGTACGCGTCCGCCACCGGAGAGCCGGCCGGGGCGGTCGTGACGGGGAGCACTGCCGGGACGGTCATGCAGGACCACCGAATCACGCGATCGTTAACAGGTAAGCCTTACCTTACCTGATCCTCGGCGGATCAAACCCTCCCGGGACGGGGGCTGTCCGGTATCAGACTGTCCGGATCGCGTCGCCTATCCTCTGGGAAAGCACGAGATCAGCCGGGAGGACCGAGTGCACGACGCGGCCGAGGTCCGACTGCCCCGCCAGAAGGTCCGGCGCCATTCCGTACGCGGGCAGGTCCTCGACGCGCTGCGGACCGCGCTGGTGGACGGCGAGCTGGTGCCCGGGGAGATCTACTCCGGGCCCGCCCTGGGGGAGCGCTTCGGGGTCTCGGCGACCCCGGTCCGCGAGGCGATGCAGCAGCTGGCCCTGGAGGGGGCCGTGGAATGCCTGCCGAACCGCGGCTTCCGGGTGATCAGCCGGACGGCCCGGGAGCTGGCCGAACTGGCCGAGGTACGGGCCCTGCTGGAGGTCCCGGTGATGCTGCGGCTGGCCCGCACACTGCCGGCCGAGGCCTGGGAGGCCCTGCGCCCGGCGGCTGCCGCCGCCGGTGCGGCGGCGGCGCTGGGCGACGCGGCGGCCTATGCGGAGGCGGACCGGGCCTTTCACCGGGCGGTGCTGGCGGCGGCCGGCAACCGGCAGCTGCTCCAGGTCGCGGACGACCTGCACCGGCGGGCCCAGTGGCCGCTGCCGGGCGCTCCGCGGGCGCAGCGGGCCGGCCTGATCGCCGACGCGGCCGAGCACGCGGCCATCCTGGAGGCCCTGATCGCAGCGGACCTCCCCACGGCGGAACCCCTGATCCACGCCCACTTCACCCCGACCCGGCCCTGACCGCCCCCGGCCACGGGCTTCGCCCCGGTCTCCCCGGGCCACGGGCGCGATGTCCGGCGAAGCCGGGACGGCGGGTAGCGCGGCCACGGGCTGCGCCCGGGCTCTGCCCGGCACCTGGTCCAGGGGCTTCGCCCCGGACTCCTCGGGCCACCGCCCGGGTGTCCGGCGAAGCCGGGACGACGGGCGGCCCGGCCGTGGGCCGCGCCCGGCACCTTGGTCCAGGGGCTTCGCCCCGGACTCCTCGGACCGCGGGCCGGGTGTCCGGCGGAGCCGGGCCGGCGGGTGGCGCGGTCACGGGCCGCGGCCGGGTCCTGCCCGGCGAAGCCGGGGCGATGGGCGGATGTCCGGCGGAGCGTCGGGGCGCTGCCCGCCCCCGCGGGCGCGAAGCGCCCGGGGCGGGTGTGGCCCCGTGGGGTCCGGGGCCAAGGGCCCCGGTTTCGGGAAGGGGTGGGGTGGGGGAACGCTCCGCGCAGCGGCTACGTCGCGGGGGCGGGGTGGAGGTGGTCGGCCAGCCAGGTGGGGATGCCGCCCAGGAGGTGGAACAGCCGGCGGGCCTCCGCGCGGAGGCGGGTGGCCTCCGGTTCCGGCTCGGCGTCCGCCAGCGCGGCCAGCGCCGGAGCCGTGCCCACCAGGAAGCCCAGCTCCTCCCGGATCCGCAGGGACTCGGCGAAGCCGTGCCTGGCTTCGGCGACCTCGCCGTCCCGCAGGGCCAGCCCGGCCAGGTGCCGCCAGGTGAAGGACAGCAGCAGGACGTCCCCCTGGGCCGCCGCCCCCGCATGGGCCCGCCGGTAGGCCGGCCGGGCCGACTGCGGGGTGTCCGCCAGGTGCTCGGCCACCAGGCCGCGGCGGAAGTCCAGCAGCGGCCGGGTCCGTGAGCCGGGGGACAGCAGGGCCGCGGCCCGCCCCAGGGCCGAGCGGGCCTCGTCGGCCCGGTCCCGGATCCCGAGCACCGTCGCCGCGTACGCCAGCTGCCCGCGCTCACACGCGGCAGCGCCCCGCGCATCGTCGTCCCGGGCCACCGCCTCCGCGGTGCGCAGCGCGTCCTCCGCCTCGGCCCAGCCCTGTCCGGTGAACAGGCAGCGCTCGACCAGCAGCGCGGTGCGCTGGACGGCCGGACCGGCGTCGTCCGTGTGCGGTGTCAGCAGCGCCGCCGCGTCGGTCCAACAGCCGCGCGAACGCAGCCGCCATATCGCCCGCTGGAGGGGGTCGTCGCCCCCGGTAGTTCCGGCACCCGACATGGCGGTGTCCGCCACATTGCCCTCCCCAAGCAACCGAGCAGCACGTCATTGAGCCCTGGGGCGAAATGACAGCACGGATCGGCTTGATCGGCCAAGGGGTCGGGTGAACTCTTTCACAAAGTGCGGACATCGCGTCAGGAGTGTCCAGAGAGCGGGCAGGGAGCGGGCAGGGGGCGGGCAGGTGCCCCCGGATCGGGTATCGGCTCAGCTCATCCGCAGTGCCAGGAAGAAGTCCAGCTTGTCCTCCAGCCGCGAAAGATCGCGCGCCGTCAACTGCTCGATTCGCCCGACCCGGTAACGCAGCGTGTTGACGTGCAGGTGCAGCCGGGTCGCGCAGCGGGTCCAGGAGCCGTCGCAGTCCAGGAAGGCCTCCAGGGTGGGGATGAGCTCCGCCCGGTGCCGCCGGTCGTAGTCCCGCAGCGGGTCCAGCAGCCGGGCCGTGAAGGCCCGCCGGACGTCGTCCGGGACGAAGGGCAGCAGCAGCACGTGCGAGGCCAGCTCGTGGTGTCCGGCCGCGCAGACCCGGCCCGGGCGGGCCGCGGCGACCCGGCGGGCGTGCCGGGCCTCCTCCAGGGCGCCCCGCAGTCCCTCCGCGGAGTGCACGGCGGCGCTGACGCCCAGGGTGAGCCGCCCGTCCCCGTCCAGACCGGCGGCCAGCGGCTCCCGTACGGAGGCCAGCAGCGCATCGGCGTGCAGGGCGCTGTCCGGGCCCTTCTCCTCGGCGTCCGCGGGCAGCGCCGGCAGCGGCACCAGGGCGATGGCCTCGTCCCCGGTGTGGGCGACGGCGATCCGGTCGGAGGGCTCCGGCCCGGACACCGACGGGTCGACGAGGATCTCCTCCAGCAGCGACTGGGCGACCGGGCCGCCGGGGATGTCCCCGCCCTCCCAGTCCACCCGGGCCACCACGACCTGCCAGTGCGGGGCGGTGCCCAGCCCGGGCAGCAGCACCGGTGCGGCGACCCGCAGCCTGGCGGCGATCTCGGCGGGCGCGGCGCCCGTCTGGACCAGCTCCAGCACCTCCTGGGCGAGCCGGCGGCGCACCGTCCGGGCGGCATCGCGCCGGTCCCGCTCGACCGCGATCAGCTGGGTGACGCCCTGCAGCAGGTCCAGCCGCTCGGCGGGCCAGTCGCCGGCGTCCGCCTCCACGGCCAGCAGCCAGTCCGAGAGCACGGTCTCCCGGACGTCCCGGCCGCCCGGTCCGGCACCCCGGGCCACGCCTCTGATCGGGAACAGGGAGTAGGTAATACCCTGGATGGAGATCCGGTGCGGGCCCCGGCGGCCGGTCCGGACCGCCGCGAGGTGCTCGCTCGACAGCGCCGCGCAGATGCCCGGTGCGAGCGGTTCTCCGGCCCCGGCGATCTGCCGGCCGGTGGGGGACAGCACCCAGGCCCGCAGATCGAGGTCCGTGGTGAGCAGATCGAGTACTACGTCAGGTCCGCCGCCCGCGGGGCCCGAGGTCATCAGCCGCCGGTGGCGGTCGACCACGGCCGCGAGGTCGCCCGCACGCTCTCCGGAGACCTGCCGCACCACGTACTCGGTAATGGTGGCGAATGCAACGTCTTCGTTTACGGCGAACAGCGGAAGACGGTTTCTGAGACAGGCGGAAACCAGATCATCCGGGATGGCCCCGAGCTCGGCCTCGCCGGCCGCCAGGCCCGCCACTCCCGCGCTGGCGAGGATTCGTACGAACGGCTCCGAGTCGGCTGAATTTCGCCTCCAGGCCAGTCCTGTCAGGACAAGTTCTCCTCCGGAGAGGTATCGGCTGGGATCCCTCAGGTCCGTGGTCATGACCCCGCGGACCGTGCGGTCGAGTTCTTCCTCGCCGCCCAGCAGCCGCAGCCCCAGCGCCTCGGTCTCCAGCAGTGCGCGCAGCCGCATGATGTCGCCGCCGATCTGTCTCGATGTTGCCGTTGGAAATCGGGCAGGTCGTCGCATCCTGCCTTTCATACGAATCTACAAGACGAGGGAGGCCGCCAGCCAACTCCTTCATGGTTTCGGTGACTGCACTCGGGGGACGCGCGGCTTGTGTACTGGCTCCACACCGCGTTAACAGCACGTGAACGACCAGTCGAGGGCCCTTCGGCCTCCTGGCTTGAAGTGAACGACCCAATGAAGAAGAAGAGAGCCGCACATGGACTTCCTTCGCCCCGCCAGCTGGGAGGAGGCGCTCGCCGCTAAGGCCGAGTTCCCCACAGCTGTGCCGATTGCGGGTGGCACCGACATCATGGTCGAGATCAATTTCGACCACCGCCGTCCGGAATACCTCCTCGACCTCAACCGCATCGAACTGCTGCGGGAGTGGGAGGTAGGCGAGGAGGTCACCAGGCTGGGCGCCTCCGTTCCGTACACCCAGATCATGGAGAACCTGCGCACCACGCTGCCGGGTCTCGCGCTCGCCTCGCACACGGTCGCGTCCCCGCAGATCCGCAACCGCGGCGGTGTCGGCGGCAACCTCGGTTGCGCCTCGCCGGCCGGTGACTCCCACCCCGCCCTGCTCGCCGCAGGCTGCGAGGTCGAGGTCGAGTCCGTACGCGGCTCGCGCATGATCCCGATCGACGAGTTCTACACCGGTGTGAAGCGCAACGCGCTGGCCGCCGACGAGCTCATCAAGACGGTTCACATCAAGAACGCCACGGGCCCGCAGCAGTACTCCAAGGTCGGCACCCGCAACGCGATGGTCATCGCGGTCTGCGGCTTCGGCCTCGCGCTGCACCCCGACACCCGCACGGTGCGTACGGGCATCGGCTCGGCCGCCCCGACCCCGCTCCGGGCCAAGGCCGCCGAGGAATTCCTGAACGCCGCGCTCGAAGAGGGCGGCTTCTGGGACAACGGCAAGGTCATCACCCCGTCGATCGCCAAGCAGTTCGGTGAGCTCGCCTCCGCCGCGTGCAACCCGATCGACGACGTCCGTGGCACGGCGAAGTACCGCCGTCACGCGGTTGGCATCCTTGCTCGCCGCCAGCTCGTCTGGACCTGGGAGCAGTACCGCGGCACGAACGGCCGCTCGCTTGAAGGGGCTGCGTAATCATGCGCGTCAATTTCACTGTCAACGGCCGTCCGCAGGAAGCCGACGACGTCTGGGAGGGCGAGTCCCTCCTCTACGTCCTGCGTGAGCGCCTGGGCCTGCCCGGCTCGAAGAACGCCTGCGAGCAGGGCGAGTGCGGTTCCTGCACCGTCCGCCTCGACGGCGTGCCGGTCTGTTCCTGTCTGGTCGCGGCCGGTCAGGTCGAGGGCCGCGACGTCGTGACCGTCGAGGGCCTGGCCGACTTCGCCAAGCAGCGCGAGGAGCACGGCTGTGGCACCGGCGCCTGCGGAGGCGGCGGCAAGGGCGTGTCCACCGACGAGGCCAAGCAGTGGTCGGCCAAGGGGACCGACTCCCAGACCGGTGAGGGAGTCGAGCTCTCCAACATCCAGCAGGCGTTCATCGACGCCGGCGCCGTCCAGTGCGGTTTCTGCACCCCGGGTCTGCTGGTCCAGGCCGATGCGCTCCTGGAGCAGAACGCCGACCCGTCCGACCAGGACATCCGTGAGGCCCTGTCCGGCAACCTCTGCCGCTGCACGGGCTACGAGAAGATCCTCGACGCCGTCCGCCTGGCGGCGGCCCGTCAGGGAGAGGCGGTCTGATCATGGCTCAGAACACCCGCACCGCGCCCGCCGGTACGCCGACGAACGTCACCCAGAAGCACACCAAGGGCGGCATCGGCGAGTCCACGCTCCGCCCGGACGGCACCCTCAAGGTCACCGGCGAGTTCGCCTACTCCTCGGACATGTGGCACGAGGACATGCTGTGGGGCCAGACCCTGCGCAGCACCGTGGCCCACGCCGAGATCGTCTCCATCGACATCTCCGAGGCGCTGGCCATGCCCGGCGTCTACTCGGTGCTGACGTACGACGACCTGCCGGCCGAGATGAAGAACTACGGGCTGGAGATCCAGGACACCCCGGTCCTCGCCAACGGCCGGGTGCGCCACCACGGTGAGCCGGTCGCCCTCGTGGCCGCCGACCACCCGGAGACCGCCCGCCGCGCCGCGGCCAAGATCAAGATCGACTACAGGGAGCTGCCGCTCGTCACGGACGAGGCCTCCGCCCTCGCCGCCGACGCGCCGCTGATCCACGAGGGCCGCGACGACCACCACTCCGGCCACGTCCCGCACCCGAACATCGTGCACCGCCAGCCGATCATCCGCGGCAACGTGGAAGAGGCGCGCAAGCGCGCCGATGTCATCGTCGAGGGCGAGTACACCTTCGGCATGCAGGACCAGGCCTTCCTCGGCCCGGAGTCCGGTCTGGCCGTACCGTCCGAGGACGGCGGTGTCGACCTCTACGTCGCCACCCAGTGGCTGCACTCGGACCTCAAGCAGATCGCCCCCGTCCTCGGCCTGCCCGAGGAGAAGGTGCGCATGACGCTCTCCGGCGTCGGCGGTGCCTTCGGCGGTCGCGAGGACATCTCGATGCAGATCCACGCCTGCCTGCTGGCCCTCGCGACCAACAAGCCGGTCAAGATCGTCTACAACCGGTTCGAGTCCTTCTTCGGCCATGTGCACCGCCACCCGGCGAAGCTCTGGTACGAGCACGGCGCCACCAAGGACGGCAAGATCACGCACATGAAGTGCAGGATCGTCCTGGACGGCGGCGCGTACGCCTCGGCCTCCCCGGCCGTGGTCGGCAACGCCTCCTCGCTCTCCGTCGGCCCGTACGTCATCGACGACGTCGACATCGAGGCGATCGCGCTCTACACGAACAACCCGCCCTGTGGCGCCATGCGCGGCTTCGGCGCCGTCCAGGCCTGCTTCGCGTACGAGGCCCAGATGGACAAGCTCGCGGCGAAGCTGGGCATGGACCCGGTCGAGTTCCGCCAGCTGAATGCCATGGAGATGGGCACGATCATGCCCACCGGCCAGGTCGTGGACTCCCCGGCGCCGGTCGCCGAGCTGCTGCGCCGGGTCAAGGCCCGCCCGCTGCCGCCGGAGCGCCAGTGGGAGACCGCCGGCGAGGGCGCGGACGTCCGCGCGCTGCCGGGCGGCCTGTCCAACACCACCCACGGCGAGGGCGTCGTCCGCGGCGTCGGCTACGCGGTCGGCATCAAGAACGTCGGCTTCTCCGAGGGCTTCGACGACTACTCCACCGCCCGGGTGCGCCTGGAGGTCATCAACGGCGAGCCGGTCGCGATGGTCCACACGGCCATGGCGGAGGTCGGCCAGGGCGGTGTCACCGTCCACGCGCAGATCGCCCGTACCGAGCTGGGTGTCACGCAGGTGACCATCCACCCGGCCGACACCCAGGTCGGCTCCGCCGGTTCCACGTCCGCCTCCCGGCAGACGTACATGACCGGTGGCGCGGTGAAGAACACCTGTGAGGCCGTCCGCGAGGCGCTGCTGGAGATGGGCCGCCGCAAGAACGGCTCCTACCACCCGGCCTGGGCCCACGCCGAGCTGCTCCTGGAGGGCGGCAAGGTCGTGACCGACGGCGGCGAGGTCCTCGCGGACATCGCCGACATCCTGGAGAACGAGGCGATCGACCTCGAGCTCGAGTTCCGTCACCGTCCGACGGTCGCCTTCGACCTGAAGACCGGCCAGGGCGACGGCCACGTCCAGTACACCTTCGCCGCGCACCGTGCGGTGGTCGAGGTGGACACCGAGCTCGGCCTCGTCAAGGTCGTCGAGCTGGCCACCGCCCAGGACGTCGGCAAGGCGCTGAACATGCTCTCCGTGGTCGGCCAGATCCAGGGTGGCACCACCCAGGGTCTCGGCGTGGCGGTCATGGAAGAGATCATCGTCGACCCGAAGACCGCGAAGGTGCGCAACCCCTCCTTCACGGACTACCTGATCCCCACCATCCTCGACACCCCGACCATCCCGGTCGACGTCCTGGAGCTCGCGGACCCGAACGCCCCCTACGGTCTGCGCGGTCTCGGTGAGGCCCCCACCCTGTCGTCCACCCCGGCCGTCCTCGCGGCGATCCGGCAGGCGACCGGTCTGGAGCTGAACAAGACCCCGATCCGTCCCGAGGCCCTCACCGGCACCCTCTAGGGACCCAAGCTCTCCGGGCGGTGTGACACGGGAACGTCACACTTCACGGTCACACCGCCCGGAGTACGAAGTACCGCACCGCTCGCGGTTCTCTTCACCCCCGCAGTAGCAGCAGTAACAGCAGTGACCGCAGTACCGCATCAGCAGCAGTAACCGAAGTCCCCTTGCTTCGTCTCGGGCCGTCCCCCGGGTCGTGCAGCCAAACGTTTCATCCCAAATCCCGCAGTCACCAATCCCCAGCGCGGGTGCCCCTTTGAACCTTGGGAGTTAGGCACCATGACCCAGTCGTCTGTGGAGCCCAAGACCACCGCGGAAGACGCCGGCGAAGGCTCGCGTCCCCCGGCCGGCAAGTCTTGGCTCGACCGGTACTTTCACATCACCCACAGAGGATCCAACGTCGGCAACGAGGTTCGTGGCGGTATCACGACCTTCATGGCCATGGCGTACATCCTCCTGCTCAACCCGCTGATCCTTTCCGGCAAGGACGTCGCCGGCAACGCGATGGCCCCGGCGGCGCTCATCACCGCCACGGCGTTCGCAGCTGCCGTGACCACGCTCCTCATGGGCTTCGTGGGCAAGGTACCGCTCGCCCTCGCCGCCGGACTCTCCGTCTCCGGCGTGCTGGCCTCGCAGGTGGCTCCCGCCATGACCTGGCCGCAGGCCATGGGCATGTGTGTCATCTACGGTGTCGTGATCTGTCTCCTGGTCGTCACCGGCCTCCGCGAGATGATCATGAATGCGATCCCGTTGGCGCTCAAGCATGCGATCACCATGGGTATCGGCACCTTCGTGGCCTTCATCGGCCTCGTCAACGCCGGTTTCGTCGGGCGGGGCCCGGAGTTCGGTCCCCCCGTCCAGCTCGGTTCGGTCGGTGAGCTGGCCGGCTGGCCCGTCCTGATCTTCTGTGTGACCCTGCTGGCCATCTTCATGCTCCAGGCCCGCAAGGTCCCCGGCGCGATCCTGATCGGCATCGTCGTCGGAACCGTCCTCGCCGTCATCATCAACGCCATCGTCGACATCGAGGACAAGGCCTGGAAGAGCGGCCCGCCGGAGCTCGCCGGCTCCGCGGTCTCGATGCCGGACTTCTCGCTCTTCGGCGACGTCGAGTTCGGCGGCTGGGGCGACGTCGGTGTCCTCACCGTCGGCATGATCGTCTTCACCCTGGTGCTGGCCGGCTTCTTCGACGCGATGGCCACCATCATCGGTGTCGGCACCGAGGCCAAGCTCGCCGACGACAAGGGCCGGATGCCGGGTCTGTCGAAGGCCCTGTTCATCGACGGTGCCGGCGGCGCCATCGGCGGTGTCTCGGGCGGCTCCGGCCAGACCGTGTTCGTCGAGTCCGCCACCGGTGTCGGCGAGGGTGCCCGTACGGGTCTCGCCTCCGTGGTGACCGGTCTCTTCTTCGCCGCCTGCCTGTTCTTCACCCCGATCACGCAGATCGTCCCGGGTGAGGTCGCCTCCGCGGCCCTGGTCGTCATCGGCGCGATGATGATGGCGAACGCCCGCCACGTGGACTGGGCGGACACCGCCACCGCGATCCCGGTCTTCCTGACCGTCGTGATCATGCCCTTCACCTACTCGATCACTCCCGGTGTCGCCGCCGGTGTCATCGCGTACGTGGCCATCAAGATCGCCCAGGGCAAGGCCCGCGAGATCGGTGCCTTCATGTGGGGTCTGACCGCGCTCTTCGTGGTCTTCTACTCGCTCCACCCGATCGAGGGCTGGCTCGGCATCAGCTGACCGGCGCCGGTATGACCGGCGGGCCCGCACCCTTCACCCATCCGATACTGGAATCCGAACCTCGTCAGGAGGCCGCAATGCTGGACATCGCCGAAGAGCTGAACCGGTGGGTCGAGCAGGGACGTGACTTCGCCGTGGCCACCGTGGTGGCGGTCGGCGGGAGCGCCCCGCGGCAACCGGGCGCCGCGCTCGCCGTCGACGGCGAGGGCGAGGCCATCGGCTCGGTGTCCGGTGGATGTGTGGAGGGTGCGGTCTACGAGCTGTGCCGGCAGTCGATCGAGGACGGCGAGACCGTCCTGGAACGCTTCGGCTACAGCGACGACGATGCCTTCGCCGTGGGTCTGACCTGCGGCGGAATCATCGACATCCTGGTCACCCCGGTACTGGCCGGCTCCCCGGAGCGGGCCGTGTTCGAGGCCGCGCTGGCCGCCGCGGCGGCGGGCGAGCCCGCGGCCGTGGCCCGGCTGGCCGCCGGGCCGGCCGAGCTGATGGGCCGCGCCGTACTCGTCCGTACGGAAGGTCCGTACGAGGGCGGGCTCGGCGGGCACCCCGAGCTCGACCGGACCATCGCCGAGGAAGCCCGCGCCATGCTGGACGCCGGCAAGACCGGCGTCCTGGAGATCGGCGCGGACGGCCGGCTCTGCGGAGAGCCGCTGAAGGTGCTGGTCGAGTCCAGCGTCCCGGCCCCGCGCATGATCGTCTTCGGTGCCATCGACTTCGCCTCCGCCCTGGTGCGGATCGGCAAGTTCCTCGGCTATCACGTCACCCTCTGTGACGCCCGGCCGGTGTTCGCGACCAAGGCCCGCTTCCCCGAGGCCGACGAGATCGTCGTGGACTGGCCGCACCGCTACCTGGAGTCCACCGAGGTGGACGGCCGGACCGTGCTCTGCGTGCTCACCCACGATGCCAAGTTCGACGTACCGCTCCTGGAGACGGCCCTGCGGCTGCCCGTCGCGTACGTCGGCGCGATGGGGTCCCGCCGGACGCACGAGGACCGCAACAAGCGGCTCCGCGAGGTCGGCATCACCGAGCTGGAGCTCGCTCGGCTGCGCTCCCCGATCGGCCTGGACCTCGGCGCCCGCTCCCCGGAGGAGACCGCCCTGTCCATCGCCGCCGAGATCGTCGCCAACCGGCGCGGCGGCACCGGGGCCGCCCTCACCGGCGCGCACACCCCGATCCACCACGACGGCCACGACGGGGTGGCGGGCCGTATCGGCGTCGTCGCTTGAAGAGGTCCCTGACTCCGTAAGTCTGCTGCGAGGCCGCAACCCGAGGGTTGCGGCCTTTCGCCGTGCCCCCTACGCGGTCCAGGGGATCCTCGCGGCCGACATGCCGAAGCCGGCGGACCGGACGCCCGGGATCGGTCCGGTGGGTGCCGGGCGCAGGTCCTCGGGGCGGTAGCGGCGTACTGTCCGGTGCCAGTGGAGGATGCCGGCCAGCCAGTCCCGGAGTTCCGCCACATAGGCGTCGAGGCCGGCCCGGGCCTCCCGGTCCAGTTTCCAGTCCTCGCACAGCACCGGCAGCTGGGTCGCCGCGATGTGCTCGAACTCCTGGATGCGCCGGGTCATCAGCTCATGGCAGATGTGCAGGGCCTCCGGGTAGCCGATGTCGAAGAAGTTCCGGGTGACGAGGATGTGGTTGTGCAGCTCGCCCTCGACCTCGATCTCCTTCTGGTAGGAGAAGATGTCGTTGATCAGGCAGGCCGTGTCCGCCGCCGCGTTCTCCAGCGACCGCATCACCCCGGAGGCGTGGATCGCGTCCGGGATACCCCGGCCCGCCAGGCCCAGCCGGCACAGGTACATGGTGAGCTCGCTGCCGAAGGTGCGCCGGCGCATCTCCGCGTAGTCCACCGGGTCCGGGATGCGGTGGGCGATCGCGTTGTCCACCTCCCACACCCAGCTGTCCAGCATGGTGACCAGGGTGGCGCGGAACTCCGCCCGGTGCCCGGCGGCCATGCCCCCGGTCGTCCGGACCCACAGGTCGGCCAGGGACCGCTCCAGCGGGGTGTGCGGCTCCGGCTGTTCCGCGTGGTCCACCGGGATCACGGCGACCAGCCGGGCCGTGGCCGCCTTGGCCGCAGCGAGGTTCCGGGTCCGGGCGAAGGCCACCGGGTAGTAGTCGTCCCCGTACGTGCCCCAGGTCAGCCAGCACGCGTTGAGGATCAGCTGCTCGGGGGTGGCGTCGGGGTCGATGCCCGCCGAGCACAGCGCGAAGTCGTAGCCGCGGAGTCTGGGTTCGTTCCAGATCGCGGTGGCCGGATCGCCGGGCCGGGCGTCCAGCAGGCCCATCCGGCGCGCCCAGGCCACCGACTCCTCCCGGGCGTGCCGGTGGTGCGGGCTGAGCTTCAGGTCGAACGGCAGCCGGATCTCCGGGATCACCGACGGGCCGGTCTTCTCGAACGGTACATGGGTGAAGGACCGGCGGCGCAGTTCCGCCGCGCGCGGGGCGAACAGGGAGCGGATGTCCAGGGCGGCGGTGCCGAGGCCGGCCGGCAGGAAGGGCAGGGTGACGGGCGCGGCGGCCCGGGCCTCCTCGTTCATATAGCGGCTGGAGACCATGTGCCATGCGTGGCCGCCGGACTGCCAGTCCTGCAGGCCCTTGGCGTAGGCGAGCACGGCCGCAGCCTCGGCCGGGTCCAGGCCCCGGTCGGCGGCCAGCTGGGGGATCTCGGTGAGTGCGGTGTGCTCGAACTGCTGGAGCCGGGAGGTGAGCAGGTCGTTGGAGGCGTCGGCGGCCTCCTGGGTCGAGCAGCCCAGGAAGGTCTCCAGGACCAGGACGGCATTGGAGAGCTCGCCCTCGTCGGCGACCTCCCGCCGGTAGGAGAAGATGTCGTTCCGGATGTGCACGGCGTCCGCGAAGGCGTCCCGCAGCACCGCCAGCGGCCGGGAGTGCGCGACCCGGGCCGGGACCTCCGCCGACACGTATTCGACGAGGCCCGCCGACCAGGGGGCGCCGCCCACCTTGCGGCGCATCTCGATGTACTCGAGGGGGTTGGCGATCCGCCCGATGTTGATGTTGGCCAGTTCCCACATGGACTCGTTGAGCAGGTTCCTGGTGCTCTCGGAGAATCGTTCCCGCCAGTCCATGGACATCGCCGGGACGGTCCGCGCCCACAGATCGGCGAGCCCGGCCTCGACCGGATTGGCGGCCTCGGGGAATCCGTCGGCCAGGTCCATCGGCATGAAGGCGGCCAGCCGCTCCAGGTAGTCCCGGGCGCCCTCCCGGTCCTGGGTGCGCTTGTACATCTCCAGGAAGTGGTCGTCGAAGAAGAACACCCACACGTACCAGTCGGTGACCAGGTTCAGGGCGTCGCTGTCGCAGTCGGGATGGGTGTGAGCGCAGAGCAGCGCGTAGTCGTGCGCGTCGAGGTCGCTCTCCTCCCAGACCCCGGAGCCCTCCAGCATGCCGAAGGCGCGGGCCCATCGTCTGGTGTGGGCTCTCGCGGTCTCCAGATGGGGGTTCAGTCGCGCCGGATACGGCACGTAGAAATCCGGCAGCCGGAACGGCTGGGACGCCTGGGATTTCTGGGACGGCTGGGACGCCTGGGTCACGACAGGATCGGCCTTTCTCCGCACGGGTGCGGGGGACCGGCCGGCCCGGTCCCCCGCACGAGATCAGCAGTGCCCTACCCCCGCCTCCCCCCGGACAAGGGAGAGTTCACCGCTTCAGGTGACGGACGGGTCGTTCCGCGGCGCGCCGCCCTGCCGCGGGATAGACGGGCCGCCGGGCACCGTCTTCCCGTACTGCTCGGCCTGCATCCGGAACATCGCCGCGTACCGGCCGCCGAGCTCCAACAGCTCCTGGTGGCTGCCCTGTTCGACGAGCCGGCCCTCGTGGAGCACGTAGATCACATCGGCGTGCCGGACCCCCGACATCCGGTGGGTGACCAGGACCACCGCCCGCTGCGGCCCGGCCAGGCCGCGGATGCTGTCGAAGGCGGCGATCTCCGCCTCCGGGTCCAGCGCCGAGGTGGGTTCGTCGACCACGATCACGTGGGCGTCCCGGTAACGGGTGCGGGCCAGGCCGAACTTCTGCCACTGGCCGCCGGAGAGCTCGGAGGCGCCCCGGAACACCCGGGCGAGCAGGGTCTCGTAGCCGTGCGGCAGCTTCCGTACCAGCGCGTCGGCCCCCGCGTACCGGGCCGCCGCGACCACCGCGGCGGCGCTGTCCACCCCCTCCACTTCCTGGGGCCGGCCGATGGCGATGTTCGTCCGGGCGGTCACCGGCCAGCGCTCGAAGTCCTGGGTGAGCAGCGCCACCCGGTCGAAGACCTGCTCCCGGTCGGCCTCCGCCAGGTCCACCCCGTCCCAGCCGATCCGGCCGCTGTCCGGCAGGTGCAGCCCGGCCAGCAGTTTCACCAGGGTGGACTTACCGGAGCCGTTCTCGCCGACCAGGGCCACCACCCGGCCCGCCTCCACGGTCAGCGAGACCCCGCTGAGGGCCGGCTCCTCCCGGTCGGGATAGCGGAACCCGACATCGGTCAGCCGGACCGCCTCGAACCGCTCGGGCAGCGCCCGCCCGCCGGCCGGGATGGCCCGCTGCCCGGCCTCGGCGACGAACCGCTCCAGGTCCCGCACGTACAGCGACTCCTCGTGCAGCACGTTCGTACTGGAGACCAGAGCGCCGAGTCCGGCCGAGCCGCTGCGCACCGCGAGCACCGCGGTGCCGGCCACGGCCAGGTCCATCCGGCCGGAGACGATCAGCGCACCCATCGCGGCATAGGTGACCAGCGCGGCGGCGCCGGACAGGGCTGCGGCCAGCAGTTCGGTGCCGGCCTTGTCCCGGGCCAGCCGGGTGGCCTCGGTCTCGGCGTGCTCGCCCATCTTGCGGTAGTGGCCCAGGAGGTAGCGGCCGACCCCGTGTACCCGCACCTCGGCGGCGGAGGTCCGGGAGATCAGCAGCTGCCCGATCAGCCGGGCCGCCCGGACGTGCTCTACCCAGCTCATCACCGACAGGTAGCGGCGCTGCGCCACCCGCATCGCGCCCCAGCCGCGCGGGGCCGCGATCAGCAGCAGCATCGGCAGCAGGGCGGGGTGCAGCACGGTGAGCACCCCGGCCGCGGCGACCAGCGAGATCAGCGCGTTCAGGGTGGCCACGCAGGCGCCGATGGTGCGGCGGGCGGCCGGCGGGCCCCACTGCGCACTGTCCAGCAGCCGCCGGAACTCGCCGTCCTCGATGGCCTCGAGCTCCACCCGGATCGCGGCGTGCAGGTACCGCTCGTGGGCGGCCCGCTCCACCTTGGGCTCCAGCCGTCCGGCGGCGGCCGTGGACCAGGAGGCCAGTACGGCGCCGAGGACGGCGACCAGCGCGCCGAGCGCCAGCGCGGGCAGCGCTGCGTGCAGCCGCTCGGCGGCGGTGCCGGTGCCGAGCAGCCGGCCGAGGACGGCATTCACCACCAGCAGTCCGAGAGCGGCGGTCACGCCCTGTCCGGCCTCGGCGGCGGCCACGGTGAACAGGGCGCGCCGGTCGGCGGACCGGGCCAGCCGCAGGGTGCCGCCGACCATCCTGGGCATGGCGCGCAGGGTGTCGGTCAGGCGGGCCTCCAGCTGGGCGTACTCGTGCTCGGCCCAGCCCGCGTCGTAGCGCAGCGGTCCGCCGAAGAGCTGGCGCTCGCTGTCGGAGACGGTGCCGTCCGCGAGGACGGGGCGTTTGAGCAGCCTCATCCGCAGCCACCCCCGTCCGGATACCGGTCGAACACCACATGAACATGCACAGATCGCAAAGTTCCTCCCGAGCTGCTGCGGCGGGTGACTGACGAGCCAAGAACGTGGCTGTTCAGAGCGGCGTCACGGGTGCGGAGGGGCGAAGGGTCGGACATGTTTACGAGGCCGGGGCCGGGCCCTTGGGGCGGGCGGTGAGTGCCTCGTGATGCGGCGTTCGAATCACTCGGAAGGGGTGGAGGCCTTCCTTCGAGGGATTGCGCCGCCGATAGGGTGGGCGGGAACGCGTAGCCGACGAACACCAGAGGAGCAGCCGTGACCGAGCCGGCGTCCATCGCCCTGCAGCAGCAGATCGCCCGGGAACTGGAGGTCACCGAGACCTTCGACGCCGAGCGGGAGATCGAGCGCCGGGTGGCCTTCCTCGCCGAGCGGCTCACCTCCACCGGCCTGCGGGCGCTGGTGCTCGGGATCAGCGGAGGTGTCGACTCCACCACTGCCGGGCGGCTGTGCCAGCTGGCCGTGGAGCGGGTCCGGGCGGCCGGCCACGAGGCCCGCTTCCACGCGATGCGGCTGCCGTACGGGGTCCAGGCCGATGAGCGGGACGCGCAGCTGGCGCTGTCCTTCATCCGCGCCGACGACGTCCTCACCGTGGACGTGAAGCCGGCGAGCGATGCGGCGCTGGAGGCCGCGGTGGCCGCCGGGGTGGTCTTCCGGGACGCCCACCACCAGGACTTCGTCCACGGCAACATCAAGGCCCGGCAGCGCATGATCGCCCAGTACGCGGTGGCCGGCGCCCATGACGGCCTGGTCGTCGGCACCGACCACGCGGCCGAGGCGGTCTCCGGCTTCTTCACCAAGTTCGGCGACGGGGCCGCCGACCTGGTCC